>NZ_CP080269.1:3995000-4090000 GCF_019431355.1 Paenibacillus sp. R14(2021)
CCCGCCAAGGGTTACCAAGTCCAGTCAAACTCCGAATGCCATGTACTTATATCCGGGAGTCAGACAGTGAGTGCTAAGATCCATTGTCAAGAGGGAAACAGCCCAGACCATCAGCTAAGGTCCCCAAGTGTGTGTTAAGTGGGAAAGGATGTGGAGTTGCAAAGACAACCAGGATGTTGGCTTAGAAGCAGCCACCATTTAAAGAGTGCGTAATAGCTCACTGGTCGAGTGACTCTGCGCCGAAAATGTAACGGGGCTAAACACACCACCGAAGCTATGGCTTGCAACTTATGTTGCAGGGGTAGGGGAGCGTTGAATGTACGTTGAAGTCAGACCGTAAGGACTGGTGGAGCGCATTCAAGTGAGAATGCCGGTATGAGTAACGAAAAGACAAGTGAGAATCTTGTCCGCCGTAAGACTAAGGTTTCCTGAGGAAGGCTCGTCCGCTCAGGGTAAGTCGGGACCTAAGGCGAGGCCGAAAGGCGTAGTCGAAGGACAACAGGTTGATATTCCTGTACCACCGTAAGCCGTTACGAGCAATGGGGTGACGCAGAAGGATAGTGACGCGGGCTGATGGATGCCCGTCCAAGCAGTGAGGCTGATGTGTAGGCAAATCCGCACATCGATAAGGCTGGGCTGTGATGGGGAGCGAAAATTGCAGTAGCGAAGGTCATGAGTTCAGGCTGCCAAGAAAAGCCTCTAGCCAGGTGAAGGTGCCCGTACCGCAAACCGACACAGGTAGTCGAGCAGAGTATGCTAAGGCGCTCGGAAGAACTCTCGTTAAGGAACTCGGCAAAATGACCCCGTAACTTCGGGAGAAGGGGTGCCTCGGTAGGGTGAATAGCCCGAGGGGGCCGCAGTGAAAAGGCCCAAGCGACTGTTTAGCAAAAACACAGGTCTGTGCGAAGCCGTAAGGCGAAGTATACGGGCTGACGCCTGCCCGGTGCTGGAAGGTTAAGGGGAGTGGTTAGCCGCAAGGCGAAGCTATGAACCGAAGCCCCAGTAAACGGCGGCCGTAACTATAACGGTCCTAAGGTAGCGAAATTCCTTGTCAGGTAAATTCTGACCCGCACGAATGGCGTAACGACTTGGGCGCTGTCTCAACGAGAGATCCGGTGAAATTTTAATACCTGTGAAGATGCAGGTTACCCGCGACAAGACGGAAAGACCCCATGGAGCTTTACTGCAGCTTGATATTGGACTTTGGTACGATCTGTACAGGATAGGTGGGAGCCTAAGAAGCCGGAGCGCCAGCTTCGGTGGAGGCAACGTTGGGATACCACCCTGATCGTATCGGAGTTCTAACCTGGTACCGTAATCCGGTACAGGGACCGTGTCAGGTGGGCAGTTTGACTGGGGCGGTCGCCTCCTAAAATGTAACGGAGGCGCCCAAAGGTTCCCTCAGAATGGTTGGAAATCATTCGCAGCGTGCAAAGGCATAAGGGAGCTTGACTGCGAGACCTACAAGTCGAGCAGGGACGAAAGTCGGGCTTAGTGATCCGGTGGTACCGAATGGAAGGGCCATCGCTCAACGGATAAAAGCTACCCTGGGGATAACAGGCTTATCTCCCCCAAGAGTCCACATCGACGGGGAGGTTTGGCACCTCGATGTCGGCTCATCGCATCCTGGGGCTGAAGTAGGTCCCAAGGGTTGGGCTGTTCGCCCATTAAAGCGGTACGCGAGCTGGGTTCAGAACGTCGTGAGACAGTTCGGTCCCTATCTGTCGTGGGCGTAGGAAATTTGAGAGGAGCTGTCCTTAGTACGAGAGGACCGGGATGGACGCACCGCTGGTGTACCAGTTGTTCCGCCAGGAGCACCGCTGGGTAGCCAAGTGCGGACGGGATAAGCGCTGAAAGCATCTAAGCGTGAAGCCCCCCTCAAGATGAGATTTCCCAATTCGTAAGACCCCTGGTAGACGACCAGGTTGATAGGTTCGAGGTGGAAGTGCAGCAATGCATGCAGCTGACGAATACTAATCGGTCGAGGGCTTATCCTATTGAACCCTGTTAAGGGGTTCACTTCGGAAACTAACGTTAACATCTTCGTTCAGCTAAGTAATGACCTTCGCAAAGGTTCGTATCCAGTTTTCAGGGTGAAAGACAGCTCTGTATGTACATCGTTTGGTGGCGATGGCGGAGGGGAACCACGCGTACCCATCCCGAACACGACCGTTAAGCCCTCCAGCGCCGATGGTACTTGGACCGCAGGGTCCTGGGAGAGTAGGACGTTGCCAAGCACGAACAACCGATCGCAGTTTCTGCGATCGGTTTTTTGTTGCTTTCAACTAAAAAGTCAGCTGCTATCCGCTGGGCTTCGCTGGAAGCCCATTAACGGTGATAAAAGCTGACTTCGTTTGATGCGATTTTGAGTATACCTTCGCGCTTTGCTTTTTTTAATCTTCGTACAACAACAAGCCGCGGTGCAAGAAACCAAACATGACACATAATTAGACTGATCATCGTTGCTTCGTTGGCCCAAGGATAGAAGACTCCTATCGCACATAATCCAAGCCATAGTAAATGACGGTGCAGCCTCCGGAATAAACCAAGTTCGATATGCGCAGTCGGGATGTAACCGATCCAAGGTGCAACAACTCTCCATCCCCAACGCCTGTAATCCGGCTCATCTACACGTATAAGTGTCAGGCGAATGATAATGAAATGGATAATTTGGGTGCCAATAATGCCGATTCCCAATGCTTTTACACCCTCTACGCGGTACATAATAAGCAGGAAGATAGCCAGAATGGCTAATACACAGAGATGACTGCGATACAATTCATCACGAACGGTTATTTTTTGCTTTAGCTGGTACTGGTAGATCGTTGCCTTCTCCTGTTCAGCTAGCTTGCCTCGCATGATATCGTCAATCCTTTCATCAATCTACATCAATGTATCGGATTTTATGGAGCTATTATGAAGACCTGCCCATCAAAAGAAGTACAAGCAGCACGTCACCATTCTGGGCGTTGCAACATAAACTGTATTACTATTTGAAATGGGCTATGAAAGTCGTATAGGTTGCTAGACTTTGTGGCATACTAGTAACAATGGCATATTTTATTACAATGAGGTGAAGCGAAATGACGGAACAACCTTCAAGCAGTGCGTGCATTATATGCGGTCATGAGAAACAGGAAGGTATTCGGATTATTGATGAATTTATATGCGAATCGTGCGAAAGCGAAATGGTCCGCACAGAGGTACAGGATGCGAAGTATCCATTTTTTATTCATCAGCTAAGACGCATCTGGCTTCAAAATAATGCATAGACCCTGCATCCAAGCAGCTATTTAATCCCTTATTTTTCTCGTGTCGTAGTCATTTATCGAGAGAGATCGGGGGATTTTTTCTTTTCTCCTGCAGTTTATGTCAAGGTCAGAATGATTTATGATGAGAACATAAGCAAATAAGAACCAGGGGGAAAAGATTTGTCCGCTTCAGGAAGCCGAATATGGCATTCACCTATATTGGAAGTACTACTTCAACTCCATCGATCGCAGCCGCTCAGTTTGCATGTACCAGGGCATAAATACGGTCAATCGCTATTGGCCATGCCAGGCATACCTGATGCAGCGCGGCGTATGTTAGAAACCGTGATGAACATCGATGTCACGGAGTTATCTATTACTGATGATCTGCATGAACCTACCGGCATGATCGATGAAGCCCAGCGCTTAGCAGCACGGACGTTTGGCGCGGAGCAGACCTTCTTTCTTGTTGGCGGGAGTACGGCTGGCAATTTGGCGATGCTGCTGTCTGTGTGCGAGCCTGGAGATCTAATTATCGTCCAGCGAAATGCTCATAAATCCGTATTAAATGGACTGAAGCTGGCAGGAGCCAAAGCGGTCTTCATGATGCCCGCCAGAGATGTGGCTAGCGGCTTGAATATCGTTCCGCAATTGTCGCATCTAGAAGATGCGCTGAACCGCTATCCCGAGGCCAAAGCAGTATTTCTCACAAACCCGAGCTATTACGGGCTCAGTGTAGATCTGCGAGCTTATGTGGATCTCATACATCGGCATGGAAAAATGCTGCTGGTAGATGAAGCTCACGGCGCACATTACGGTCTTCACCCGGCGTTCCCGCCATCTGCTCTTCTTGCCGGAGCCGATGCGGTTGTTCAATCGACGCATAAGACATTACCGGCGCTGACGATGGGTGCTATGCTTCATGTCCAGGGTGAGCAAATCGACCGAACGGCGCTTAGAGAGTCGCTTCGCATGATCCAAAGCTCCAGTCCGTCCTATCCCATCATGGCATCGCTTGATATTACCCGGGCAATGATCGATTTCTACGGCGGAACTGCATTGTTCCAGCAGGGGTTAGCAACAGCTGCGGCTTTCAGGCATTGGATTATAGAGCAGGATCAATATCGCTTGGTTGAAATGACGGAAGATTCATCGATTCAAACGGATCCGCTGCGTATCGTTCTTTGCGATTCCAGCGGTAAATTAACAGGCTTCGAGCTGCAGAAACAGCTGGAACGCTTCAGATGTTACGCGGAAATGGCGGACTCCCGTTATGTGGTACTGCTCTTCGGAATGGCTGCCTCGGCGGATGACGCGGCTCGGCTGCAGCAAGCACTGCTTGCAATAGCAATTGCTTCGGATTCCAACAAGAGCATCACATCGACAAGACCGCAGGAGAAGCCTGTAATCACTGAAATCCCATACCAAATATCTGAGCCCGTGTTATTCGGCAGATTAGGTGCAAGAAGAAACGGCCATAACGACTCGCAGCGTGTGAACCTTGAGGAAGCCGTCGGTAGAAAGGCGGCAGAAGCAGTCATTCCATATCCGCCCGGGATTCCCTTACTCTACGAGGGCGAGCTCATCACTTTCGAAGCGGTCGCAGCTATTCGCCAGCTCGTCAATGACGGTGCCAGATGCCAGGGGGCGGCTGACCCTACTATGCAAACCATTGCCGTCGTATCGCTGGGATAGCACATTTACGCGTATGATTGGCTTTGATATGATAGGGGTATAAACAGACAGAGGAGCACGGCAGGTGGAAAAAGGCTTGTTTTTGACGATTGAAGGCGGGGAAGGTGCGGGAAAAACGACATTAATTGCCGAACTTGCCCGATCGCTGCACGAACAAGGTAAGAACGTATGGACGACAAGAGAACCTGGAGGCATTCCTATTGCGGAGCAGATTCGCGGTGTTATCCTGGATAAGGGCAATACTGCAATGGATGCACGGACGGAAGCACTGCTTTATGCGGCAGCAAGACGCCAGCATCTTGTCGAAAAAGTAATGCCTGCGTTATCCCGCGGAGATATTGTCATTTGCGACCGATTCATCGACAGCAGCTTGGCTTATCAGGGCTATGCGCGCGGGCTCGGTATCGAGGAGGTTCGATCCATTAACCAGTTTGCGATTGACGACATGATGCCGGATCTCACATTTTGGCTCGATATTTCTCCGGAAGCCGGTTTAGCCAGAATCAATTCGGCTGAGGAACGAGAAATCAATCGGCTCGATCTGGAAGGTCTCGCATTCCATAGAGCCGTTCAAGAAGGGTACCGCAAATTGTTGGCTGACGAGCCAAACCGGATCATCCGAATTAATGCCGAACAGCCGCCAAAAACGGTCCTAAATGACGTGCTTTCTATATTAAAACAGCGATTTTGAAGGATTATTTACATTCGATGTCAAATAATAAGTATAGCACGTTAATTTCCGCATCATATCAGGTATGGGGTTCTGATCGTAAATAGACAGGCTTATAGCCGTTATCGTTTCAAGGGATCTATTATGGGAGGGATAAGGATGAAGTTAGTTGTTGCTATTGTACAGGATAAAGACAGCAATCGATTGTCGAATGCACTCGTAAGAGAAGGTTTCCGGGCAACGAAGCTTGCAAGTACGGGGGGATTCCTGCGTGCGGGCAATACGACGTTCATGATCGGGATTGAGGATGAACGTGTGCATGAAGTAATGACGGTGATCCGTGCCAATTGTAAGGTGCGTGACCAGCTCGTTTCGCCTGTTTCTCCGATGGGCAGCACAACAGATTCTTACATTCCATTTCCTGTAGAAGTGCAGGTTGGCGGAGCAGCTGTCTTTGTCGTACCTGTTGAACGTTTTGAACATTTCTAATCATAGGGCGTGAATGAGCAATGAAAATCAATCCCGGCTGGCGTCCGTTAGGTGCGGACCGTTCACGCCCCGATACCGGCTCCAAGCCTGTTGCCATGAAAAATTTTGCGGATGTTATGAATGTGCAGGATGAGCAGCGGACGATTGAACAGCTTCAGGAGAAGCTTAAGGATATTCATAATCAAGGCGAAAGGCTCTCTCGATCCATGACGGTCAGAGAGCTTAAGCTCTATCGCCAAATGGTGAAGCAGTTTCTAGAGGATACCGTTAGACGCGGTATCGGGATGAAGGAAACACGCGGATTCGACCGGCGCGGCCGTACGAAGAGGTACAAGCTGCTTGAGGAAATCGACAGCTCGCTTATATCTATGGGAGAGGAACTCCTGGAGACCGAGGAAGGACGGCTGAAGCTGCTCCAGACGATCGGCGACATTCGCGGCATACTCATTAATTTGTTCTTCTAAGATAGAAAGGATTTACGCGGTATGAGCATTGCACAGCTTGCGGGACAACCGAAGGCAAAACGTATTTTGCAATATGCACTGACCAGCGGCAAAGTTTCACATGCCTATTTATTCAGCGGGCCGCCTGGAAGCGGGCGTATGGGCATGGCGATGGCATTTGCCAAAGCGCTGTTCTGCTCGGAGGCCGGCGATGATGCTTGCGGCCATTGCCTGGAATGCCGAAAATTCGAGCATGGCAATCAACCGGATTTGCATATCGTCGAGCCTGACGGCAATTCCATTAAAATCGACCAAATTCGCGAGCTTCAAAGAGAGCTTGCTTATCGAAACATAAATACAGCCCGGAAAATCTATATCATGCAGCGTGCGGAAACAATGACGCTTCAAGCGGCAAACAGCCTGCTTAAGTTTCTAGAAGAGCCGCAGTCGGCTGTCGTGGCGATTCTGCTCACCGAGAATGGGCAAGCCATGCTGCCGACGATTAGATCGCGCACGCAGTGGGTGCCTTTCATGCCGCTTGCGCCGCAGGATATGCTGCAAACATTAGCGAATGAAGGCGTGCCGCAGCTTCCAGCGCGCGCAGCTGTGCAGCTCGCGTCAGGTCTTGATGCCTGCAGGGCGTTAACCCAACAGAATGGGTTTGCAGAAATGAGAAACGTAGTGATACAATTAGGAAAGGACAGTCTGACCCGGTTCACCGCGGCAATGTTGTCCTTGCAGCAGCAAATTATAAAGACGGAGCTAGGCGAGCAGCCGCAGCTTCTTCTATCCATGCTTGTACTTTGGTACAAGGATATGATTCATTATCAAGCAGGAAGACATGAATCACTCGTTTTTATAGATCAGCTTGATTGGATTGGCAAGCATGCATATGCGCGTTCGGCGGAGGGCTGGGTGGCATGCATGGAACATACACTCGAGGCCGGCAAGCGCATACGCGCACATGTGTCGCCGCAGTTGGCACTTGAGCAGCTTCTGATCCGCGTACAGGAGGGGTGAATAGTTGTATAACGTCGTTGGTGTCCGTTTTAAGAAAGCGGGCAAAATCTACTACTTCGATCCCGTCGAATTCAACATTGATAAGGAACAGTTTGTCATTGTTGAGACGGCGAGAGGAATCGAGTATGGCAAAGTCGTGGTGGGACCAAAACAGGTTGGCGAGTCAGATGTCGTCCTGCCGCTGAAGAAGGTCATTCGCATCGCCGGTGACAACGACGCGAAAATAGTCGAAGAAAATAAGGCAGCGGCAAAGAATGCTTTTGCTACCTGTCTGGAGAAGATAAGAGATCATCAGTTGAAGATGAAGCTGGTTGATGTTGAGTTTACCTTCGATCGGAATAAGATCATCTTCTACTTCACGGCTGAAGGCAGAGTCGATTTCCGCGAGCTGGTTAAGGATTTGGCAAGCGTATTCCGCACGCGGATCGAGCTTAGACAAATTGGTGTTCGCGATGAAGCGAAGATGCTGGGCGGTATCGGTCCATGCGGCCGCGTGCTGTGCTGCTCGACTTGGCTTGGCGATTTCGAGCCGGTGTCCATCAAGATGGCGAAGGATCAGAACTTATCGCTAAATCCTACGAAAATTTCCGGATTATGCGGCCGCTTAATGTGCTGCCTCAAATACGAGCATGACAATTATGAGAGTGTTCGCGAAGAATTGCCGGCGATCGGCAAGGTGGTCATCACTTCTTATGGCGAAGGCAAAGTAACGGGCATTAACGCAGGAACCAAATCGGTTTATGTTCAGTTGTTCGACGTTGGAGGCAAGCCGAAAGAACTGCCGCTGGATGATGTTGTGATCAAATGATTACCGGTACTGTGAAATCCGAAGCTGTATAGCCTTGGGGTGGAAACTTGAAAAAAGACATTTTTAGTGAGATCAGTGAGTTGGAAACGCATTTGGGCAGCTTATATACAGAGCTGGGTACGATGAAGCAGAAGATTAAAGCGCTGCTTGAAGAGAATAATCGGCTAAGCATAGAGAACGGCCAGCTGCGCAAAGTATTGAAGCGGGAAACGGCTGTATTTGCGCCGACGCCGAAATCAGAGCCGATTGTCTTGGATGCGGCAGCTGCCGTTCAAGACGATGCTTCAGAGGAGCCCGTGATGACTGGCGATCCTGCTGCAGTCGGTCAAGGCTATGACAATTTAGCTCGGCTTTATCATGAAGGCTTTCATATTTGCAACTTGTATTACGGACATTTGCGGACAGAAGGCGACTGTTTGTTCTGCCTTTCGTTTCTTAATAAAGATTAACGAACAAGACCCTCTTCCGCAGGGTCTTGTTTTTATTGAAGAGAACTGAAAATCGATTGGATGAGGAGCATGAAACGTGGTAAAAGAGGTTATGCTGGCACCGGATGAACGGCTGGATGATCTACTAACGCATCAATTACATATTATTCAAAGCAGAGAAGTGTTCAGCTTCTCGATGGATGCGGTGCTGCTGGCACGATTTGCCGCTATTCCACCGCGCGGCAGGATTCTTGACCTGTGTACCGGCAATGGCGTTATTCCGCTCCTTCTGACAACGCGAACGAAAGCTGCCATCGACGCGGTGGAAATTCAACCGCGATTGGCTGATATGGCAAAGCGCAGTGTTGAGGCAAACGGCCTGGAGGAACAAATCACGATTTACGAAGGCGACCTGCGCGATTTTCATAAGCAGAATGGCCATGGCACCTATGATTTCATCACGGTAAATCCACCCTACATGCCGGCGGGGACGGGCGATCAGAATGAGAACGAGCATTTTGCAATGGCCAGGCATGAACGCAATGGTACATTGAATGACATTGTCGCTGCTTGCGCAAGATTGGTTCGACCTGGCGGCCGCATGGCTATGGTTCATCGACCTTCACGCTTAGTAGAAATTCTGGAAACGATGCGTAAATGGAAGCTGGAACCCAAACGAATGAGATTCGTCCATCCGCATGCAGAGGCGGAATCCAATATGGTACTCATTGAAGCAGCTAGAGACGGGAAGCCTGATATGAAGATGCTGCCTCCGTTAATCGTTTATAATGAAGAGCGCCAGTATAATGAAGAGTTAATGCAAATTTACTACGGCAATCAGGCAGCTGCAGGCGTGCATACAAAGGAGAACGGTAAATGATTGTACAGCGAAGCTTCCAAGGAGATGGCACCAAACACGCCACAGGCACGTTATATTTGGTCGGTACGCCGATCGGTAATTTGGAGGATATGACGTTTCGCGCGATCCGAATCTTAAAAGAAGTCAATCTTATTGCGGCAGAAGATACGCGTCAAACCCGCAAGCTGCTAGCTCATTTCGAAATTAACTCGCGACTGGTCAGCTATCATGAACATAATAAGGAAGCGAGCGGTCCTGAGCTTATTCGTTTATTGGAGGAGGGGCAGTCAATCGCGCTTGTCAGCGATGCGGGACTGCCGGCGATCTCTGATCCTGGCGCAGATCTGGCGGCGGCGGCGGCGGAGCGCGGGTTAACGGTTGTGCCGATTCCGGGAGCCAATGCGGCTTTGTCTGCACTAATCGTCTCAGGCCTGCCGACGGAGAAGTTCCTGTTTGCCGGCTTCCCGCCTCGGGATCGCAAACCGCTGAACATATGGCTGCAACGACTGCAGCGTCAAGACAGTACCTTGATCTGTTACGAATCGCCGCATCGAATAACGAAGACCTTACCCGCGATGTTAGAGCAGTGGGGCAACCGTAAGATGGCCATGGTCAGAGAATTGACCAAACGGCATGAGGAAGTTGCGCGCGGCACGATATCGGAATGCATGGCTTGGTTGGAAGAGCATCCGCCGCTCGGCGAGTATTGTCTCGTAGTCGCCGGGATCGGCGCGGAGGAAGAAGCTGCAGCAAAGCTTGAGGAAACCTCTTGGTGGAGCACGCTCAGCGTCGAAGAGCATGTGGAGCGGTATGAAGTACAGCTTGGAGATCGCAAGGAAGCGATCAAGCGGGCTGCACAAGACAGAGGGCTGCAGAAGCGGGATGTTTATAATGAAGTTATGAAGAAGTAAGCGAACAAAAAAAAGACCTTCCTGGCCGATAAGGCCCAGGAAGGCATCAAGGAGTATTTAAAGGTTAGAATTAACAAATGGGATAATGTTATTATAACTGATAATTTTGGATTTGTCTCTCTTATTTTGTTACGGGAGTCGGCATTTCTGTCAGACAAACGTTGCAAACGATTTTGCCTTTGAAATAAGCGACGTTCTCTGCATTGCCGCAGAAGATACATGCAGGCTCATATTTCTTCAGCATAATGCGTTCGCCGTCTACGTAAATTTCCAGTGCGTCCTTCTCTCCAATTCCAAGCGTACGGCGCAATTCAATTGGAATAACAACGCGGCCAAGCTCATCAACTTTACGAACGATACCAGTAGATTTCATCATTTCTTTTCGTTCTCCTTTCATATGCAATAGTCGTCACGATTCGACATAATTCTATCATTGAATGTCTATATAATACCAACGTTTCCCAAAATAGTCAACCTGCCATTATCGGCAAAAATGACCAATTGTGACCATATTATCTCTAGAAATGGGCACTTGTTTATACTATATATACTACAACAGTGGGGCTCATATTGGAAATGGGATTACGACATCATTCGACAAATATTCGACAGGTTGTGTCGAAATGGCGAACGCTAAGGAGGCTAAGAAATGGTTGCGAATCATGCAAGGGACCGACTGCCTGAAGAGAAAGTATTCAAAGACCCCGTTCATAAATACATCTATGTGCAGGATCAGCTGATTTGGGATTTGATTAATACCCGGGAGTTTCAGCGTCTTCGGCGCATACGGCAGCTCGGCGCTTCTTATTTAACTTTCCATGGCGCAGAGCACAGCCGATTCTCGCATTCGCTCGGCGTCTATGAAATCACACGCAAA
Organism: Paenibacillus sp. R14(2021); assembly: GCF_019431355.1. Classification (NCBI taxonomy): domain Bacteria; kingdom Bacillati; phylum Bacillota; class Bacilli; order Caryophanales; family Paenibacillaceae; genus Paenibacillus; species Paenibacillus sp. R14(2021). Next base: position 4,006,452 of record NZ_CP080269.1, read on the forward strand.
ATCATTTCACAGTTCGAGCGGAGCGGCTATCCGGATTGGCCGAAGGAGGAGAAGCTTGTTGCGCTATGCGCGGCACTGCTTCATGATATCGGCCACGGTCCGTTCTCTCATTCCATTGAAGATGTGTTCGACACGCGTCACGAAGAATGGACGTGCCGTCTGCTTCTTGAGGATACGGAAATCAACCGGGTGCTGCGTGCCTTTGACCGCTCATATCCGGAGCGGATTGCATCCGTCATTTGCAAAACCTATCATCAGCCGATTGTCGTTAGTCTAGTTTCCAGTCAGATGGACGCGGATCGGATGGATTATTTGCTCCGCGATGCTTATTTCACGGGGGTCAATTACGGTACCTTCGATTTGGAGCGGATCCTGCGGGTGCTGAGACCATATCAGGGGCGGATCGTCGTCAAAGAAAGCGGCATGCATGCCGTGGAAGATTATCTCATGTCCCGGTATCAAATGTATTGGCAGGTGTATTTTCACCCGGTAACCAGAAGCTCTGAAATTATTCTTAGACAAATATTTCGCAGAGCAATGGAGCTTTACGCGGGTGGCTATCCGTTTGGTTGGATGATGGCTCCGTTGGAAAAACTGATCTCGGGCATGATTGATCTTGAAGACTATATCGCACTGGATGAGGCGCTTGTCCAAACCGCTTTCTCCGAGTGGGGGAAAGAACACGATTTCGTACTGTCTGACCTATGCCGCCGCTTTCTTGACCGCAGATTGTATAAATATGTAACGATGGACCAGCCGAATGAGGCGCTCTGGCAGGAAATCCGCGAGCAGTTCAGCGCAATCGGTCTACATCCAAGCTATCATCTAGAAATTGACTTTCCGTTTGACATGCCCTACCATGTGTATCGTCCAGGAACGGCCGGCATGACGGAGAATGAAGAAAAACCGCCGATTCTGCTGCTCTCCGGAGATGATCGTTTGTCGGAAATCTCCGGCCGATCCGACATTGTTCGTTCCATTACCGGCATACATCAAGGCAAGTACCATCTCTATTACCCAGAAGAACCGCTGCTTCAATCGGTTCATTTGCTTTCCGCGAATATTCGCGAATTATTTGCTTTAATGTAGAAAGGGGTTTCAGACATTATCATGTTAATCGACACACATACACATTTAGACTCGCATAAATTCGACGAAGACCGTGCGGAAGTTATCGAACGGGCACGGGCCGAGGGCGTACATACGCTGATCAATATTGGCTTCAACAGGGAGACAATCCCTACGACGATGGCGCTCGCCGAGCAGTATTCGTTTATCTATGCGGCGGTAGGCTGGCATCCCGTAGACAGCATTGATATGCTTCCGGGCGATTTGGACTGGATTGCATCTTTATGCGACCACCCCAAGGTCATCGCCATCGGTGAAATCGGACTTGATTATCATTGGGATACGTCGCCGAAGGACGTGCAGCAGCGCGTATTCCGCGAGCAGATCCAGCTTGCCAAGCAGAAAGATAAACCCATCGTCATTCATAATCGCGATGCGCATGAGGACGTAGTCCGAATACTGAGAGAAGAAGACGCGAAGGCGGTCGGAGGGGTGATGCATTGCTATTCCGGCAGTTGGGAAACAGCGAAGCAATGCCTCGATATGAATTTCTATATTTCCTTCGGTGGACCGCTTACATTTCAGAATGCCAGGGTACCAAAAGAAGTGATGGCGAGGGTGCCGCTCGACCGGATTCTCATCGAAACCGACGCGCCATATTTGGCTCCTCACCCTCACCGCGGAAAACGGAATGAGTCGGCTTTCGTCCGTCTTGTAGCAAATACGATGGCGGAAATCACAGGTAAATCTGTAGAAGAAATTGCTAAAATCACAACGGAAAACGCGATGAAATGTTTTGGAATATGATGAAAATCGTTTTGAAAGCAAGGAATTGGGACTAATCCGGTGTAAAAACTGAATTTCGCTTCAGAAATCGCTTGTTTTTCTCGGATTTTTCCTTGAAATTCGGTTAAATCGTCATTAATCAGTTCTTTACAATGTGCAGCGCTAGAAGGTATGATTCATTTCAGGGTAACAAAACTTGTATTCCTTTTCCAAAATAATCGCTTAATCTCCGAAAAACGGAGAGCGGGGGAACCAATTGTTGAAACTGATCGTATCATTGCGGTCGGTGGAACATGAAATTCTTCTTGGGGTGAATTTCGCAAACGACGCAGTATTCGAAAGACGCGTCATAAGCGAATAGGGCGACTCTCACGTCCGAATCCGACAGCTAACCTCGCAAGCGTCAATAAGAGAGATCAACCTCGTGCATGCAATCCATGCTACCATTGTCTAATGGGAAGCCACGAAACAGATCCTCTGTCGTCGGGCTTCTTTTTGTTTGAATAATGCGTAAACTGACGACATAGGGTTAACATGGAGGTGGCACCGAGGATGAATTTGGAAAATGCGTGCTTGCACGCTAATCACTTTATAGTCGCGTCTAAGTATCATGCGTAACAAAGGCGGCGGGGCTATGTAAGGAGGACCGATGAAGTGGGAGAACTCCAGCTTAAGGACACCCATGGGAAACGATCATCCAGCATGTCTTTCGCATTGCGATGGAAGCATGAGAATGTGCGTTTAATTATCTTAAGCGCCATGATCTCAATCGCTATGACTTTCATGTTTTTGGTGTTGTTGTACGGAACGGCTGACAAGCACGTCTCCGTAGTATTGAACGGACGAGAAACCATTGTATCGACCAAACAATGGGTCCTTCAACGCCTACTGGATGAACAAGCCATAACTGTCGGCACTTATGATAAAGTGTCGATGCCGCTCTCTGGCGGTATTAAAGACGGCGACCGCGTCGTAATTGATCAAGCGGTGCCGCTAATAGTAAAGGCTGACGGCAAAGCAAAAACGTTGTACACGACAGAGAGAACTGTACAGGCAGCGATCGATCAGGCTAATATATCGGTACGCAGTCAAGATAAAGTAGTGCCTACGCTGACGGATAGACTTTCTCCGAACATGGTCATAACGATCACAAGGATCGATAAGAAATATTCGGAGACCGCGTATCCGGTTCCTTTCTCCATTGTGAAGAAGGAAGATCCTAAGCTGGAACTTGGGAAGCAGAAGCTTGTCCAGAACGGCAAGCAGGGCACGGTCGTCAAACGTTATGAATCTGTATTTGCAGACGGTGTACTCGTCTCGCAAACGCTTGTCGAGAAGCTGAATCAAGATGCAGCTGTGGATAAGATCGTGACCGTCGGGACGAAGAAACCTGATGTCATGATGCTCTCCGCAAATTCATCCGGCACTTGGACGAAACGGGGCATAACGTTCAGTGCGAGTAAAATATTGAAAAATGTAACGCTGACCGCCTATTCCGCCGGCGTAGCTTCGACCGGCAAAGGCGTCAACCACCCCGAGTACGGCATCACCGCATCCGGTGCGCGTGTGAAAGAGGGCCGGACGATTGCCGTAGATCCGAGAGTCATACCGATCGGCTGGTGGGTATACATTGAAGGCATTGGCTTCCGCCGTGCGGAAGACACGGGCAGTGCGATCAAAGGCAAGAAGATCGATGTCTACTACAACAGCGAGTCGTATGCCGATCGTTTCGGTCTGAAACGAGGCTATACGGTCTATGTGCTGGGACCGAAAAAGCCGGAGTCTCTGTAAGAAACCCGGTCATCCTTTGCAGCATCTGTAGAGAAGCAATAATGGTGCTACTTGATTCATATCGTATTTGAAGCCTAAATATGTCATGATAAGGAGAGGCGATGCCTCTTCTTTTTGATTTTCAGCAAAGACGAAGTCATAATGACTTCTTAGGCATATCAAACGAGAATGGGGCCGCCTGTATGGACGGCTTTAGGCGATTCTTGCGAGATGTTTGTGCGAAAGGAAGGAATGAACTTCCATGATGAAAGAAATCATTGTAGTTGAGGGCAAAGACGATACCGTGGCCATTAAACGCGCCGTAGAAGCGGAAACCATCGAAACGGGCGGCTCAGCGATCGGCGAAGCCGTGCTGAAGCGGGTAGAGCTTGCGCAGCAGCGTCGAGGCGTTATTATATTCACCGACCCCGATCATGCCGGCGAGCGGATCCGCAAAATCGTGGCGCAGCGCGTCCCAGGCTGCAAGCATGCGTTTCTTCCCCAGGAGGAGGCACTCTATAAGGGCGATATCGGCGTAGAGAATGCGTCTCCCGAAGCCATTCGGAGAGCGCTGGCCAATTTGCGCACGGAAGCCACGGAAGGCAGCGGCAATCTTGCGGAAGTGACGATGGACGATCTGATGCAGGCAGGATTGCTTGTGCATGCACAGGCATCGGAACGGCGGCTTAAGATGGGCAATTTGCTCGGCATTGGATACGCCAATGGCAAGCAGTTCTATAAAAGGTGCTCCACGTTCAGAATTACGCAGGAGGAATTCCAGCGCGCACTGAGAACGATGGAAAGCGAAGGAGAACATTCATGACAGAAGGATCCAAAGCAGTTGCAGATGTGGCCTCACCCAAGCGGACGAAGGACATCATCGCCAAGTACGGGTTTACGTTTAAGAAAAGCCTCGGTCAGAATTTCCTGATCGATCAAAATATTTTGCGCAACATCGTGAATGCCGCTGAACTTGATGAAACGAAGGGCGCGCTTGAAATCGGTCCCGGCATCGGCGCGCTGACTCAGCAGCTTGCTTCTGCGGCTGGCCGCGTCACGGCCGTGGAAATCGACAACCGGCTTATCCCGATTCTAAAGGATGTCCTTGCAGAAACGCCGAATGTACACGTAGAGCACGGCGATGTCTTGAAGCTCGACCTGAAGGAGCTGATGGACAAGCAGTTTGCCGGTCTATCCGGCGTGAGTGTCGTTGCGAATCTGCCATACTACGTAACGACGCCGATTCTAATGAAGCTGCTCGAAGAGAAGCTTCCGCTTGAGCATATCGTCGTAATGATTCAGAAGGAAGTTGCGCAGCGGATGGCGGCAAAGCCGGGCGGTAAAGAATACGGCAGCCTAAGCGTTGCTGTGCAGTACTACTGCGTGCCTGAGCTTGTCTGCATCGTCCCTCATACGGTATTCATTCCGCAGCCGAATGTCGATTCTGCCGTTATCAAGCTTTCCCTGCGCGAGAAACCGGCGGTCGACGTTCGGGATGAAGCGCATTTCTTCCGTACCGTGCAGGCATGCTTCGCACAGCGGCGCAAGACGATCGCCAATAACCTAACTGCATTCGTCGGCAAATCTAACCGCGAGCTGCTCGGGCCGCTACTCGAAGGCTGCGGCATCGATCCCATCCGCCGCGGCGAGACGCTCTCGCTTGCGGAATTCGCGGCACTGAGCCATGCCCTGCTCGATGCGGGCTTGACCAGCTAATCAAAGGCGCTGCAGTTCAAGCCCAAGAAACGCACCATCAGGGGCGTCTCCCCATAGGATAGACGAAGAGGTGATTTGCCCATGATGCAAGGGGACCTGGTCGTCCGCAAATCCTATGGCGGGGACGTCCTATTTCGAGTTGCCACGATTGAACAGCATACAGCCATTCTGAAAGGCACGGACTATCGTCTGCTTGCAGACGCACCAATCGTGGACTTATCGGTCGTGAAGGATGAAGAGCTGCCGACAGCAGCCCGGCAGGCACGGTTGAAAGCGAATGAATCCACGCAGCGCATGCAGGAGCAGCGTGAGCAGCAGGCGATTCAGCGTGAGCTGCTGCGAGCGCAGAATCAGAGTCAGCCTTACTTTGAGGTGCCCGGAAAGGTGCTTCATCTCGACGGGGACAGTAATTATATGAAGAAAAGCATGCAGCTCTATACGCAAATGCGTGTTCCTGCCCATGGCTTATATGTCCATGAGTCGCAAATGGCCGACGCCGTCTATAAGCTTCTCCCGCAGCTGCAGCCGGATATCGTTGTCATTACCGGGCATGACGGGGTGCTGAAGAGCCGCAGCCAGAATGATCTGAACAACTTGGCGAGCTACAAGAACTCGCAGAACTTCGTCGATGCAGTGCGCATTGCCCGGCAGTACGAGAAAAGCCGGGATGGGCTGATTGTCGTCGCCGGCGCATGCCAGTCTCATTATGAGGCGCTACTGCAGTCCGGATCAAATTTTGCAAGCTCACCGGGGCGCGTCCTGATCCATGCGCTCGACCCGGTATATGTCGCAATTAAGGCCAGTTATACGTCCATAAGGGAAACCATTAACCTCACGGATGTCATACACGGCACGATCAGCGGCATCGACGGCGTCGGGGGCATAGAGACGCTGGGCAAGTTCCGCGTAGGTCTGCCGAAGCCCAAAACATTGGCCGGCGTGAAGGCTACCGTATAACCATTCGTAAGCCGGACAAAATATACATGGGGTCGAAAAAATAAGAATTTTTTATATTGACAATTTATTAATCCCACTGTTATAATTATTATTTTTTGACAAACCACCTTTCTTTGGTTATAATGGACAAGGAAAGAGGTGGTAGTGCACAATGGCAAAAAATGCGCTATTGGAAATCAAACGCAGTTTGGAAACCCATGTCGGCTCCAAAATACTTCTTCGTGCAAACGGCGGTCGTCGAAAGACGATTGAACGGACCGGTGTATTAGAAGAAATCTACCCTTCTGTATTCATTGTCAGACTTGATCAGGAGCAGCATGCCTTTAAGCGGGTCTCCTACAGCTACGCCGATATTTTGACGGAATCCGTTGAAGTGATGGTTGACAGCGATGACGGTCAGGTACGCATTACCTATATACAATAAGACACATACGGCGGAACAAGGCTGCCTTTAAGGTGCAGGTGATGACAAGCGCGGTGAGATGCGTTTGACATGACTTGCATTTTTTTTATGCGCGTTAAGCGATGGGGGACACGCCATTCCCAGCATCGCAGCTGATCGAATTGCGTATGAGAACGCGGAAAACAACCATACTAACGATACCAACAGGATTCAAGAGGAGGTCGTTCTTATGTCCCGCAGAAGGCGCAGTACGATGAGCGAGCAGCTCAAGAATGAGCTGGCGAAGGATTTAGGTTTCTACGACACGGTGCAGCGTGAAGGCTGGGGCGGAATCAAAGCGAAGGATGCCGGCAATATGGTGAAGCGGGCGATCCAAATGGCGGAGGAAGCCGCCGCGAAGCAGTATCAGGCGCAGCAGCCAGCGGCATACGGCAGTCAGCAGCAACCGATGCGAAGCAGCACGTATGGATCCCAAACGCAGCCGATGCAGGCACAAGCGCAGGCGCAGGCATCCCATGCGGTGCAGCCGCCGATTAGGCCGGCAGTTGCTTCCAGCGTACCGCCTTATGTGCATCAGACGATGAAGGATGTTCCGCAGCAAACAACCCCCTTTTATCAATAATAGAAGGCTCGATCAGCTAAGATGGCGGGTTTGCTCAGGCAAACGCACAATGCATCTTAGCTTTTCTTATGGCCTTTTGTTATAATATGTGCAGTTTAACGATAAACGGACGGGTGAATCGAACATGAAAATATATGAAAAAGCGCCGGCTAAGATTAACTTGCTCTTAGACGTTATGCGCAAACGCGAGGATGGCTTCCATGAGGTGGAGATGATTATGACCATGGTGGATCTGGCAGATCGGCTGGAGATGGAAGAGCTGCCGCGGGATACCATTATCATTTCGAGCCAGGCTGGCTACATTCCCTTGGATGAGAAAAACTTAGCTTTTCAAGCGGCAAGACTGATCAAGGACCGCTATAACGTGAGCAAAGGCGTTTATATTCATTTGGACAAGCATATCCCCGTTGCAGCCGGCCTCGCTGGCGGAAGCAGTGACGCTGCGGCGACGCTGCGCGGCTTGAACCGTCTATGGGGGCTTGGCATTTCGGATGAGGAGCTCTGTGAGCTGGGAGCGGAGCTTGGCTCCGATGTGCCGTTCTGTGTAACGGGCGGCACTGCGATTGCACGGGGGCGCGGCGAGAAGCTGGAGCGGATCGGCAATCCGCCGCAGTGCTGGGTTATTCTAGCGAAGCCGCCCATCAATGTATCGACTGCCGATGTCTACGGCAAGCTGCGTGCTTCCGAGCTGAAGCAGCATCCATCGACCAAGCATATGCTGGAAGCGATTGCAGAGGGTTCATTCGCAGGCGTCTGTACATACCTTGGCAATGTGCTGGAGACGGTCACGCTGCAGCTGCATCCGGAAGTGCTCCAAATGAAGGAAATCATGCAGCGTCTTGGTGCGGATGGTGTACTGATGTCGGGCAGCGGACCGACTGTGTTCGGCCTCGTTAGCAAGGAGGCGAAGGTGTCGCGCATCTATAATGGGCTTCGCGGATTCTGCAAGGAAGTTTATGTGGTAAGAATGCTGACATGAAACCGACGTATACCTTGATTAGATCCGTATGAAAATGGTATATTGTCAATATATCATTCGGATTTAGCAAGGGGTGGACGCTTTGAAGAAGTTAAAACGCAGTGCAAGGTTAGTAGAAATGACGCAATACCTGCTTACGCGTCCCCATACGTTAATTTCTCTAACAGCTTTCGCTGATCGATATCAATCAGCTAAATCATCGATAAGCGAAGATTTAGCTATTATTAAAGAAGTGTTTGAAGAAGAAGGACTTGGTGAGCTCCATACGCTGGCGGGTGCTGCCGGCGGTGTCAAGTATACGCCGAGAATGAATACCTCGGAGGCGCTTGCCATCATGAACGGCATCTGCCGCCAGCTGGAGCAGCCTGAACGGGTGCTTGCAGGCGGCTATTTATATATGACAGATATGCTGGGACTGCCGGGACTTCTCGCGGATGTCGGCCGCATGTTCGCGACCGCTTTCGCACATAAGGAAATCGACGTCATCATGACGGTTGAGACGAAGGGCATCCCGCTCGCTTATGCGGCTGCTTCCTGCATGAACCTGCCGGTCGTCATCGTCCGCCGCGACAATAAGGTGACGGAAGGCTCCGCCGTGAGCATCAATTACGTCTCCGGCTCCAACAAGCGGATTCAAACGATGTCGCTCGCCAGGCGCGCGCTTAAAGAGGGCGCACGAGTGCTTATTATTGATGATTTCATGAAAGCAGGCGGAACGATTCAAGGCATGATGGACCTGCTCTTCGAATTTAATGCCAAAGTCGCAGGCGTCGGCGTGTTCGTAGAGTCCGGCGAGCTCGATACGGAAGATCGGCTGCTGGAGGACTATGTGTCCCTCGCAAGGCTGACGGCCGTTGACCTCAAGACGAAGCAAACGACGATTGTCCCTGGCAATTACTTCACGGGCCAGACGGAAACCAACTAGAGGAGGATTTACCCTAATGAACGTACAACCGCAAATCATCGCAACCGATAAAGCACCTGCCGCAATCGGCCCGTATTCGCAAGCTGTTAAGCTTGGCAATCTGTTGTTCACTTCCGGCCAAATTCCGCTGAACGCAGACGGCGTTCTCATTGAAGGCGGCATCGAGGAACAAACCCACCAGGTATTTCAGAATTTGAAAGCCGTACTTGCCGAAGCAGGAGCGACGCTTTCCGACGTGGTCAAAGCAACCGTTTTCATCAAAGACATGAATCAGTTTGCAGCACTTAATTCGATTTACGCTTCTTATTTCGGCGACCATAAGCCGGCACGCTCCACCGTTGAAGTGGCGCGGCTTCCCAAAGATGTGCTTGTCGAAATTGAGCTGATCGTAGCGATAAAAGTCGAATAAAAAGAGATAATCTTCACGAAGCAAAAATATTTATAAACTAAGCATTATTTTTCCAAAAACATGAAGGATTTTGCATCAGAATGTGGAAGTATACACCAAGTCTTTGATAGCCAAAGGTGGTGAACACAGATGCAAATTACCGATGTTAGACTCCGCCGAGTAAATTCCGAAGGTCGCATGAAGGCAATCGCCTCCATTACCATTGACAATGAATTTGTCGTTCACGATATTCGCGTGATAGACGGCAACAATGGAATGTTCGTGGCAATGCCAAGCAAGCGTACGCCGGATGGAGAATTCCGCGATATCGCACACCCGATCTCTTCGACGACACGGGAGAAGATTCAAGCTGCCGTCCTCGCAGAATACGAACGTGCTGCCACGGAAGAAGAAGTTATTGAAGAAGGCGCTTAAATTAAGGATATCGGGGTAGATGAAAAGGGAGCCGTGAGGCTCTCTTTTCTTTTGTGCCGGGATACGATATATTCAGTAGAGCATTTATGTGAAGGTTTGGAAGATTAAGCTAGGGGGGACTAATATTGAAAGTTATGGCTATTATTCTTGCCGCTGGACAGGGCAAGCGCATGAAGTCCAAATTATATAAAGTGCTTCATCCTGTGTGTGGAAAGTCGATGGTGGAGCATGTGCTTCAAACGGTGAAGGACGCCGCTTGCCAGCGCACGGTCGTCGTGGTTGGGCACGGCGCCGAGATGGTACGTTCGTATCTTGGCGAAGGCATCGAGTTCGTGTTTCAGGAGCAGCAGCTCGGTACCGGCCATGCGGTGCAGCAGGCTGAGCCGCTGCTAGGCGGAGAAGACGGCACAACCGTCATTCTGTACGGCGATACGCCGCTCGTTACATCGGAGACAATCGGTTCGCTGCTTCAGATCCATACAGATACGGGCTCCGCTGCAACGGTGCTGACCGCAGTCGTACCGAACCCGCAAGGACTTGGCCGAATCATTCGCGACGAAGCGGGCAACGTGCTGCGCATCGTGGAGCAGAAGGACTGCACGCCAGAGCAAGCGGCGATTACCGAGATCAACACAGGCATGTACTGCTTCGATAATAAGAAGCTGTTTCAGGCGCTTCGCAAGGTGACGAACCAGAATGCCCAAGGCGAGTATTATTTGACGGATGTCATGGAGATCCTCAAGAACGCGGGCGAGACGGTCGGCGCCTACTGCACGCCGGACTTCGCGGAAGGCATCGGCGTAAACGACCGTGTCGGTCTCGGCGAAGCGGAAGCGCTGATGCGCGCGCGCATCGTGCGCAAGCATCAAATCGCCGGCGTCACAATTATCGATCCTGCTGCAACGTATATTGAAGCGGACGTGGTCATCGGTTCCGATACTGTCATCTATCCCGGCACGGTGCTGCGCGGCAAGACGGTGATCGGCGAGGACTGCGTCATCGGTCCTAACGCGGATATTACGGATACGACGATCGGCAGCGGCGTTACGGTGAAGCATGCCGTCTCGGCGGAATCCATCATCGGCGACGAGTCCGCTGTCGGTCCTTACGCGTACCTGCGCCCAGGCTCGAAGCTTGGCGTCGGCTGCAAGATCGGCGACTTCGTGGAGCTGAAGAATGCCGAGCTCGGCGACGGCACCAAAGTCTCTCATCTGAGCTATGTCGGCGATGCGAAGGTAGGCAAGGATGTCAACATCGGCTGCGGTGCGATTACGGTCAACTACGACGGGTATAACAAGTCGCTCACGGAGATTGGCGACAATGCGTTCGTTGGCAGCAATGTCAATCTGATCGCGCCGGTCAAGATCGGCGACGGCGCTTATGTCGTCGCAGGGTCAACCATCACGCAAGATGTGCCTGCGAATGATGTGGCCATCGCCCGCGAGCGTCAGGTGAACAAGCCGGGCTATGCGGAGAAGCTGCGCGGACGCGCCAGGGCGAAGAAAGAAAGCAAAGCGAAGAGCTGATGATCTGAGGTTCCATGGGCGAGCAAGCAGCCAAGGGAACCTCTTGTTCGTTTATTTCGGCCCCTTAATGGGTATGAATATATGGAAATTGATTGTACAAGGAGGTTTCCATCATGGCGATACCATTTCAGGCTGAGGCACGGACGACAGGCACACAGGGCGACTTACGGAAATTGAGGCAGTCAGGCATCATTCCAGGCGTTGTATATGGCACGAAGCTGGGTAAGCCGATGACCGTATCGGTGAGCGAGAAGGAACTGCTTGCCCTGCTGCGTTCCCATCCGCATGCCTTGCTGGAGCTCGATATACCGGGGGCCGGCAAGCAGCCGGTCATGCTGACAGGGGTGCAGCGCGAGCCGTTGTCGCGCGCGGTGCTCCATATCGATTTTCACCAGGTCAATATGAATGAGTCAATTAAAACTTCGGTTCGGCTCGACATGGTCGGCGATGCGGAGGGCGTACGCGAAGGCGGCATTCTTCAAGCGATGCTGCATGAGCTGGAGATACATTGCCTGCCGAATCAAATTCCGGATGCGATCGAGGTGGATGTGGCGCAGCTTGGCATCGGCGAGAATTTGCTTATTGGCGACCTGCGGCTCCCTTCAGGCGTAACAACTCGGGTGGACGCGGAGCAGGTGGTCGTCACGATCCTTGCGCCGCAGAAAGAACTGAGCGAGGAAGAAGCAGCAGAGGCAGCCGAGGAAACGGAAGAAGCCGCGCAGCGCTCGCACGAAGCGAAGATGAGCGTGCACACGTCGGAATAACACGAACGAGGGGCTGCCGGATGCAGCCCCTTTACTTTTTTTCAGTAGCCGGGCCTTGAAACAAAGGTAAATTGCTTGCGGCTGTAGAAAACATTATTCATCTTGATGTACGATGGACTGAAGTATTCGACGAATCCGATATCATGATGCTCCTGCCCCCAATAGACTTGTACGGGAACGTTGCATTCGTGATGATCTTGGAAATGGAGATCGTCGAAGATCAGCTGACCGTTAACATACATCGATAATACGCCCCTTTGCATACGAAGTTCGGCAGTCCGCCGCCTCTATACATATGACAATTCGGAATGAAGATTCGTTGCATGGGCAAAAAGAATATTTTTGTAGCAGGAGTTGACCTTACAGCATGAAATGGATTGTCGGACTCGGCAACCCCGGCCCCGCTTATCAAGGGACGCGGCATAATGTCGGATTTATGGTCGTGGACGAACTGGCTAAACGCTGGGGAATTTCGGTCACGCAGAACAAATGCAAAGCACTGATCGGCGAAGGCAATGTCGCCGGCACGAAAGTCGTGCTCATTAAGCCCATGACGTTCATGAACCTCTCGGGAGAGACCGTGCGCAGCTTCATGGATTATTTTAAAGCGGATCTCGAGGACGCCATTATCGTCTATGACGATATGGATACGGAGACCGGCCGCATCCGGCTTCGTTATCAGGGCAGCTCGGGCGGGCAAAACGGCATCAAATCGATTATTCAGCATACGGGCACGCAGTCGTTCAACCGGATTCGGATGGGGATCTCTCGTCCGAAGCCCGGGATGAGCATCTCGGACTATGTGCTTTCGAATTTTCCGAAGAGCGAGGGCGAGCTGCTGAGGACGATGCTCGAGGAGAGCTGCGACGCGGCCGAGTTTGCGCTCACGAACCCATTTGAACGTACAATGGCCAAATTTAACCGTTAAATTTAGGCGGCCGCGGGCATACTGAGGGTATAACAACCACTCAGGAGGCATAAATATGGCTGTGAATTATGTTTGCCGGCACTGCAAAACGGCGATGGGCTCCATCAACAACGACCACATCTCGGAAATGCAGCTTGGTTTCCATTTCTTGACCCCCGAGGAGCGCAGCGATATAATAGCGTATAATCCGAACGGAGACGTTACGGTCAACGTGGTCTGCGACTATTGTCGCGAAGCGATAGAAAACAATCCTGAGCTGCTGCTTGTGGCGAATCCGCTGCAATAATCAAGCTGGCTTACGGACAGAAGAGCCTTGGCGAACGGCTGAGGCTTCTTTTTGTAATGATCGAAATGAGAAAATAGTGGAAAAGGCTTGCAAGTCATCAGTAGAAGAGCTTGACGGCCGGGTTGTGGAAAGAAACGAGGTGCCGCTAACGTTGAAAGCATTACTGGAAGCATATGCTGCGGATACGGATTTTGGCTCCATTGTATCCGGGATTAAGAAAGGGATGCGCGAGCAGCTGATTTCGGGGCTGGCCGGCTCATCGCGGCAGGTTATGATTGCTGCGATGAAGCAGGAGCTGGACCGGCCGATGCTCGTCGTTACCCACAATATGTTCGCGGCGCAGAAGATAGCCGAGGATTTGGTGGAATGCCTCTCTTCGGACGAGGTGCTGCTCTACCCCGCGAACGAGCTGGTCGCTGCGGAAGCAGCGATATCGAGCCCGGAAACACTGGCTCAGCGGATGGATGTGCTTATCCGGCTGTCGCAGGGGTTTCGCGGGATTGTTGTCGTGCCGTTCTCCGGCGTCCGGCGTTATCTGCCGCTCAGCAGCGTCATGGCTAATGCCCGCATTGAGCTGAAGGTCGGACAGACGCTGTCCTTGGAAGCGTTTTTACGGCAGATGGTCGAGCTCGGATACGAGCGGGTCGATAAGGTGGAAGGCAAGGGAGAAATGAGCGTCAGGGGCGGCATCGTCGATTTCTTCCCGCTGACGTCTCCGCACCCGTACCGCATCGAATGGTTCGATGACGAAATCGACTCCATCCGCACGTTCGACTCCTCCGACCAGCGCTCCATCGAGAAGCTGGAGCAGTACAGCGTACCGCCCTGCCAGGAGCTGACGGCGGACAAACGCCGGTTCGAGAACGCGGCGCAGCATGCGTCTGAGCTCTTGGAGCAGCAGCTGCAGCGAATGACGGACCGCACGGCCAAGGACCGGCTGCGCGCGGAGATCGGCTCGGAAATCGAGAAGCTGCGGGAGCATCACTATTTTCCCGAAATCTATAAATATATTTCGCTGCTCTATCCCGAGCGGCAGACGTTATTCGATTATGTCTCCAAGGATACGCTGCTCATCTATGACGAGCCGACTCGTCTCATCGAGACCGGGCGCCAGCTGGAGCGGGACGAGGCGGAGTGGGCGACACATCTTATGACGAGCGGCAAGGCGCTGCCGTCGCTTGCGCTTGCCCGTCCGTCTGATGACGTGCTGTTCCATCGTCCATTTCCGACGCTGTTCTTATCGCTCTTCCTGCGGCAGATTCCGCACACGCAGCCGCAGAATATCCTTAACGTCGTCAGCCGGGCGATGCAGAATTTCCACGGCCAGATGAACGTGCTGAAGACGGAGATGGACCGGTGGCGCAAATCAGGAGCCACCGTCATGATGCTGGCCGGCAGCGCGGAGCGGATGGATCGCATGCGCCGGGTGCTGCAGGATTACGGCATCGAGCCGCCGATTCTGATCGAAGGCAACCTGCAGAGCGGGTTTGAGCTGCCTTCCATCCATTTGGTCGTCATTACCGAGGGCGAGATGTTCTCGCAGAAGCAGCGAAAGGCGCGGCGCCTCGACAAGAAGATGGATAATGCCGAGCGGATCAAGAGCTACACGGAGCTGAAGGTCGGCGATTACGTCGTTCATCAGAACCACGGCATCGGCAAATACATGGGCATCGGCACGCTTGAGATCGCCGGTATCCATAAGGACTACATGCATATTATGTACGCCGGCGGCGACAAGCTGTCCGTGCCGATCGAACAGATCGACCTCATACAGAAATACGTCGGCAACGAAGAGAAGGAGCCGAAGGTTTACAAGCTCGGCGGAAGCGAATGGACGCGCGTGAAGAGCAAGGCGCAGTCGTCGGTCAAAGATATCGCCGACGAGCTCATCAAGCTGTATGCCGACAGGCAGGCGACAACGGGCTTCGCGTTCGGGCAGGATACGTCGTACCAGCAGGATTTCGAAGCCATGTTCCCTTATGACGAAACCGTAGATCAGCTTCGCGCGATTAAAGAAATCAAGCAGGATATGATGACCGAGCGTCCGATGGACCGGCTGCTTTGCGGCGATGTCGGCTACGGCAAGACCGAGGTGGCAGTCCGCGCCGCGTTCAAGGCCGCGATTGAAGGCAAGCAGGTCGCGATACTGGTGCCGACTACGATTCTGGCGCAGCAGCATTACGAGACGTTCCGCGAGCGGTTCTCGGGCTTCCCGTTCAACGTGCAGGTGCTGAGCCGATTCCGCTCCAAGAAGGATCAGTCGGCAACGATGAAGGGGCTGAAGGCCGGCACGGTGGATGTGGTCATCGGGACGCACCGTCTGCTTTCGCAGGATATTATTTTTAAAGATTTGGGCTTGCTCATCGTGGATGAGGAGCAGCGCTTCGGCGTATCGCATAAGGAGAAGCTGAAGCGGCTGAAGACGAATGTCGACGTGCTGACGCTGACGGCGACGCCGATTCCGAGAACGCTGCATATGTCCATGCTCGGCGTGCGGGACTTGTCCGTCATCGAGACGCCGCCGGAGAACCGGTTTCCGGTGCAAACGTACGTTGTCGAGTACAGCCCGTCCTTGGTGCGCGAATCCATCGAGCGGGAGCTTGCGCGCGGCGGCCAGGTGTATTACTTGTACAACCGCGTGCAGGGCATCCATCAGATGGCGGAGCAGATTCACGCGCTCGTACCGGATGCGCGGGTTGCCGTTGGCCACGGGCAGATGTCCGAGCAGGAGCTGGAGAAGACGATTCTCGACTTTCTCGACGGAGAATCTGACGTCCTGGTCAGTACCAGCATTATTGAGACAGGCGTGGATATTCCGAACGTCAACACGCTCATCGTGCATGATGCGGACAAGATGGGCTTGTCCCAGCTCTACCAGCTGCGCGGCCGGGTAGGCCGTTCCAATCGCATCGCGTATGCGTATTTCACCTATCAGCGGGATAAGGTGCTGACGGAAGTGGCGGAGAAGCGTCTGCAGTCGATCAAGGAATTCACGGAGCTCGGCTCCGGGTTCAAGATCGCGATGCGGGACTTGTCCATCCGCGGAGCGGGTAATCTGCTCGGCGCAGAGCAGCATGGGTTCATTGCATCCGTCGGCTTCGATCTCTACTCGCAAATGCTAGCCGACGAGATCGCGCGGCGTAAGGCGGAAATGGGCGGCGAGGCCGCAGTGCCTGAGAAGGAAGTAAGCACGGTCATCGATATGAGCATTGATGCCTACTTGCCCTCTTCCTATATTTACGATAGCATACAGAAGATAGAGATTTATAAGAAAGTCGCCGCAGCTCGTTCCTTCGAGGAGGCAGATGATCTGCGGGATGAGCTGGTTGACCGATTCGGCGATTTGCCGCAGGCGGTCGATAATTTGCTGTCCGTTGCCCGTCTCAAGGTGTTTGGCGCCATTTGCGGAATCGAGCAAATCAGCGGCAAGAGCGAGGATATTACCTTGCGGTTCGCGGAGCGCGAGAAGCAGAGGTTCGATACGAAGAAGGTCGACCTGCTGTGCTTGCAGCTGGAAAACCGGTTCAAGCGCTCGATGGGACAGGAGCCGTACCCGATCGTACAGCTGCGGGGCAAGGGCTTGTCGGTGGAGCAGAAGCTTGAACTGCTGGAGCGGTTTTTGACGCAATACAAAGACACCATTCAATCGAAAGGGGAACTACAGGATGTTACGCATTAGACACGCAAGAAGAACGATCCTGCTCGCGCTTGTCGCTGCACTGGTTATCGTGCTTGCAGCAGGCTGCGGCAAGAAGACCGAGGAGGGCGGCGCGCCGGGCGCGGGAGCCGGCAAGACGATCGCGACCTATAAGGACGGCACCGTGACCGAGCAGGAATTCAAGAAATACTCCACGTTCTTCGGCATCGTTCAACCGCAGACAGAGATGTACCTAAGCATCCCTCAGCTGCAGGAGCAGTTCCTGCGCGAGTATATCGGCTACAAAATTTTGTACAAGCCGTTGGCGGACAAGAAGCTGGATGACGCATCGCAGAAACAAGTCGACGAATTCTATGCGCAAATCAGTAAAGGCATCGATTCGGATGCGGCCTTGAAGAAGAAGGTATCCGATGCTGGTTTGACGGAGAAGGATATCCGCTATTTCTACACGATGATCACAACCATCATGAAAGACGAAGAGAGCAAAGTAACCGACGAAGACGTGAAGAAACAATTTGAGGCGACTAAAGCCGATTATAATATCATCACCGTTCGCCATATTCTGATCGCGACAGCCGATCCGCAAACCGGCGCCGAGAAGCGCAAGGACGAAGAAGCGCTTAAACTCGCGAAGGATGTGAAGGCGCAGCTGGATGCAGGCGGCGACTGGAAAGAGCTTGCCAAGAAATACTCCGACGATACCGGCTCCAAGGACAAAGGCGGTCTCTATGAGAACCAACCGGCCAAAGGCTGGGTTGCGGAATTCAAAGAAGCAGCCAACAAGCAGGAGATCGGCAAAATCGGCGACCCGGTTAAGTCGCAGTTCGGTTACCACGTTATGAAGGTAGAGAAGCGCACGGAGACGCCGTTCGACAAGCTGACAGCTGACGAGAAAACGGGAATCAAGCAGGAAGCGGCGTCCGCCAAGCTGAACGCGTTCATGACGACGGATCTGCCGAAGCTGATTACGAAGATCGATCTGCCGAAGGCGGAAGCGCCAGCGGGCGACACGAAAACAAACACAGGCACGACGAATACCGACAAGAAAGACGATGCTTCCACGAACGAGAAGAAAACCGAGGGTAAATAAGCCTCGGCTGTCCGATCCGGGATGCAGCATGTTCTTCTTCACCAACGAGCCCAGCCCTAATCGGCTGGGCTCGTTTTGACCAGATCAGTACATACGGGAGGCGTATAGAGATGGGAGAGCAGTTCATTTATACAGGGTCCTACGCGGGGGCGGAACAAGAAGGCGTATCGGCGCTGCGCTTCGCGGTGAAAAACGGCGGTCTTACGCGCCAAGCAGGCTTGGCGGGCATGCATCATCCTTCTTTCGTACACAGCAACGCCGCGGGGACGAGGCTTTACGTCGTCAGCGAAACAGGGGCAGAGCCTGGCAGTTTGTTCAGCTATGCGGTGGACGCGGGCAGCGGGGAACTGACGTTGATCCATGAAGTGTCGACTTTAGGCGGTTCCCCCTGTCACATTACGCTCGATGCGGAGCAGCAGCTCATTCTAGTGACCAACTATACGGGCGGATCAATTAGCCTCTATGCCGTGCAGACGGACGGATCCCTTCTGCTGGCGGACCATATTGTACACGAAGGAAGAGGCCCCCGGGATGACCGGCAGGAAGCGCCGCATCCCCATTCTTCTATTATCGATGCAGCTAACCAGTATGTGCTCGTCGCCGATCTCGGGACGGATGAGCTCGTAAGCTACCGTATCGATCATGAGGCGCGCAAGCTGATTCGCCAAGGCTCGACCTCGACGGCACCCGGAGCAGGACCGCGTCATATGGCTTTCAGCCCATCCGGCGAGAGGCTCTATGTCATTAATGAGTTGGACAATACCGTAGGCCTATACGCCTATGAAGCGGTAAATGCCGAGCTGTCCCTGCTGCAGGTTATCTCCACGCTGCCGGAATCGTTTGCGGGCGAAAGCTCCTGCGCGGATATCCACGTCAGGGCGGACGGCCGATTCTTGTATGCGTCCAATCGGGGACATGATAGCATTGCCGTGTACCGCATTGACGAAGAAGGACGGCTCGCGCTTGTCGAGATCGTTTCGAGCGGCGGCCGCACGCCGCGGAATTTCGCGATTTCTCCCGATGGACAGCATCTGCTCGCAGCGAATCAGGACAGCGACTCGATTGTGGGTTATCGCATTAATAAGGAATCCGGACGGCTGTCTCCGACAGGACAAACGTTCGAAACGTATAAACCGGTTTGTATCGCTTTTGTGTAAACGAACTCGATGGACTGGGGAACTGGATTGGCTGTGAAGCTGATCCAGTTTTTTTCAACGTGTGCTTCATGTTGTGCAGCATGAATACGACACGAGGTCATCCGTCATTAGTTAACGATTTAGAAGTTGATGTAATAAAACCTAACATAGATGTTGACAGAATAGTCGATCAGCTTTTACAATACAGGTAAATGTAAGGTTGGTTGACAAATGAATAGAGGTTCTCGGTATCGCATACGGGAACAACATGCTGTCTAGGGTTCCGTGATCGGCAACGATCAGTCTGGTCCAAGAGGCGGCGTATGGCGTGAAGGCTCGCAGGCAGGCGTTGTCCGGAAGCACCATATAACACGGAAGGACAAAAGCCTGGGAGATCTCTCCTTAGGCTTTTTCTTTTTTTCAAGACGAAACGGCAGACTCCATCCTTCGCTGAGCGCCGCCGATTTCATCCAAAAAGAGACGGGAGTGGGGAGAACATGAAACAAATGAAACGATCCATCACACTGCTTTTGCTTATTGCCATGCTTACTGTGCTTGCAGGCTGCGGGGGTTCCAAGGAAGCGGCGTCCGGTTCGAGCGGCGAACCGATCACGATCGCGCTCAGCCCATGGCCGGGCTGGTTTTTCTGGTACCTGGTCGATGAGAAAGGCTTCTTCGATAAACACGGCGTGAAAGTCGATTTGAAATGGTTTCCGGTATACAGCGACTCCCTGCAGGCGCTTGCGACCGGCAAGGTCGACGCGAACAGCCAGACGCTTAGCGACACGCTCGCGCCGGCTTCGAAAGGCATCGGACTGAAGACCGTGCTCGTCAACGACAACTCCTTCGGCGGCGATGCCATCGTCAGCAAGCCCGATATCCAATCGATTCAAGACTTGAAGGGCAAGACCGTTGCAACGGAGCTTGGAACCGTCGATCATCTGCTGCTCTTGACGGCGCTCGACAAGAACGGCCTGACCGAGAAGGATGTTAACTATGTGAACATGACCGTCAACGATGCAGGTCCTGCGTTTATCTCCGGCAAGACCGATGCTTCCGTCCTGTGGGAGCCGTTCCAGACGAAAGCCGTCAAGGAAGGCAAGGGCAAGGTGCTCTTCTCCTCCAAGGATACGCCCGGTCTGATTCCGGATCTGCTCGTCTTCCGCGACAGCGTCGTGAAGGATCGCCCGGATGACATTCAGAAGATTGTTGATGCTTGGTTCGATGCGCTGGATTACTTCCAATCCCACCAGGATGAAGCGATTGCCATTATGGCGAAGAAGGCCGAGACGACGCCCGAGGACTTCAAGCTGGGTCTGGGCAGCATCAAGCTGTTCACGGCCGCGGATAACGTGAACGCGTTCGGCAAGCGGGAAGATTACACATCGCTGTCCTATACGGCGAAGAAAACAGCCGACTTCCTGAAGAAGCTGGATATGGTGGATGAAATCAAAGACTTCGACGCCTTGTTCGATCCCCAGTTCGTAGAAAAAGCCGCCAAGGAGTGATTTGCTGATGAACGCGCCTAAACGCCGAAAGCCTCACCGGTTCCAAATCTTCAAAGATATCGGCGGAAGGCCGTTTGCCTTCACTGCCGGGTTCTCGTTCCTGCTGCTTCTCGCCTTCTGGTCGGCGCTGAGCTACACGCAGGCGGTCAATCCTGTTTTCCTGCCGACGCCGGATAAGGTGCTGACGGAAATGTTCAAGCTGCTCGGCACGAGCGATTACTGGCATCATATCGGCATCAGCGTATTCCGGGTATCGGCAGGGTTCCTGCTCGCCTGCATCATCGGCATTCCGATCGGCATCTTCGCCGGCACGTTCAAATACGGGGAGGCGTTCGTAGAGCCTCCAATGGAATTCATTCGTTACATGCCGGCCGTTGCGTTCATTCCGCTCATCATGGTGTGGGCGGGAATCGGGGAATGGGCGAAAATCCTGCTCATCTTCATCGGCTGCTTCTTCCAGCTCGTGCTGATGGTGGCCGACAACACGCGCCGCGTCTCGGCCGATCTGCTGCAGGCATCGTTCACGCTCGGCGCCGGCCGCTGGAAAGCAATCGAGACGGTGCTCATTCCCGCGATACAGCCGCAGCTGATGCATACGCTCCGCCTCATTCTCGGCTGGGCATGGACCTATCTCGTCGTCGCGGAGCTTGTCGCCGTCAACAGCGGCCTCGGCTATGCCATTATGAAAGCACAGCGCTTCTTGAATACAGATCAAATTTTTGTCGGCATTATCGTTATCGGCCTGCTGGGGCTGATCAGCGATCGGATTTTCGCCTTCTTGAACCGCAGATTTTTCCCTTGGGCATAAGCGGCTGGTACGGGCAGCGCGCATAACGTATCGTCCCAAACGCGAAGAAATGGGGAGTGAGCATCATGGAAGCATTGAAGAAGCAGGATACGGCGCCAGAAGCGGAGGCGCAGGCGCAGGTGCAAGCTGCTCCACCGGGAGCAGCGGCGCGCACCGGCGCAAGGCAGCAGGGAGAGATCGTCGTCTCCGGCCTGCACAAAGTGTATGAATCGAGGAAGAGTCGGTTCGAAGCGCTCAAAGACATTGATCTCACGGTCGGCGCCAATGAGTTTGTTACCATCGTCGGACCGTCCGGCTGCGGGAAGTCGACGCTGCTGCGCATCGTGGCAGGGCTCGATGAGCTGACGGACGGCACCGTCAAGCTCGACGGCGAAGAGGTGGTCGGGCCAGGCGCGGAGCGGGGCATGGTGTTCCAGGGCTACACGCTGTTCCCTTGGCTGACCGTCAGGGAAAACATCGAATACGGACCGAAGCTGAAGGGCATCCCCACGCTGGACCGCCGTGCGATCAGCAACCACTTTCTGAAAGTCATTAAGCTGGAGTCGTTCGCGGGCGCTTATCCGAAACAGCTCTCCGGGGGAATGAAGCAGCGGGTCGCCATCGCGCGGGCGCTGGCCAATCGTCCGAAGGTGCTCTTGATGGATGAGCCGTTCGGAGCGCTTGATGCGCAGACGAAGCTGGAGATGCAGGAGATGCTGCTGGACGTATGGGACAAGGAGAAGACGACCGTACTGTTCATTACGCACGATATTGAAGAAGCGATCTTCCTGTCGCAGCGCATCGTTGTTATGGGGGCGAACCCCGGGCGAATGCTGAAGACGTTCGAAGTGAAGCTGCCGGCGCAGCGGACGCCGGAAGTGCGGGACTTGCCTGAATTTCTGCTGCTTAAGCGGGAGCTGGGTCAGTTGCTCAAGCACTAGCCTTACATGTAAGCGGCAGCCAATACCAACCTGGGAGTGATTGCATATGGCAAGATCCGGACCGGCGAGAAATCCGGAAGGCAAAGGAAGCGCAAGACACCGGAATAAACGGTTATTGGCTGGGCTTGGACGTATTGTCATCTTCTTGTTTTTCCGTCATCCTGCTGCTCGAATGTGAGCGGCGGGATTTTTTGTTTTCAGGAGCCCGGGAGCCTGCGGAAACAGGCACTTCTTGCGGCGGGTTCGCCAATTGTTGGCGTTTGTGCCTAATGCATAAGAAAATGGGAGGGGATGAATACTATGGTCAGATCGATAATCACCTTTTTCAAGGATCCTCTCCTCTTGAATAATAAAGCAGCAGCAGCATGCCAATCGTCCAGTCCAATTCAAAACCTTCCAAGGAAAGTGGGGCAACTAGAACATGAAAGCAACTGGAATTGTCCGTCGTATCGATGATCTCGGCCGGGTCGTCATCCCTAAGGAAATCCGCCGTACACTGCGCATACGCGAGGGCGACCCGCTGGAAATCTTCGTTGATCGCGATGGTGAAGTGATTCTGAAGAAGTATTCCCCAATTGGTGAGCTTGGCGATTTCGCCAAGGAATATGCGGAATCCCTCTCGGAGAGCACGAACCATATCACGCTGATCACGGATCGGGATAATATCATTGCCGTAGCCGGCGCGCCGAAGAAGGAATACTTGGAGAAGCAGATCGGCTCTATGCTGGAGAACTGCATGGATAATCGCAAGACGGTCGTGGAATCCGGCGGCGGCTCGTTCGAAGTGGTGAAAGATGTCGGCGAGTCGTTCACGTCGGTCGTGGCGGCTCCGATCGTAGCCGGCGGCGATCCCATCGGCACGGTCGTGCTGCTGAGCAAGGACGAGTCGATCAAAATGGCGCAAATGGAAACGAAAATGGCGGAGACCGCGGCCGGTTTCCTTGCGAAGCAAATGGAACAGTAGCGAGCGACAAGCTTCTTTGGAGGGTAATGCCTTCAGGGAAGCTTTTTTTACGTGGGAGGGCCGTAGCGGCGGGTACGCTTCGAATTCGCTTGGGATCAAGAGGAGGCAGGGCACTTCTTCTTCTCCCGCGGGTCAACGCAGCCATGTTTAGGGTATAATGGGAGAAGGAGAAGAGACAGGCAGGTGCGGAAGTTGAAACAAAGGCAGGGGGAACGAGCCGATACGCCGGGAAGCGGCCGTAAGCTTGAGGCTAGGGGAACTGACGCGGTTCCGGCGGGGCCGGGATTAGCGCGAGACCAAGCTTCTGGGCGAAGCGCCGAGAAGCAGCGGCTGCAGCGCCATGAAGACGCTGGGTTCGGTGATGGCGTTCATGAACAGGCTGCCGCAAGTGAGGGGAGCCTGAGCGAAGGGACGTACAGCGGTGGCGGAGCCGCAAGAGACTCCCATGATAACGGCGGCAGGGGGCCGACGTTTCTTAAAGGCGCGGCGCTCATGGGCGCTGCGATGCTCATCAGCAAGACACTAGGAACGCTGCAAAAAATTCCGCTTCAAAATATTGCCGGCGACCGCGTGTTCGGCATCTATAACGCGGTTTATCCGATCTATCAGCTGCTGCTCGTCATGGTGACCGCCGGCTTCCCGGTTGCCGTATCGCTGCTCGTCGCGGAGCGCGAAGCAGCCGGTGACGCGGGCGGGTCGAGGCGAGTGCTTGGTGCCAGTTCATGGCTGCTCGCGATGGGCGGCTTAGCGTGCTTCATCCTGCTCTGGCAAGGCGCGCATGTCGCCGCGTCATGGTTCGGCGATGCGGCGGCCGCGCCGGCGGTGCGGGCTTCGGCCCTTGCCCTGTGGGTCGTGCCCCTCATGGCGGCATTTCGCGGTTATTATCAGGGCAGGGGGAATATGCTGCCATCGGCGGTGTCGCAGCTGTCCGAGCAGACCGTACGCGTTGCCGGCATGCTGACGCTGCTGATGGCCGGCTGGCATCTGGGCTGGTCGGATGATAAACTGGCAGCCGGGGCGACGGCCGGTTCAGCCATCGGAGGCACGGCGGGCCTCGCTGTCCTCGCCGGCTATTGGCTGCGGGAGCGGCGCGGGCTTGCCGGAGGAGCGGGCCGATCAGCGTCCAAGCTTGCCTCCCGGCAGAATGCCCAGGCGGAAGGGCTTCTGTCCATCATGATGCGGCTTGCGGCGCTCGCCATTCCGGTCACGCTGGGCGCCCTTGCGGTTCCGGCGCTTGGCGTGGTGGACGCGTTTACGGTTCCGCGGCTGCTGCACGGAACCGGTCTGCCGCAGGACGAAGCGATGACGCTATTCGGCCTGTACAGCCGGGGCCAGCCGCTTGTGCAGCTGGTCGTCATGGTTGCGGGCGCGATGGGCGGGGCATTCGTCCCCGCGCTTGCGGGCTCTCTCGCGCGCGGCGATGCCGCGGCCGTGCGGCAGCAGGCGGCCATCGTGCTGCGGGCCGCATGGGGTATCGGCACAGCCGCGGCTTTGGGGCTCGCGCTGCTGGCCGAGCCCATCAATATGATGCTGTACGCGGACGCTGACGGCTCGCGTACGTTCGCCCTTGTCGGGTGCACGGCGCTTGCCGGCACCGTCAGTGCGCTTACGGCGGCCGTGCTGCAAGGGCTGGGCGCGGTGCGCACCCCGGCCCTGCTCATGCTGGCCGCGGCTGCGCTGAAGGCGGCGCTGAACGCCGCCCTCGTGCCGGCCTTCGGCACGGCCGGCGCCGCCTGCGCCGGCATCGCTGCGCTCACGGCGGCCGCCCTGCTGGGCTCGGGAGCCGTCTGCCGGGCCGCCGGCGCGGCTGTGCCCGCGCGGCGCGCCGCGGGCATAGGACTCGCACTCGCGGTCATGGCCGCGGTGCTCGTCCTGGCCGAGCGCGGCGGCGCCCCGCTGCTCGGCCTTGCGCTGCCGCCGCGGGCGGCAGCTGCAGCGCTCGCGCTCGGGGGCACCGCCCTCGGCGGAGCGCTCTTCGCCGCCGCCGTGCTGCGCTTCGGCGGCCTAACCGCGCGCGAGCTGCGCGCGCTGCCCGGCGGCGATGTGCTCGCCGCCGCGCTGATTAAATGGCGGCTGCTGCCGCAAGACGCCTAGCCTTTTACCGACTGCGTTGATACGTTTATGCGTTCAAGATAAAGGAGGAAGATCGATATGCAACCTACGATTACCGTCGTCGGACTCGGATCCGGCGATGAGAACCAGCTTACGCTCGGCGTGTGGCGCAAGCTGCAGGAAGCGGAGCACCGCTACGTCCGCACGGACAAGCATCCGATGATGCGCCTGTTCAGCGATAATGAGCTCGCCTACGAAACCTTCGACTCGCTGTATGAGCAGATGGATTCGTTTCCCGATGTGTACGAAGCGATTGCATCAAGCTTGATTGAACAAGCGGCTGCGAAGAAAGCCTTGATCTATGCGGTGCCCGGCCATCCGATGGTGGCAGAGCGCTCCGTGCAGCTTCTTCGCGAACGCTGCCCGGAAGCCGGAATCGACCTGCATATTCTCGGCGGTGAGAGCTTCCTCGACCAAGCCTTCACCCGGCTTGGCTTCGACCCGATCGAAGGCTTCCAGCTCCTCGACGCTGCGGAGCTCAAGCCGTCGTTGATCCGCACGGAGCTACATACCGTTATCGGTCAAGTGTATGACGAATTCACGGCCTCCGATGTGAAGCTGACGCTGATGGAGCTCTTGCCGGATGACTATCCCGTGACGATCGGCCATGCGCTCGGCGTGCCGGGGGAAGAGAAGATCTTGACCGTGCCGCTCTACGAATTGGACCGCACGCCGGGCTACGGCAACCTCTCGCTCATTTGGCTGCCGCGCTCCACCGATGAGCGTCTGCGCAACCGGACATTCGAGCGGCTGCATGAAATCGTCGCGATTCTGCGCAGCCCCGAGGGCTGCCCGTGGGATATGGAGCAGACGCACCAATCCATACGCAAGAACTTCATCGAAGAAACCTATGAAGCGATCGAAGCGCTCGACAATGACGACCCGGACGGCATGCGCGAAGAGTTCGGCGATGTGATTTTGCAGGTGATGCTGCACAGTCAGATGGAAGAGGAAGTCGGTACGTTCTCGGTGTATGACGTCATTCAATCGCTTAACGAGAAGCTGCTGTTCCGCCATCCGCATGTGTTCGGGGATTCCGCTGCCGGCGATGCGCAGGAGGCGCTTGAGAACTGGGAGCAGATGAAGGCCGAGGAGAAGCGCCGCAAAGGCATCGATCCTTCCCAAGCCTCGCAGCTTGACGGCATTCCGCCGGATCTGCCTGCGCTCATGAAAGCGTACAAGCTCCAGAAGAAGGCGGCGAAGGTCGGGTTTGACTGGAACGAAATCGGTCCGGTGCTGGACAAAATCGAAGAGGAGCTTGGCGAGCTTCGCGAAGCGATCGCGCATCAGGATGCGGAAGAACAAGCCGGCGAACTCGGCGATCTGCTGTTTGCCGCAGTGAATGCGGCGAGGTTCATCCAAGCCGACCCGGAAGAGGCGCTGGCGCGCACGAATATGAAATTCAAGAAACGATTTTCATATATTGAGGAGCAGCTTCGTATAAGCGGGCGTTCCTTTGACCAAACTGATTTAACAGAGATGGATCGCTACTGGGAAGAAGCCAAGCGGCTGCCCTAGCAAACCATTCAGAAGAATCGTCAAAAAACGGCTAGTTTCCTCATAAAACTGCAAAAAATTTTTCCAGTCAGGCAGGATTTATTTGCTAACAGGCAGAATACTAGTTTTGAGGAAATTAGGCGATGCGGCGGCGACAACGCTGCCTACAACCATATTTGAAATTTTAGGAGGCAATTTTACAATGAACAAGACAGATCTGATCAACAACATTGCAACAAAAAGCGGTTTGACAAAGCGTGATGTAGAAGCCGTATTGAATGGCTTCCTAGGTGAAGTAACCGACGCTCTTGCAGGCGGCGACAAAGTACAGCTGATCGGTTTCGGCACGTTCGAAACGCGCAAACGTTCCGGCCGCACGGGCCGCAACCCGCAAACAGGCAACCCGATCACCATCGCGGAATCCAAAGTTCCAGCGTTCAAAGCCGGCAATAAATTGAAAGACGCGATCAAGTAAGCGTGCGTCTCGATAAATTTCTCAAAGTATCGCGATTGATCAAGCGGCGTACCGTCGCGAAGGACGTGTCCGACCAAGGGCGCGTCTGGATCAACGACCGCGAAGCCAAGGCGAGCAGCGACGTCAAAGCCGGCGACGAGCTCAAGATTCAATACGGCCAGAAGATTGTCACCGTCCGCGTCGAGCGGATCGCGGAGACGACCAAGAAGGACGAGGCAAGCGGGATGTATACTTTGTTGAAGGAAGAATCGCGTCAGTCCGAGAACAAGCTCGACTGGCAATAGGACAAGAAGGCCGCGCTCAGCATCTTGCTGGGCGCGGCTTTTTTGTGCGTATATTGCCTTGTTCGAAATTCAGCGGCGCTTCCAACTTCCAATATGCATCGCCTTCTGTGCAAGCTTCAGGCGCTCGCCTCACCGATCCGTGCAATGGCCGTCACAATCTTCCGCACACTAAATGACAACTAGGTGTATTATACCATTTATTTGAATATAGGACTATTTACCTATTTGAAAATCGGTTAAATTTGGTAAACTCAGGATGATCAAGTAGTCATTTCGATAGAAACGACATCATAGAATCCGATAAAGGCAAATCCGCCGCGAGGCGGGGACGCAAAGTCATGGGTCCCACGTTGGATCGCCAGACTGCCGAAGCTGCTGCTTACACCCCTGACACGCTAACGTACAATGTCTTAGGTTCCGCATGCCGATATTCGGCATGCGGTTTTTTGTCGTTCAACCAAGAGAAAGAGATAGAGAGAGAGGGAGACGGGATATGAAGAACAAGACGAAACATACCGTAAGAGCCATTTCAAGCGTAGTGATTTCCTCGCTGGTTGCAGGGCTGATGCCTGCGGCATCATGGCTTGGGGTCGGGGAGTTGACCGCTTCCGCAGCCCAGCGTTCCATGAATGCCATGCTGGCGCCGTTTGCGTCGCACGCGACCGTGCAGCTTGCGCCGGAGTCGGCGGAAGAAACCTGGTGGCAGCATCCGAATGCAACGGAGACGCCGGCTTACCATACGTTCAACGATGCCAAGGTGCTGCTTGCCCAGGAGGAAATCGGCGAAGAGAAAGGCGGCGCGCCGGGCGCTTATCTGCGTTTGGAAGTAACGGATCCCATTTTGCCGGCCGATAAAGGCACGATGACGTTCGCGTGGACGGATACCCTTGCGAGCTGGATTTCAACGCAGTCGGGCGAGCCGATTGCGCCGCCGGCAGGGTACCAAGTGACGCTGCAGTTGAAGGATATCAAGCGCGATACGAGCTTTACCCTGGTCAACCAGCGCGTCGACCAATCCGGCAAGAATACCTATGCGTGGAACGGCAAAGATTCGCAAGGCAAGCCCGTGCCGGAAGGCTATTATTACGCGCAGCTGAGCGCGGAGCCGGACACGGTCCAGTTCAGCAAACCGGGCGCGAAACCGGGCGACCCGCCTATCGTGAGCGATGTCCCGCTGCCGGGTTATCCGGGTCAGTTCGCGCGCATCGTCGTGGACCGCACGGCCCCTGAATTGGTCGCGATCCATCCCTTGGGCGGCGGGAAGCTAGCCGTCGAGGCAAAGGACGATGTCGGCGGGCTTAAGGTTATCAAAGCCGAGGGCGGCGGGCAGGCCGCAGAACGGACTTTCTCGTCGGCGCCTTTGCAGGCGGCCTATGCGTTCACGCCCGGCGACGGCGAGAAGCTGAAGGTCACGCTGACCGACGAATCCGGCAACAAGGTTACGGAGCAGCTTCCGCTTCATCCCTTCGTGCCGGGAGGCGGCGACCAAAGCTACAGGCCGCGCGCGGAGGCGCAGATCGCAGGCAACAACGTCAGTATTAACTTGGATACCGGCAACGGCCATCAGCGGTTTGAGGGATTCCAGCAGGCTGGGCCAGGGCAAGACCTCGATCTTTATTTTACCTACAACCATCAGAACCGGGTCAAAGGCATGCTCGGCTACGGCTGGAGCTTCAGCCTGGACTCCCGCTTGAAGAAATGGCCGGACGGCGACATCACGTGGACCGGCTTCGACGGAACCGAATATTGGTTTCATGCCGATAACGGCGCTTATGTCACTTACGCGGACGGGCAGAAGACCTATTATCCGAAATTGAAGCTGGATACGGAGAGCACGAATCCCGAGGATCTTAACGCGTTCATTATGGAATGGCCGAATCAGCTCCGCTACCGGTACAAGAACGACGGTAGGTTCTGGATGATTCAGGACCGCGATGACAATGAAATCTTCTTCTCGTGGATCAGTTGGCCGACGTATCACGGCGGGCTGGATTACCGCATTGAAAAGGTTACGGATACGGCCGGGCATGACGTGAGCTTCCAGTACGTGCCGGGTACGGGCGAATTGTATTCGACGGTCGTGACGGAGCTGGACGGCAGCGGGAACCAGCCGGGCACGAAGCGCAAGTTTTACTTTATGTATGATGCTGCCGGGCAGTTCGTCGGCTACCGGGACCCTTCGCAGCGGATCACCCGATTTACATACGACGCGCTTCACCGCGTCGACCGCGTCATCGACAACGGCAGCAGCGACCGCGAGCAAAGCGGCATCACGCCGGATGCGGTCGTCACGAAGTGGACCTATGATACGGATAACCGCGTGCAGCGGATGTCCATGACGCGCAAGCAGGATCAGGTCGAAGAGTTCGTCGGTGCCGCCTACGACGGGCAGGAAGCGGTCGTGACGCAGCCTTCCGGCGCCTATACGCTGCGCTTTACCGATGCGAACCGTCCTTCTGAGCGCGTGCGGACGGTAACGACGGCGGACGGACAAGTCGAGGCGAAGACGGCGTTCGTATATGACCGGAACTTGCTTGTAGAAGAGACGGATCCGATGGGGCGCTCCCAGCAGTACCGGTATGACGGACATGATCGGCTTGAAGCTCAGATGAACCCTGCGCGCACGATCCTGACCTCCGCTTACGATGTCGACGGGGATCTGATCTCCGAGATCGGGCCGGACGGCTACGATGTCCGGTACAGCTATGTCAAGGACGGGCGCCATATCGTGAGCCGGACAACGACGACCAAGGTCAGCGATCCAGCGGGCATTCACGAAGCTTACGACGTCATCACGAAAGAAGAGTATCTCGCTAAGGGCCAGCTGTCCAAACGCACGGACGGCGAGGGCAACGCGTTTGGCTACACGTACGACAAGAACGGCTTCCTGACCTCGGACGGAACAAGAGTGTCCTACGAGAACGATCAGAACGGCAACGTCGTCAAGGAATTGACGGATGCAGGCACGGCGGACGAAACGGTCGTCGTGCGCGAATATGACGACGTTGGTCACGTCACGAAGCAGCAATCGCCTGGAGGGCTCGTCGAGGTATTCGACTACGATCCGTTCGGCCGGCTGCTGAAGAAGGACGCATACGATCAAGCCGAACCGTCGGTGAAGCGAACGAACAACATGCACTACAACGACGGCGGGCAGCTCATCCAAACCTCCGACGGCCTCACGGTCACCGACTACACCGTCGATGGTGAAGGACGGGTTCTGCGCAGCGAAACCAAGCCCGTGGAGGCCGGAACGACAGGCACGGCCGTCGAAACGACCGTATACGACAACCAAGGGCTGCCTGTCGAGACAGTAGACGCCAGAGGACTGTTGACGCGTACGTTGTATAATGCAACCGGACAAGCCGTCGAGATTGTCGTCTCGCCGGATGACCATCCTGAGGTAACGGCAATCGAATACAACAAGGCGGGCCAGCAATCGCGCGTAACCGCACCGGACGGCGGGCAGACGGCCTATGAATACGATAAGCAAGGACGCATCGTCAAGCAGACCGAGACTGTTAACGTTCTTCTGCCGAACCAATTGCCGGTGCAGGGGATTCCAGCCGCGGCTCGTACGCTGATAACGGAGTTCGTCTATGATTCGGTCGGTCAATTGGTGGAGCAGAAAAATCCGAACGGCTCCTGGCAGACGTATGGGTACGATAAGAACGGGAACCGCGCCGAGGAAGTAACGGGCGGGCCGATCCCCGTATGGCAGGGAACGCCGCTGCAGAGCGGGAAGAGCGACCCTGTTAGGCCGGGGAATGAGATTCTGAGCACGCGAAGCTACAGCTACGACAAGCTGGGCCGCACGCTGAGCGAGACGGACGGCAACGGCAACAACACGATATACCGTTACAATGGGGCTTCAACTACAACGGTAAGATCGGCCTTGAATGAGGACGGCCAGCCGATTACGGTAATGAACACGGTTAAGACCGACGCTAACGACCGGCTCTTCAAATCGGTCAATGAAGCTGGGGACGCGGCGACGACGACCTATGATGCCTTTGGCAACGAAACGGTTGACGTCAATGAAGAGGGACAGCGCACGACGCATCAATACGATTCGTTCGGCCGATTAGCCAAAACGATCGAGCAAGTGGATGCATCCGGCCGAACGCAAACCGTGCTGTTTACGCCGGATGCTTGGGGCAACGTGGTGCAAGAGCAGCGGGAGCTCGGTGCGGGTCAGTGGTCCACGACGACCAGCGAGTATTCCCCTGCGGGCGATCTGCTGACGACAAGAGAGCCATCCAAGCTTCGGAGCACGTATACGTACGATAAACAGGGCCGGCTGCAGACGCTGCAAGAAACCGACATCGCGACGGGAGCCAGCCGAATTACGAGCTATACGTACGACGCGGCAGGCCGGCAGACATCGGTGACGCACCCGGACGGCAGCCGGGAACTGACGGTCTATGATACGGGCGGCAATGTCGTTGCATCGCTGGATGCGCTGAACAATGCGATCGTCAACCATTACGACGACGGCGGCAGCTTGACCGAGACGGTGACGTACAAGGAAGGTGCCAGCTCACTGGAGCCGGCCTATATTGCTTCCACCACCCGGAATCTCTATGACGGCGCGGGGAATGCGGTGCTGACGCAGGATGCGAACGGCAACGTCATGCGTTATCTGCCGGATGCGGAAGGACAGACGAAGGCCGAGACGCATTATGAATTCCCTGATTTGACCGGGCAGCAAATCACGACCAAGTATGCATATGATCCGCGGGGGCTGATGATTGCCGTAACGGACGGCAACGGCCATACCTCGACAAGCACCTATGATGCGAAGGGCCAGCAGACCATGACCGTGGACGCTTCCGGACATTGGATCAAGTACGCATACAGCCCGGCTGGCAATATGACGGCAGAGCGGCATCCGCTTGGCCATGATACGCAGTGGGCGTATAATCTGCGCGGGGATCGCATTCAGGAAATCGACGCGCTAGGGCATGTGCAGCGTTTCGACGTGGACCTGGACGGCCGCTTGTCCGCCGAATATAACCGGGAAGGCGAAGCGACGCAGTACAGCTACGACCAGGCTGGCCGAATGACGCGCAAAGAAGCGCCGAGCACGGGGACATATACGTACAGCTATGATGCGGCGGGGAACAAAGTAAGCGAGACGCCGCCCGTCTATGGAGAGACCTCCTACACCTATGACAAGAGAGACAATCTGACGACGGTCGTCGACCCTTCGGCGACAACGTCATTCGAATACGATGCCGATATGAACCGGACCAGCCAGAAGGACGGCAATCAGCAGAAGACCGCCTATGATTATGACGAGGCCGGCAATCGCGTGCAAAAGGACGTGGTTCGCTCCGAGTCGGATCACGACCTGTTCAACTATAACTACGACCCGAACGGCAACCTGCTGCGGGAGAAGAAGCCGGATGGACGGATAACAAGCTATACGTATGATTTCATGAATCGCGTGACGCGCGAGGATTACAGCGATGGCACCTGGCTTGCCTATACCTACGACAAAGCGGATAACGTGCTGACGAAGAGCAGCCAGGAAGGAACCATTGCCTATTCATATTACGCGAACAATCAGGTCAAGCGCGTGGCGTATTCGAACGGGGATGTTGTCGACTACGAGTACAACCTGAACGGTGACCGTACGGCGGAGATCATTAACGGCAAACGTACGGAGATGACGCTCGACCCGGCCGGGAGGCCGACTAGCTATACAGACACCAGTGGAGCGACCTACGACTATACTTATGATGCGGATGGCTACGTGACTTCGATCAGCTACCCGAACGGCACGGTTACCCATGTGACCTACAAGCCGGGACATCTGATCGATACGCAGACAACCGTCCATGACGCCGATGCCCTGCATACCGGCAAGTATACGTACAATGCGCGGGATTTCGTCACAGGGACCCAGGAGCAGGATGACAAGTCCGGCTATCAGTACAACGATCGGGAGCAATTGAGCCGGTACGATACGTCGGAGGGTGATTCCGTTCAATACGAATACGACGGATCCGGCAACCGCACGGTTCGCAAGACGATCATTCAAGGCACGAAGGAAGACAAGAAGCAGGTCATGACGACGGAGGAGCTTGTCCAGCGCGTACTGGCATCCTACGGTTTGAATCAGCCGAAGCCGCCTTCCCAGCCTGAAGAACCCGGTGACGGTCAGGACCCTGGTTGCTCAACCACCGAGCCGGCGCATGGTCATGGCAACGGTAACGGCAATGGCAATAACGGAAACGGGAACGGCAACGGGAACGGCAATGGCAATAATGGAAACGGCAACGGTAACGGGAATGGCAATGGCAATGGCAACGGCAACGGCAACGGAAGCGGGCACAACAAAATGTCGTCCGACGCCCTCCAAAAGTCAGCCGCGAACATGTCCAACAATGGGAACGGCAACGGCAATAATGGCAACGGGAATGGGAATGGCGGAGGAAACGGAAACGGCAATAACGGTAACGGAAACAACGGCAATGGCAACGGCAACGGCAATGGTAATGGAAATGGAAATGGGAACAATGGCAATGGTAACGGTAATAATGGCAATAACGGCAATCATGGTAATGGCAATAACGGCAACAATGGTAATCATGGAAATGGTAACAACGGCAACGCAAACGGCCATGACAAGGATGATGACAACGGCTCCGGCGGCGGCTGCAGCACGAAGGGCTGGTACAAGGCGCTTGCGAACGGCAACGGCAAGAAGCTAGGCCTGTACAAGAAGCTCAACAAAACCTTCGGAGGCACGGACGGCGGCACGAGCCCTGCCATTAACGAGATGTTCGAGACCGGAAAGATTGAGAACATTTTGGCCGCGATCGACAACATCGTGAACGGTGAAGTGAACCTGCCGTCTGGGGAGCAGAAGAAGCTGTTCGAGCGCATTCGCGAAGCGGGCAAAGGATATACGATCATCGGGACGAAATATACGTATAATACCCGGAATCAGCTTTCTCACCGTGAGAACCTTATTCGGTACGAGGAGTACGACTACACCTATGACAAGGCAGGCAGCCTGCTGTCCGACGGTCGAAGCAAGTTCGAATGGAACGCCCGCGGTCAGCTGACCAAAGTCACGTTCCCGGACGGTTTTGGCGAGTCGTACACCTACGATCTGCTCGGTCGGCGCGTAAGCAAGACACGCTTTAATCACCAAGGAAGCGAGCAGCAGAAGACAACGTATCATTACAAAGGGGATACGTGGGAGCTGCTGGAGGAAGTGGTGAGCGGCGATGAAGACGAGGATGGCGAATCCACCAAGTCCTACACGTACGATACCAACGGGCGCCCGCTGTCCATCACGTTCAAGGACGAAACCTTCTGGTACGTGTACAACAGCCATGGCGATGTCGTGGCGTTAACCGACAAGGATGGCAAGGTAGCGGCTCGTTACGAGTATGATGCTTGGGGCTTAGTCACCCATATGTATAATCGCTTCGGTGAGCGAGTTGTCGAGGGCAAAGGCTGGATCGGCGACCTTGGCACAGGCAACGGAAGCCCAGGCTCTATACAGGGACCTGAGGATGACAGCGGCAATACGGATCCGGATTATCATCCGGGGAACGGCAATCAGGCGGCAGGTGCAAGTGCCTATGTAACGGGTGAAACCGAGCAGCCATCGGCAGAAATGCTCACGCTGGAGAGCGAAATTGCGGATGATCCGGAAGAGCCAACCGAGGACATTACCACTGATTTGGTTAAGGAGAACCCGATTCGCTACGCAGGTTACTACTGGGATCGGAAGACGCAGTATTACTACCTGCAAGCGCGCTACTATGACCCGCGTCCGGCCCGGTTTATTAGTGAGGATACGTATGAGGGTGAGATTGAGCAGCCGCAGACGTTGAACTTGTATACGTATGTAAGTAATAATGGAATAAATAACGTTGATCCGAATGGACATTTTTCTGTTTCAGTTGATGGAAATAATACTCGTCTCGGAAATCTTAGTTCAAGTGATTATATTTATTTAGGCAAGGATACTGCCTTTATGGGAAGAGAAATTATAGAAAATAGAATAGTTATCGGATACGTAATGGGAGAGAATAAGATTGCTCATGAATCGTATCCATTCGGAGGTAATTATTGGGTTCTCCATCCAGGTGATACACCTACATGGATTTCTGGTAGCCATTGGGCTATTCTCCCAGGCGACAAACCTGCAACAGGTACATCATCAAATACTACAGAAACATCACAATTAAATAATAATACATCCACGAATTCAAATGTTGAAGTTCCAGATTCAAATGTTGAAGTTCCAGATTCAAATGTTGAAGTTTCAGATACCGGATTTATTGAAATGCCGAAAACAGGCCCTGGATTCAAACGACAAAATTGTTGTGCTTTAACTTCCTGGGGGACACCTGAAACAATAGCGGCATTTAAGCGTATTGCGGCAAATTGGGCTAAGGTGGATAAAAGACTGATATATTATAATGATATTAGTAAAAAAAATGGTGGGAAGCTTAAGCCCCATGAAACCCATCGTGATGGCAAAGATATAGACATTAGACCAATTAGAACCGATACCAGAAATCAGGGTGGTGTGAGATGGGATTCTAAGGTATATGACCGCAAAGCAACAAGTAAATTGGTAAGCTTAATTATTGCTGATAGAAATGTAGAGCAAGTTCGATTTAATGATCCTGAATTAATAAAAACATATAGACCAAAAGTGAAAAGATTAAGTGGACATGATGACCATCTTCACATTGATTTCAAAAAGTAAATAACAAAGTCCCCCAGGAATCCTTCTTGGGGGGCCTAACACAATGCTCGGGGTGAATTTATGAGATCTAAGTGGACGCTTATTCTGTGCATAATAACATGTTGGTGTGTATTGGTGTCTTGTAGTGATAATCATGAATTGCAAGAAGTAAAAGGAAATACGGTGAAACAGATTAATGTAAATTTGCAAAGTAATGATTTCTTGAATATTAAGACAATCAAGTTAAAAGGCGATTCATCACTTGCACGGGATAGTGTGTTAATTGATAACAAACTTTGGAGTGTATATGAAGATCGTATTCAGACTTTTGATGTCAACTCTTTAATTAGTAGGGAACACCCCATTAAGTCAAACTTTACGAAAATAGATTATCAGCGAGATAATATTTGGTTTTATAATTTCCAGCTAAACAACGATGTGGTACAAGATGCAATCCCACTTAGTAGGTATAATTTAAAGGATAATAAGTTTGTTGATTATTTAGAAAAAGATCTGCATATTGGGTCAAATTTATTGCTCTATGACGATGGAGATAATGCATTGCTTGCCGGAGGTCCCAAAGTATACATACTTAATTATTCAAATCAGTCTATAAGGCCATTTAAAGAGTTTCAATCACAAGTAACGGGTATATACGGGAATGATTCTTTCGTTTGGTTCGGAACGGCAGGAGAAGGACTTATTGAATATAATAAGCAAAATAATACGTTTAAGAATTATGATGAGATCGGAGTAAGTAGTGGTACAATAAGTGAAATTTCATTTTCCGATAATCGTTTAATATTTAATACGGGCTATGAGGAAGAGCTTGGATTGACTGTGTTTGATCTAAATACAAATAAGTGGACAAACTACCAGAATGAAATACAGGAGTATACTGGGGATTACTGGGTCGATCAATATCAGACAATTTGGGTTTCAGTAAATTTAGAAGACGGAAATCAGGAGCTTATGTATCTCGATCTTAATTCAAATCGTTGGAAGCCAGCAAAATTAAAAAACGTACTTCTTGTATATGATATACTTTCTTTCGACTCAAGAATTGTATTGTTCTGCACTGATCAAGGAGTGTTCCAGCTAAACAAACTGACTGGTGAAACGAAGCCGGTTATTAAATATGAGAACGATGAAACTCGTATTCATAGAATTAATGCTAATGAATTTATTATAGTCTCTTCTCAAGGAATATATAAGCTCGATGTAACAGGGTCATAGAAATTAGCCAAATGCGAGTATAACGACTCCATGTGGTTTTTTTCTCAAGTGAGTACTTGAGCAAATAAATAACCACTCCCATCGCGGAGTGGTTATTTATTTGAATAAGCTGCAAGTATTTCAAGCAACAGATTCTTGGTCATTATGATTTGTTTAATATCCTGAGATTGCAGTAAAGAGATCACTTCTTTGAGCGCAGCTTCTTTCTCAGAATTTGAATCTTGCTTGAAGTTGAACAATTCTTTTAGCTCCACATGAAGCGCTTCAGCAATTTTAGCAAGATTTTCAAGCGATACATTTCGTTCTCCACGTTCGACGCCGCCAATATACGAGAAATGAAAGCCACACCGTTCACCAAGCTGATCCTGAGACAATCTTCGGTCTTTACGAATATCTTTTATTTTACCGCCGACTAACTCCAAAATACTTGCCATTGTAAACACCTCTAAACAGAAGTGTAGACAATGTATAAAGTTGCAGTAAGTAGCGCATTAGTATTAATATATAATACGTATTAGTATCTATAGGAAGGGGAGGTCGCATACACATGAAACGGAGAGGTAACCAACAGTTTCTCACGATCGGTGAATTGTCATCGAAAATCGGCCGTAGCGCCCAGACAATAAAAAATTGTTGTTTGAATGATATTAGCGTGGAAGAATTAGCAAAGTTTCTACGGAGCTATAGCAATCAAGCATTGTCTGTTGGGAAAGCGGCAGCAATTATTGAATTAGTTGAGACTGATGGCGATACAACAAGGGGGGATCAGGATGTGAGAGACGAAGTTATTGTTAGCTACGTCCGTCAAGTTGATTTTTTACAGCAAGAAATTGCATTAATAGAACGCCAACTTAGTCAGTTAATCGGGAAATTAGACCTGAAGTTAGATACGATGACAGGCATCGATCTGGTTACTGCGGCAGACTTTATAGCGCAAATTGGTGATATTAGACGATTCAAGAATGCTGATAAACTGGCAAAGTATGCAGGAATCGCACCTTCTGAACACAGTTCTGGAAATAGTGGGAAAATTAAGAAAAATAAACTGGGTGATCGTCATTTATACGGTTTATTCTATGATTTGGCTATTCGACAATTAGCAGTAACAAAGGGCAAGAAAGAACCGCGTAATCCAGCAATGTTAGCCTATTATCACAGCAAATTAGAAGCTAATAAGACGAGGAAACAGGCCGTAGTATACGTAATGCGAAAGTTGGTTAATGTGATTTACGGTATGATGAAGCATAAGACGGCTTATGTTATGCCAGAAGTTCAAATGAACATAGCGGGGTAATTTCTTAATTTAAGATGTACGCTTTATAAAATAGGATACGTATGAGGGTGAGATTGATAGTCCGCAGACGTTGAATTTGTATACGTATGTGAGCAATAACCCTGTAACTTATCTAGATCCTTCAGGACATGTTCAAATGGATCAAACCGATAATTCGACCATTGATCAGTTAATACATGACCGTAAAATATATCTTCAAACCGCAGGGGATCAACTAAGTCACTTGAACATCGTACAGTACAATAAAATAATTGACATTTATGTGGATTGGTTGAATGCGGATATAAACTTTGCCCGTCAAGCTGGTGTCAAAAACGATTTATATTGGAAAATACGGGGGCAGTGGGGAAGATATTTTAATAACCCATTGGATTCACCTCCACACGCACGAAATAAACAGACAATTATTCCTGGTGATTCTAGTAATACAAAATTCATAGATTTGTTTGAGAAAGCAACACTCACTAGTAAAAACAGTGCACAAAACACCACGGCAGCTGCAGAATCGGCTATTAAAAAACTAAAGAGCTATTATACTGAATATTATGAGCGGGAATATAATCAGGCCTATAAGATCATGCAATCGGTTGGGGTATCCATGTCTATGGAGGTACCGTTAGAACCGGCAGCCATAGCAGGTCAGTTATCAAGAGAAGTGGGCATAGTAGAACGTGGAGCGTCGCAGAATTCACATGTTGCTAATAAGGCTCCAGGGCAAAATGGTGCTAAGGGTGCAGGTAATGAAGGTAGACAAATCGTAAGAACAAACTTAGGCAATGAAATTGATATAACGCCTTATAAAAATCATACTACTGCACCGTCTAATAGGAATCCTGGATTAAAAGGTGAACCTAATTCAAGCGTAGATATCGTTGACCCAAATACTGGTCAAATAAAAACACGTAGATACTATGGACCGGACGGCAAAGCAACAAGGGATGTGGATATGACAGATCATGGGAATCCGAAACTGCATCCAGAAGTCCCGCACGAGCATAAGTTTGAATATAATTCTGATGGTTCACTGAAGTCTAGGTAAGGAGGGTTTACATGAACTATAGTGAATTTGAGCAGTTGGTAAGCTGTGGCATGGAGTACAGTTTTTATCTTACAGATGAAGAATATTGGATAAGTCATAATGAGGATGGATTCTACTTAACAAGGGTAAGAGATAGACACTCGCAAGAATTTAAAACAGCTGAAGCTCTATTTAAGAATGGTCGAATTAATGGGAAGTCTCTTCTAGAATTATGGGATTCTATAAAAGAGTATTTCTAAAGAGACACTGAGTAGTATGGATTACTTGTAAGGACGTTATGATAATCAGTAAAATTTAGCCTTGATTGGCCTCAGGCCTTTCAAGGTTTTCTTTTGGTGAATTATTTAATAGTCGAATGAACCCATCAGACGGTACAGGCACCCAAGAGCAGGATGACAACTCCGGCTATCGCAATAACTGTAATCATGGCAATGGCAACAACGGCAACGCAAACGGCCATGATAAGGATGATGACATCGGCTCCGGCGGCTGCAGCACGAAGGGCTGGTACAAAGCGCTTGCGAACGGAAACGGCAATAAGCTAGGCCTGTACAAGAAGCTCAACAAGACCTTCGGAGGTACGGACGGCAGCACAAGCCCGGCGTTTAACGAGATGTTCGAGACCGGCAAGATCGAGAACATTCTGGCCGCGATCGACAATGTCGTGAACGGTGAAGTGAACCTGCCGTCCGGGGAGCAAAAGAAACTGTTCGAGCGCATTCGCGCAGCGGGCAAAGGATATACGATTATCGGGACGAAATATACTTATAATACACGGAATCAGCTTTCTCACCGCGAGAACCTCATACGGTACGAGGAATACGACTACACCTATGACAAGGCAGGTAGCCTGCTGTCCGACGGTCGAAGCAAGTTCGAATGGAACGCTCGTGGGCAGCCCCGGCACTTAGATAAGGATCAGATTCAATAGAAAAACCGTCCGAGATGGACGGTTAAGGTTCTTCGACGAGATCGATGATGTCGCGGATGTCTGTAATATTAAGTGCTTCAGCTATCTTCTCTATATGCTGGAAGTTGATGTTCTGGCGTTTGGAGTTTGAAAGCTCACTAAGCGCGGCGTGGCGAATGTCTGTAAGCCGGGAAAGTTCTCTCAAGGACATTCCCCTACGACTCGTTTGTTCTTTTATCTTAACCTTTATTCGTTTCGCCATAGTGCTCCTTTGAAGGAAAAGGAATTGGTTGACTATACGCAAAAAGGTACCATATACTACTTTTGAAAGTGGTACGTATAAGCGTAATAGGTGCGATTATTCGTAAGCGGTGCTGGCGAGCTGCCTTATTTTAATAATTCATTGCCAGTTCCCTCGGAAGCTGAATGACTGTCGTACTAATTGTCCGTATACCTGACCGCATTTTCGCGTGCTGATTAATCTACCGAAAGAAGGCTTCCGAATGGAGAAGAATCCTCACCTGAACGAGCTGACGAATGAGCGTGAAGGCTATGTAATGCGGAACCCGAAGAACGGCGCTGAAATCACCTGCACCCAGAAGTTCGTCGAGCACTGGGAGAAGCGGTGCTTCGAGATCGTTAGAAAAGGCGAGGTACGACTGATGAAGGATGAAGAAGTTCCGGTGTCGAATTTGAACTTCACCGACCAAGCCGTTAGCCTGGTCGAAATCGTAGCGGAGCGTAATATATCGAACACCCAGTCGATTAAGACGCTGATCGTTGAGAAGGATGGGAAACGCCTGATTGCCCTCCAGAAATGGTGGCGAGAGTCGAGCGAGAATCCTTGGCGAGAAGGGAAGGGATTCTACTTTAACGCGAGAGATGCGAGTCGTGCTATAGACGACTTGAACTTAGCTGTGACGCGTTTGACCGAGGGAAAGTAAGTTCGAGGAGACGAGGTGATGCTTAATGGCCAACAAATCCATAAGTGTTCCTGCTGACATTAAGACGTTTTTGGACGGGCTTCCTAACGCGAGCAGTTACGTCGTGGATCTGATTAACCGAGATCGTGGAAGCGGCGATGTTAATCTGGAGCGTTCGATTCGGAACGTGTTAACTGAGCTACTCGCCGAGCTGAAGGCTCCTCCCGTCCAGCCTGAGCCAGAATGGCACGTACTTGAGACAAGAGCATGTTTGGAGCTGACGGTAGCCGCTGATGACCCGTTTGTCCTTGGTGACCCTCGCGTCCTTGCGGAGATCGATCGTATGGCTGGGCGAGAAGGTTATCTGACCCGCGTTCGGATGGACG
The DNA here is from genome assembly GCF_019431355.1 of Paenibacillus sp. R14(2021). Classification (NCBI taxonomy): domain Bacteria; kingdom Bacillati; phylum Bacillota; class Bacilli; order Caryophanales; family Paenibacillaceae; genus Paenibacillus; species Paenibacillus sp. R14(2021). The sequence continues at coordinate 4,048,964 of NZ_CP080269.1, forward strand.
GCGTTATGACCTTTGGTCAGAATGAATTGGCGAGAAGGACGTTGTACTATGAACGGAACGCGCCTATCCGCTAATCGTTACGCGAACCGAACGAAGTCTACCTACGCGAAATGGACGTAAGACGACCAGAAACCGCGTAAGGCGGGCTTTTCTACGCTTCCTTGAATCTTTATTTGCGAATGGTGGCAAAATGGACGAGAGAGTGCTTTATGGAGCCTGTCACCACGATGATCGAATCGAGCGGAGGAATGAACGTGGAGGATTCCTTGGAGGTAAAACTAAGAAGGCAGCTCATCCACTTGGAAAATCGCGAGCGGAAGCGTGCGGTGTATGATCCTGCCGGTAGAACGGAAGCTGATGTGCTTCGCTCTTTGCTGGAGAATGGAACGTGGGTTAGACCGGAGAGAGCTTCTGAGAGCGGCGAGCGTGAGAGGTAACGATGGACTGAAAAATTCCGATAGAACTTTCCTATCGGTAACGGAGTCCGCAATAAGTAACTGTAATATTATGGTATCTTTATACCAAGAGACGAATGAAAATACCACCGAACGGCTGTGCTATGGGCTATTTCTATGGAGATCGTGCAGTGTGCTCCTTTGTGGGGAATACAGGAGCCGGCTGCGCTGCTATGGGAAAACCGGTCTTCACCGAGCGAAACGTGGATGTAGGCAGTTGTCGTATACGACAAATAAAAGTACGGGGGATATTCAGATGTAGAATGAATCTTCACCTGAACATCCTGCTCTTCCCGAAGACCGAAGGTAAGAAGGCGACGGAGCGAAGCGGAGTCTTTCGAGCGAAGCGAGGAAGGGATAAGCGAGAACGAGGAAGAACGTCAAGCTGCCTGAATATCCGTGAGCAGGGTCTGCCCAATGGAGCCTGAGCCGCTTCACGTATGGGAAGATTCAAGGAATTGGATGTGCTCTACTCCTCGCTATCGCTCGGAGAGGACTTCGCTACGCTCGTCCTTCGACGTCTTACGAGAGGATATCGAGGTATCTGGATGAATGGAATGCGCTGGAGATTCCCTGTGCTCTGGAAGCGAATAGACCTCACCTGCCCCCGATGGCGATTGGATGGACGCTGTGCGTCTTAAAATCGCTGATGGGGGTTCTTTGCTTACTGCCCGTCGATTTAACGGAGCCGTCTTGTTGCCCCTGCTTCCCGATTCTCTTTTTTGAGGTTGGAAATGCGCTGGATGATTTCGGTTTTCCTGATCTTTGATGATACGTTTTGTGTCCGATAATCCGAAAAATGATACGATCTCCATACATCACGCGTCTCCTTGTGAAGATGTGATGAAGTGGTATGCCGATGCCCCTGCTGGTGACTGGATGGACGTTAATCGTCCTGAAGTCACTGTCGGGGGCTTCTTTGCTTCTAGGTGCTATTCACGCCTCTCCTAAGTTGGGCTGGGCCATACGTAACTGTGAGAAGATTGGATTTCCATGGACACATGCTTGAGTGGATTTCGTAATGCCGGGTTCATTTAGGGTATCTGAACAAGGAAGGATGAAACCGAATGAACAGCTACAACTGCCAGATCGTGAAAATCGGTGACTGTCTGCGTGTGAAACGTTACGGACGGAGGATTTACGAGGGAGGGAAGAATCCACGGAGATTGAAGACAGAACGAAGCGCGGAGATTGCGGAAATCTTGGAAGACCCGTCGTTGTCGAAGCTGGAGAAGCTCATCCATACAGCGATCTTGGAGCCAACGGACAAGGAGGAACGTGCTGGGAAACGTCCTAATCGCACCCCGAAGCCCGGACGACTGACGCTCTCCGAGCGTGAACGGTTCTGTCACCTGATGGATCGGAACTTTAGTCAAGGTCATAAGTTCATTACGCTGACCTACGAGAAGGAGGAGGTATCGATGGATGAAGCTGCGAAGGACTTCGAAAACTGGGTGAAGCGAATGCGGGAGCGGTATGGAGATTTTAAATACCTCGCCGTCCGTTCCTTCCAAGAGCGCGGGACAGTTCACTTTCATGTGCTCGCTGATCTGCCGAATATCCCGCGAGCGGAGCTGGCGGATGGAACGTTTCGGGACATCTGGGGGCTTGGGAGCGTCGAGTTAAAACGAGTTTATAATATCCAGATGGTAGAACGCCGGAATCGGCTGAAGCTCGATATGCTAAAGAATCTGCGGAACTTTAAAGCGGATGAGAGATCGTATGGCAAGCGACCGTTTCTTCAAAGTAAGAACCTGATCGTACCGCCGACGATTAAGGGTGACTATGATGAGCTGATGAATCGCGTGAAGGAAAAATACGTCCCGAAACTGATGGACTCCCACCGATTCGACGTGGAGTATCTGGACTATATCGAGCTTGAGACGTATTGGTTAACGAAGTGAGTAGTACTTTAAAGGGGTAAAGTATTAAAGTTTATGGAGTAGCCCTGTAACCGCTGTAGGACGGCTGGATAAAGGTACTGATGACTTTAATCTTTAAATCGTACAACTTAAAAAACGATGCTTGAACTCCTCCATCTGCGCGTAATATGCTTGCCGCATAGCAATAATTACCAGTTATTAGGAGTATAAAGATGAGGCTCCGTTACGGTAATTAAAATTTACGTTGCGATAGGGTGAGGGGAACTTGAACGTGATTGGTTATATTCGCGTTTCGACGCAAGGGCAAGCGAAAGAAGGCTATAGTCTCGCGTACCAGCGAGATGAGATCGAAGCGTACTGCAAGGCGCAAGGCTGGAACTTGCTTCACGTCTACGAGGATGCCGGGATTAGCGGCGCGGAGGTTGATGAAGAAGCGCTCGAAGTCGAGCGGGAAGGCTTCCGGGATATGCTCGAAGCGCTCGCGGATGGCGGTGTGAGTTACGTGCTCGTGCTGAATACGAATCGCCTGTGGCGTAGCGATATTGTGAAAGTGCTCGTTCATCGCGAGTTGAAGTGCTATGGCGTAGACATCAAGAGCATCGAGCAACCGACATACAGCATCCACCGGAAAGACCCGAACGACTTTCTGATTAACGGGCTGATGGAACTGCTCGATCAGTACCAGCGGCTAGAGATCGCCTTGAAGCTGGGGCGCGGAAGGATGAAGAAAGCCCAGCAAGGTGGCTACGCTGGCGGACGTGCCGCTTTCGGTTATATGGCGAAGAAGGGCAAGAAGGTGATTGAAGTAAATGCGCTTCAAGCATCTGCTGTGAGGCAGCTGTTCGAAATACGGAAGAGTAATCCGAGCATGACGCTGGCGGAGACGGCGCGACGGTTGAACGCCGAGGGCTATTCGACCCAGCAAGGCAAACGGTTCACGAAGGTGCAGGTGAAGCGAATCCTTGACCGAAAAGAGCTATACGAAGGAAAGATGAGCTATGGAAACGTGAAGGCTGCCGGGCTGCACGAAGCGATTCTGTGAGGCGGTGGCGTAGATGACGGAGATGGAGCGCTATAACCATTATGTCGAGCAGGAAGATCGCGCTGTAGAGCGGCTGGAAACACTGGTATCTTGCCTGAATCCGGTATTTGATCATATCTACCGCTACGGTGAACGATTCGACCGGGACGCGGTCATGGAGACGCTGCTTACGATCCATGAGAAAGAGACGATTGTACGGCTGGAACTGCTTCACCTGAGATTGGAGAAGGCGTATCTCGCCTATGTGCTGAACTCGCGTAAGCCTCAAGGCTAATTGATGGAACAGGATGGACATGAGATTTTGCTAACGTGTCTTTGCGGCTCGTCCGCTCGAACTGAGGATGCAAACTCATGATACCTGAATGTTCCAACACCGTCCGATGGGACGGTTACTTACGTGTCGTTGTAGCGCGTCTACTTGAGTTGAGGATGCCTCTCCAACCTATGAGCAGCTGTCCCATCCGAAATGAAGGAGTGAAGCGAAGTTGTTTCAACCGGATAAATTGATTTACGTTGGCGTTGACCTGCACAAACAGCATCATACCGCCGTGATGATTGATTGCTGGAATAAGAAGCTAGGTGAGATCAAGTTCGACAATAAGCCGTCGACCTTCCCTTTGCTCGTGAAGGAAGCGAAGAAGTATACGAAGAAGGGTATGTCCGTCGTGTATGGCTTGGAGGACGTCGGCGGATTCGGGCGAGCGCTGGCCGTCTACCTAACAGAAAGCGGCTGTACGGTAAAGGAAGTAAATGCGAAGCTGGCGAATAATCGCCGGAAGAGCCACGTCACCGTTCAGAAGTCGGATAGCTGGGATGCGGAATGCGTGGCACGGGTGCTGCGGGACGAACTGCCCCATCTGCCTGACGCGAAGCCGATTGATCTGTACTGGGCGATTAGCCAGCTCGTCACCCAACGGAAATGGCAAGCGAAGAGTCTGACGGGCATGGTGAAGCGCCTGCACCAGCAGCTCGGATACCATTATCCAAGCTACAAAGCGTTCTTCTCCCAGATCGACGGGAAGACGGCGTTAGCTTTCTGGCATCGGTATCCCTCCCCTGCTCGCTTAAAAGGCATGACGGGAAGCGAGTTGGCTGGGTTCTTGCGGAGTTTGAGCAATAATGCGCTGTCTATGAAGAAAGCGGAACAGATTCTAACGCTCGTGGAAGTGGACGGTGATACGACGCGAGACTTCCAGGAGAAGCGTGATTTTATTGTGCGCGGACTTGTGCGGAATATCCGCTTCTACGAGCGGGAGTTAGACCGGATTGAGAAGGAAATCGGGAGCCTGCTGGAGCAACTGGGATTCCAACTGGAGACGATGACGGGAATCGACCTCGTGACGGCGGCGGAGCTGGTCGCGGAGATCGGGGACGTTCACCGCTTCGCTACATCCGATAAGCTGGCGAGGTTCGCGGGAATCGCTCCGATAGCGGTAGGTTCGGGCAACAAGCACCGCAACTACAAGAGCAAGCAGGGCAATCGGGAGCTTCACGACATTCTGAAGGCGCTGGCTATTCGGCAGATCGCGGTGACGAGAACGAAGAAGGAGCCGCGTAATCCGTATTTCTATTCGTATTACGAGCAGAAGCTCACGGCGGGGAAGACGAAGCAGCAAGCCATCGTCTGTATCATGCGGAAGCTGGTGAATGTCGTCCACTACCTGATGCGAACAAAGGCGGCGTATGTGATGCCTGTAATGCCGGAGAAGGACGCTGGCTGATATAATGGAAACAAATGCTAGGGGTGGCGACTGCCATCCCGCTTCCTACGGATATTAAATGCTTTATTAACTAGGATACGTATGAGGGTGAGATTGAGCAGCCGCAGAGCTTGAATTTGTATGTATATGTAGAGAATAGTCCAGTGAATAATGGAGATCCCACAGGGAAATGGTGTTCATCATTTAAAAATGGAAAATACTATTCCCATCCTGGTAATTGTAGCAGTAATGCATTTGAAAACCATCAGAACTTTATCCCGGATAATAATGCTTCAAACTTCGGCAGAATCATATACGATGCTAACAAAGCAAAAGGAAAATGGTATCCTAAAAATGCATTTTATATTCCTTGGGATAAGTCAGGGGTATCCGATGCTTTCATAGGTTGTGCTTATGACAGTCAATGCTTTAGTTTTGTAAGTTTCGATTGGAATGGTATTTCAGTTGCAGTAAATAAGAGTGAAAGCCTCATTAAGACCACTACTAGTGGTGTTAAAAAAGCTTGGACGTGGGCGAAGAATTTAATAAATAAATCAAAAATAGTTAAGTTTAGTCTAAGTGCAACTAAGATTGATCATATTTGGAAGAGACATTGTTTTGCATCCTATAAACAACAAATTCAATATATGTTGAAAAAACAATCAAGGCGGGAAGTTGAAGATATATTGAGTAAATTAGATTTCTTTAATAAAAAGTTAAGCAAAGAGCAAATTATGTCTTTAGTTGAAAAAGCAGCGAATGAAGCGATCAAAAAAGGCAAAACTGATGGAATTTATACTACAAGAGTAAAAGGTGAAGTAATAACAGTAGCATTTGATAATGGTCTTTTTAAAACGGCTTGGGGAGCATATAGATATAAACTATCTGATTTTGGTTACTAGGAGGAATCAAGTTGTTCAGAGTGTTCTTTAGGTTTATTGATGATAATCTTAACTTGATTTCAAGAGTGAGTGCTGAGCAATTTGACAATATTTATGGAGATATTTCAGGCCAAATTGAATTGAATTTCAACGGGAATGTTGAGGGATACTTTCATAAAGATGTTCCTTTTGGCAATGAGCTCGTATTGCACTGGTTTAGAAGATTGACTGAGGCAGTGGTTAGGTTACAAGACTCCAACTATATTGCCATGAATGTAGTTGAAAATAATAATTGGATTGAATTTCATAGGGAAGGAAGGTTGCTAAGGGTACGTTTAATTATTAATCCTAGCCTTAAAGGCATTCGCGGCTTTTTTAGTGATACACCATTCTCGAAATTTGAAGATAAGCAATGGAATAACTCCATTATTGATTTTGATGAATTTAGGAATGAAATTTATCAAAGTACTATTAAGTTATTAGATCAGCTACAGGAGATAAATGTTCAATTGCTCCATACAAATGAAGTAAATCGTATAAAAGAATTTTTAAAATTAATTAATCAACAATGATAAATTATTTGTTATTCAAGCTAGAGTGATTCATTCGACTTTAGCTTGTCTTTTTATATGGAGAAGCGAATCTTCGAAGTTCGTGTTCCATGGATGGTTGCTAGAGAATGGACTGATAACCTTTTGATAGAGGTTACGGCGGTTGTTTGATAGTCCAAGCGCAAATTAAATTTTAGTGATGCAAGTCCGAGTAAAAAGGGGGACTTCATGAAATACGGATACGCTATTGTTGATGATGAAAGTGATGTAACTATAGGATACTGTAAAGATGTTGAGGGATTAATGGGTGACTTATTGGCTTCAAACATTAATTCTGGTTATAGAAGAATCAGGTTAATTGATCTTTCCTATTCCAACGAAGTAATGAAATTAATACCTTTTTCTTTTTATAATGTAAGAATAACGATTTTATCACGGAACGGAAGAAGTATGGGTAGTTATTATTTCACTCTTAAAAAGCAATTAGAGCTAAAAAAGGATGATTTCGATTTCAAACCAGTTATTGAATTAACAGGGATACTACATGAGACAGCATTACCACATGCAATGGATTACTGGGAAATGTTAAGGGGGGATTCAATCCAAGAAGAATATGGACAATGGATTTATCTTGATGAAGATGAAAAAAGAAGTTGGTTGCAGGTTATTCGTTTACATCACCCATATCGTCATGTAAATCAAAGTAACGAAACTGATAATAAAATTGTTAAAATAGAAGGTGCTCATATTAATGATATCCCTTCTGTGTTTATTGCATTAGGAGAAGCCATCAACGGGCCCTTTGGGTATTATGGGTACGATCTGAGAAGTTTTGAGGATTGTTTATGTGGAGGTTTTGGCATCAAGCCACCTTTTACTGTGGAGTGGAGTAATTTTAATGAATCTTTTAAAGAATCGAATCAACTAGATAATAGTTCTGTAATCATGGAACTAATAAAGATTTTAACGCTTAGTGGTGTAACTGTTTTGCTAACAAAATAAAGAATTAATGATGAAGTTAAGTTCAAGACCTAGGGGAGCTACATGCTCAAGGTCTTTTAACCATAGTAATGTCAGTTCAAAATATTATGAGATAAAATGAGATGCAAAGTTTGTGGAATTGGGCTGGGCTCTGTAACATTTCCAATCATGGCAACGGAAATGGCAAGAAGCTAGGCCTGTACAAGAAGCTCAGCAAGACCTTCGGAGGCACGGACGGCGGCCAAGCCCGGAGATTAACGAGATTCGGGACCGGCAAGATCGAGAACATTTTGGCTAATAATATCGAGTAGGTGATCGAAGTGTCAACCACAATAAATACAAGTGAACATAATAAATTGATTAGCACATTGAGATTGTTAAAAAAACAGGTAGAAGAGATGTCAAAGTTATCTTCGGACGTGTTATTGGTTTGGCATGAAAATGAAGTAAATGATTGGTTGAACTTTTTACTCGTATATACTGATGTAGAAGAACTTCAATCACTTGAGAAAGAAGTTAATAGTAGATTTTTCCATAAATATAATGTGAGAATTGAGCCAAAAAATCTCGATAATGCGAGGCTTAAAACTTTCGAGACGTTAATTCATCAATTTCACGTTATTCTTCACTAAATTTCTGGGATATTTATTGAAACCTTGATTAGATTCGTCCCTTTAAGGTTTCTTTATTTGGGGAGGCTATCCGTGAGAAATAGGATGCCAAGTGGTAATGAACTTGGAGCTAACTCTCAATGGATACCTGGAGGATACACGGGTGGCGGTATACCAGAAGCAACAATTAATCCTGCTATACCTGGTACTTATACTGTGAGAGAAATATACAAAAAGGGGAAATAGCTTTGGTAGAAAGATTGGTTTTTTCGGATTATGGCATTGAAATTTACGAACGAAATGAAAAAAAATATATCCGTTATGACGCAGGTGAAATAGTTGTTCAAATTCGAGAAATAGAAATTACAGCAGAAGAAGCTGCCAAAGCACAATTAGGTCCGGAATATGCATATGAAGTAATTGTTAAATGTGAGAAGGTACGGAGAGAGACCGGCCATTAACACAAGGATGGATAGGCTTTGAAAAATATGAGAGATTTCAAGATTCAGTCTAAATCCTCCACAAACAATCGAAGCATACCAATGATTTAAGTATGAAAATGGCAGAAGGTTTTTCCGAATATAATATAAGCAAAGGCCTTGAATGTGAGGTGAAGTCGATAAATCTTAAAGGAGGGTGGAAGTATGCTGCTGATTTGGATAAGAGTCATATGGATTGCTGCTGTTTTGATAAATCTATCAGGCGTCATCTGGTTTATTCTTGGGTCAACCGCAAATTTTCAACGGGGTATCGATTTGATTACTACAGTAGTCATGATGTATTTTGGGGCGCCTTCCATCGTGCTGATTGTTGTATCGATGGTTTTATTGTTAAAGCGGTGGTCCCCGTTAAAATGGGGTAAGATCGGGGTGATAGGCATAATTATTTGCATGTTATGGTTAACGCCGCCATTATATGAGAGCGTAAACACGAGCGGCTGGTTGATAGAGAATGTTCAAACGGACACATTGCAGAAGACAGCAGATGGCCGGTATGAGTATAACATCGAACTAGTCAATCTATTCCAAAGAAACAGCTATGCGCGACTCTATTTAAAGAGTGTTTCTATGTCGGCGATATCACGTATCCGTGTAGATATTCCTTTAAATGAGATCGATGGACTATCTATTGGAGAAGTTAATCATTGGATTAAATTAGAGCCTTATTTGGAAGAGGGAAAATATTTATTATACACGACAGAGGACTTCCCGCTGCCGGGAGAGAGATTTGAAATAGATGTAAAGAAAGGTAAAGCGGTGAGATTAAAGCAGGCAGCAGGGCAAATCCAGAAGGTAGAATTAAAAAGAATAAGCTACAAGAAAGCACACATGAACATTCAATACCCCTCGATCGTAGGTTTGAATGATCCTTATATGGAAAAGAAAGTGAACCAAAGGCTAAAAAGCGATGCGCTTGAGATAACGAAATTATATCAAGAAGATGACAAGACAAGCCTGGATATTATGTTTATTCCGACATGGATCGGGAAGAGCTTGTTAAGCATTCAGTATATTGGAACCGAATATACGAGCGGTGCCGCTCACCCTATAAATATCATGTATACATCAAACGTAAACCTTTTAAATGCCAAGAAAATAACGTTACAAGATGCAGTAAAGGTTACTGATGACTTCATCGAACTTTATAAATTAGGAAATTACATCAAATTTAATCCCAACTTAGATGTAGGAACGGACGCTATGAAGGAGCTTGCGAATTTTAGCAACCCGGAACTCATCCGATACTTTACCCATGCAGATGAAGCAAGCGAGAATAATGCACTCCAAGTATTCACCTACTTTACTAAAGACGCACTCGGAATCAGCGCAGGTACGGCTCATGCGCTTGGTGATCATTTTGAAATAGAAGTACAGTACAAGGATCTAATACATAACAGATTGTTGAATGCGAATTTTGACACCAAATGAAAATCTATTATCCAATCCTTCCTCTAGCCTCCGGTCGGGGGCTGTCAAATATTTTGTGTAAACTCCAATATAGAGAATCTCCCCCCGAGGGGGGAGATTGACACTCACGGCATGCGGTGACTGCTACGGTCGCACAGAGGTGCCATCAGGAATTCTCGAGAGCGTCCATTCCGGCAATCGGTTGTGACATGGGTAGAAGGCGGCTTTCGTTTCGTCCAGATCTACGCCAAGCCCGGGTTTTTCATTCACGTAGACGAACCCGTTCCGCACCTCCGGGCAGCCCGGAAACACTTCCCGCATCTGATCGGACACTTCGCACCACTCCTGGATGCCGAAGTTCGGGCTGCTCAGATCGAGATGGATGTTGGCGGCCTGCCCGATTGGGGAAATATCATTCGGTCCGTGCCAGGCCGTGCGAATGCCAAATGCTTCGCATACCGTCGCAAGCTTCTCGGCCGGCGTCAGCCCGCCGATGGCGCTGATATGGCAGCGGATGAAATCGATCAGCCGTCTGGAGACGAGCGGCATCCATTCCGCGCTGTGGACGAATAGCTCGCCCATAGCGAGCGGCGTAGAACATTGGCTCCGGATTGTCTCGAACCATTCGAGCTGCTCAGGCGGAAGCGCATCCTCCAGGTAGAATAGACGATGCTCCTCCAGCTGCTTTGCGAGGCGTACGGCCTCGATCGGAACAAGCCGCTCGTGGATGTCGTGGATCAGCTCGATCTCGAAGCCGAGCCGGCTGCGCAAGTGATCGAACAGCTTAGGAACGCTTCGCGCATACTCGGCAGGATCGAAGTAGGCGCCAGGCAGCGCATTCTCCGGGGTGTGCAGCTTGTGGTCGTGTCCGCCGTATCCGCCGAGCTGGCAGCGCAAATAATGGTAGCCTTGCTCCATGTACTTTCGGACGTTGTCTTCAACTTTCTGGGGGTCACGGCCGTCGGTATGCCGGTATACGGCTGCGGCTTCACGGCATTTGCCGCCGAGCAGTTCGTAGACAGGCATATTCGCGAGCTTGCCCTTGATATCCCAGAGGGCCATATCCACTCCCGCAATGGCATTGTTCAGCACCGGTCCATTGCGCCAGTAGGCGCTCACCATGGAAGTCTGCCAAATCTCCTCGATCCGAAGCGGGTCTTTGCCGATCAGGAACGGTTTCAAATAATGCTCTACGGCATTGGCCACGGATAAATGCCGCTGTGTAAACGTCGCACAGCCAAGCCCGTACAGCCCGGGCTCGGTTGTCTCGATTTTGACGACGACAAGATTGACACCGTCCGGCGCGGTTAAGATTGCACGGACATCGCGAATTTGTAATTGCGACATGCTGGATCCTCTCCGATCGTAGGATGAATGGAATGATATGATACTGGCATGCAGCGCGATAGATACACGAGCCGTTACTCCGGCGTTCTCCAGCCTGGCCCGTCTGCGGTTTCCGGCATGCCCGGCAGGATTAGCCCGCCATCGACCCGCAGCACTGCTCCGGTCATATAGGAAGCCTGCTCGGACGCGAGCCAGACGGCCGCTTTCCCGATATCGTCCGGCGTTCCCGGGCGGCCCAGCGGGATTTTTGCGCCGAACCCGCAGTAGTACGCCTCTCGATCCGCGCTTGTCTGGATCGCCCCGGGCGCGATGCAATTGACGCGAATGCCGTGCGCCGCCAAATCAAGCGCAACCGATCCCGTTGCTCGAGCCAGAGCGGCTTTGACGCCGCCGTACACGGCATCGCCCGCATAAGCCCGCTCGCTGCGCGTCGAGGTGATGTTAATGATGCTGCCTTGAATACCTTTGGCGATCATATGTCGTCCGACCTCGCGGATAAGCAGCATCGGAGCGCGAAAGTCGAGATGAAGGAGCCGGTTCATCGACTCGATATCCATCTCCGTGACCGGACGGAAGATCGTGACACCGGCATTGTTGACCAGCATGTCAATGTGCCCGAGCGCTTGAATCGCTCCTTGAACGAGCCGAGCCGGTTCGTCCTCATTCTCCAGATTTCCTTCGAATACCGCGCATTTGCGCTGATAGGATTGCTTGACCTCGGCAGCGGTACAATCGGCGTTCTTCGAATCGTTCCAGTGGCTGAACGCGATATCGTAACCGTTCTCGGCCAAAGCCATCACAATGCCTCGCCCGATGCCTCGGCTTCCGCCGGTGACGAGCGCCGTCCGTTTTACTGCATTTCCTGTCGTGCTTGCGTTCACTTTTGCAGTCACTCCCGACCAATGACATAAAACTCCAGCTCTCGGGTCCAAGACGTCGTCTCGCCCGGCTCCAGCTCGAGGTGCAGGAACACTTCCGGAGAAACGACGTGCTTCGTTCCCCACAACGCGATCATGGAAGGAGCAAAATTCACATGCTCTCGCATTCCGACCCCGCTCTCGTGAGTGAGCTCCCACTGAAGGCCCGGCGAGAACGATGCCGTTGATCGGCAATAGAATTCTCCCTCCGGGACATGCATCCAGCGCATGACGCAGTTCTCAAATTCGAGCGGGAACGTACGGCTGCCGGACGACTCGAAGGCGAAGCCGTCCGGCAGGCGAAGCCGGTATTCCGGCCCGACCGCATGCCCGTCCAGATTCACGAAATTATGCCCGTACTCATTCGTAGCGACGAAGACTTCGCCGACGTTGCTGAGTTCGTAGACGAACCGGAGTCGGTTCTGCTCCACGCTTACCGTCTTGATGAGACGAACCGCGTAGCCGCGTGTGACGAGAGGATGCACCGTAAACGTGAGAGAAGACTTGCCGGCATGAACGTCAACGGGGAAAGGGGCGATTGGATAGGATCGGGCGAACCCGTAAGCCGCATCGTCGACACGCGTAAGAAGCCCGACGCCCAGCTTTGGAAAAGTCTCGCCAACCCTCGCCTCCTCATACCCGACGGGAAGAGAAATACCGAACTCATTGCACAGCCCGATGCCTCCGGTCCCTTGGCCCGAAACGAACGATTCCTTCGTGCAGAACGTATGGCGTTCATCCAGCCTCACTTCGGTAACGAGTCCGGTCCAGTCGAATCGCGATCCCCGATACGCCGTTCCGGGTTTGGCCACCTGAACCCGGAGCCGATTGCTGCCTAGCGACCAGCCCTCCTGGTCCGCCCGTTTGGTTACCCCCATACCGATTTTAACTTCCATACGTCGAGCGAAGTCACTTGCACGGGGCCCCCCTGTGCGAACAGCGCAAGGCCTAGGCTGTCCGGATTCGGATACAGCCGATAGGTGGCGTTCACGCTGCCGTCGTTCGCAAACACCTCCAAGGATGACCGATCTATGAACATATGCAGCTTTAGCATACGATGCTCATCGGGGTAGAGGCGAACCCGGCTGACCCCTCCGTCCACAAGGCCGGACTTTGTGCGGTCCACGACCAGTTCATGGCAGGCCGGATCGTACGACACCACGGTTTCCTGCGTCCCGTCGGTCGAGCGCCGGAGCCGGAACCCGAATTCCGTCGTTTGGCTGGCATCCAGATCGAAACAGGCGATGATCTCCAGACTATCCCCCTGAACTTCGGACAGCCTATTTTCCCCATCCGGGTACACGGTCGCCGGGCCGTAAGCGCGATGACCGTCACGCAGTACCTGGAGTTCGGGCGCGGGCTCGAAAGCCAGCCGTCCGTCCGGCGTAAGCTTCACGACGCGCGGAACGGTCATCGCACCGGTCCACCCGTAAGCTTTGGTCGGCATCGGATTCCACCACATGTCCATCCATCCAATCAGGATGACGCGTCCTCGATCATCGATCAGCGTCTGAGGTGCATAAAAATCCGGCCCGTAATCGATCTGGGACTCCCATTCGGCTTCAAACTTGCCTGTTTCATAATTCAGTTGTCCGACGCGATAGATATTAGTTCGAACATCCTGATCCTGGGGCGATACGCCCGGCGAAGCCAGCAGGACATCCTTTCCTTCCAGAGAGAAAAAGTCCGGGCAATTCCAGTACTCCCCTTCCCCGGGAGGCCCTTCGGCCATCACGCCGACGTAAGCCCATTCCAGCAAATTGCTCGAACGATACAGAAGGGCGTTGCCGGTCCCATCCTTGCCCGAGCCGAGCGCCATATACCATACTCCGTCGTGATGCCATACCTTCGGATCGCGGAAATCCCAGGACCCGTCCAGCTCGGGGAAATCAGAAATGACCGGGTTACCGGCATACTTCCTGAAGGTGATGCCGTCCTCACTCGTGGCAATGCACTGGACCTGCTTTTTATAGCCGGTAGAAGCGACATTCCCCGTATAGAAAACAGTGAGTACGCCGTTATGATCGATCGCGCTGCCGGAGAAACAGCCGTTCCGTTCGAACTCTTCGGTAGGAGCAAGGGCAATCGGCAGATGCTCCCAATGAATCAAATCTCTGCTTTTGGCGTGCCCCCAATGCTTGAGCCCGTTTTCTGCGCTGAACGGATGAATTTGATAGAAGAGGTGGTATTCTCCCTTGAAAAAAATCATTCCGTTCGGGTCGTTGATCCAGGCTGCCGGCGCCATAAAATGATAGCGGAGCCGGTGCGGGTCCGCAGCGACCTGTGGCTGCATGTCGGTAAGCGCTTTCATAGCTTTGAAAACAGATTCCTGATGATCAGCATCCGTCTGTTTGTTAGACAGCATGAAGTTGCCCCTTCCACTCTGAGGTTTATGATGCATAGGTTTTGACCGTTTCATGTTCATAATAGGTCTGAAACCCTCGTTAGTCAACATGGGTTTCGTCTCATTATTTAAGCATTTTGTGGGGTTTGGTGCTGGATTTAGACTGTTTCATATCTATGCTGAATTAAACTAATTTCATTTGTATGAAGCATTAAAAACTGCGAGGTGTTACCGCCAAGCGGCTTACCAGATCTAGAGCATAATCCGCCGTTCCGCCACTGGCTTGCCCCGCCCCAGTTCTAAAACCTGTCCCGCCCTCATAGGCTAGTCTCAGTTACGACCACGCTCAGAGGAGGGGGACGGGGCAATGACAGAGCAAGGGAACAAAGGGCAGAAGCGCCAGGAAATCAAAATGCATAACCGCAAGATCCTTGAGATTACCGGCGTCATGAACGTAGAGAGCTTCGACGTGGAAGAATTTCTGCTGGAGACGGAGCTTGGCTTCCTCGCGATTCGCGGGCAGAATCTTCATATGAAGCATTTGAGCCTGGAGCAGGGACTTGTCGCGATTGAAGGACTGGTCTATTCGCTCACGTATTTGGACGGCAATAACGCCTCGAAGTCCAAAGGCTTGTTCGGGAAGATCTTTAAGTGAGTCTCAGCGTACAATGGTGGACGATGATGACGATGCTTCTCTCTGGGATCGGGATGGGCGTCGTCTTCGACGGTTACCGCGTCGTGTCGGACGAGCTGCGTATCAGCCGGCTGTGGGTGCCGGTCTTCGATCTGCTGTACTGGATCGCAGCGACGATTGCGGTGTTTCAGGTGCTTTCATCGAGCAACCAAGGCGAGGTGCGGGCCTATGTGTTTCTGGGGCTTGTGCTCGGCATCGGCTTTTATTATTGGTTGTTCAGCAAAATAACGGTGCGGCTTGTCAAGCTTCTGATCCTTACCGTCCGCGCCGTCATCGCGTTTATAATTAAAGCGTTCGAGCTGCTGGTCATTAAGCCGCTTATTCTGCTTTATCGCATCACCAGGCTCATTTTGGCCTTTTTGCGAGCGTTTACTATGTTCCTTTTCAAAATTGTGGTACAATTGCTACGTCCATTCTGGTTGTTGTTCGCATGGATGACAAAGCCGATCTGGAAGCCGTTGTTTCGCTACTGGAGCATACGGGTAAATCCAGTCATCGCCAGATGGCGGATTGCGGAACGGTATCAAGCGGGCAGGGACAGCGTCTCGAAGCTTTGGCAGCGCTGGAAGAACCGCAAGGACGATAATAAGGACGGCGAATAACTTACGTCAGGAGGTCCATGAATGGCAGTGGCGGTATCAGGATCGAATCAACCCTCTGCAGGTCATACGGGAACGAAGCGCAGATTGAAAATATGGTTTGTCCTCGTTGCTCTCTTCATGGGCTGGGCGCTATATACACTGGTTGCGCAGATGAACCATCAAGGCCAAGCAGAAGCAAAGCTCGCCAATGCGACGCAGAAGGTTAACGAAGCGGCCAAACGAACAGCGGATTTGGATCTTGAGGTCAAACGCTTGAAGGATCCGGAATATATTGGACTGAAAGCTACGCAGGAGTTAGGAATGGTAAATAAGGGAGAGCGCGCAATCGAGGTTGTGAAGCAGCCATAGATGGGCGCAGGAACGGGTATCCGTCTGTTGCCTTGCTTCATCCGTTCGGGTATAATCACCTTAGTAACCGCATTTTTACGGCTTACCGTCATACTTTTTAACTCGCGGCTCATCAGGCTGCGGGATCTCGAAGCTTGATGCTTCGCATAACGGTTAGGGAGGAACATTTTTACCTATGGCAATTGAAGTGGGCGCCAAGTTAGAGGGCAAGGTGACAGGCATTACGCATTTCGGAGCATTCGTCGATTTGTCGGGAGGTGTCACAGGGCTAGTTCACATCTCAGAGATTGCCGATAACTACGTCAAGGATGTTAAGGACCATCTCAAGCTAGAAGATGTTGTGACAGTGAAGGTCATTAATGTAGACAAAGACGGGAAAATCGGACTTTCCATTAAACAAGCAATTGACCGGCCAGAAGGGTCTGCACCTCCTCAGCGTGAGCGCAGTGGAGATCGGCCAGGCGGCTTTAACCGTCCGAGCGGCGGCGGTGGTGGTGGCGGCGGCTTCAGCCGCACAGGAGCACCAGGCGGTGGTGGAGATCGCGGTCCAAGCGGCGGTGGCGGTGGCTTCAATCGCCAAGGCGGCGGTGGTGGCGGCGGACGTCCATTCAATAAAGCAGGCGGCGGCAAGCCCGCATACGGCAAGCCTTCTTTCGAGGATAAAGTGTCACGCTTCCTGAAGGATAGCGAAGAGCGTATGTCCTCCTTGAAGAAGAACACGGAATCCAAACGCGGCGGACGTGGAGCGAAGCGCGTTTAATTGCATAGTATGTTCTAAAGCAGTGCCCCACGGCACTGCTTTTTTGATGTCTTTCATCGCTCCCCCACCCTCTGCAAGCTTTCGTATGCGTACTCACAAATAAATATACCCGCCCACGCCAAAAACTTTTCCCTTGTTCTCACGCTATCCCGACAGGTTCGGACGGCATTCTGTAAATGAAAGCGCTTCATTTTATCACAGATTTTGTTGAATTCGTGAGTGACGGACTGACGCAGCCCGCGGCTAAGCCTTAGAGGGCTATAGATTGCCGCAATGCTGACAAGAGGCCGCCCGCCCCGGCGATAATGTCGGAAAAAACTTCGGTGCTGACAACGCTTTCTGACAAACTTTCCAGCAAGCCTGATTTTATAATGGCAATACATTAATTGGAAAAGGGTGGTGTTCTCTCACCATGGTGCACAAACCGAAAGTAGTCATGTTTCCGGGCGTACGAAAGACGAGCTATGTGCAGTCGACTCTGCGCAAAGGCTTAGAACGTACCGGTATTCTTCGTTTGGCCGGCATGCTTGCCTCGCGCAAGTGGACCTTTATTCTCATGGCTGTCGGTTTTCTACTGGGACGAGCCGTCATTCTAGAATCGCTGACTCCGTTTGCAGTTGCTTATTTCACCGTCATTTTCTTCCTCCGCCGAGATATGTGCCTGCCTGCGGCTTTATCGATCGTAGCGGGCAGCTGGTTCGCGGTGGCGCCGGAGCCGATGTGGATCGCGATGGAGCTCGCGGTGGTCTACCTGCTGCTTCGTGGGCTTGAAGCTTATGAACGGGCGGAACTCTCCTATGCTCCGCTGCTTGTTTTTCTCACCACCCTCATCGTCAGGCTGTTCGGGGTCGTCATTGAGAGCACCCTTGGCTGGTATGAGCTGATGATGGTTGGTGTGGAGGCGTCGCTCGGCTTCGTGCTTACGCTCGTTTTCGTCCAAGCCATCCCCGTCCTTACACTGACGAAGAAAACGTCGGCGCTGAAGAACGAAGAAATTATA
This sequence comes from Paenibacillus sp. R14(2021), assembly GCF_019431355.1. NCBI lineage: Bacteria > Bacillati > Bacillota > Bacilli > Caryophanales > Paenibacillaceae > Paenibacillus > Paenibacillus sp. R14(2021). The sequence continues at coordinate 4,066,987 of NZ_CP080269.1, forward strand.
TGCCTCATGATCATGCTCGCCTCGATTATGACGGGTGCCGTTGGCTGGGCCGTCGGCGGCTTATCGATCGAGCACATCCTGTCGCGGTATATGCTGATGCTCTTCGCGCTTGTCGGCGGCGCGCCGCTTGGTGCATCGGTAGGCGTCGTAGCCGGATTGATTCTGAGTCTTGCCGATGCCAATGCGATCGTGCAGATGAGCTTGCTTGCTTTTGCCGGGCTGCTTGCCGGACTGCTCCGCGAAGGCGGCAAAATGGCTGTCGCCTTCGGTATGCTGCTCGGCTCGTCCATACTGGCGATCTATATCGGCAACCAAGCGGATGTGCTGGCATCCACCTGGGAGTCCGTCATAGCGGCGGCGATGCTGCTGGCTACACCCAAAACCATGATACGCCTGATTTCCAAATATGTGCCCGGCACACAAGAGCATGTCAAATCGCAGCATGAATACGCAAGGCGCGTCCGAGATGTGACCTCGCAGCGGGTAGCGCAGTTCTCCGAAGTGTTTCGTCAGCTGTCCCGAAGCTTCGGGCAGTTCGGCGGCGTTACGGATGAGAAGGACAGAAGGGAGGAAGCAGTCGCTCACTTCATGAATGCGGCAGCAGAAAGAACCTGCAGTACATGCCATCGCAAAGAGCTTTGTTGGGAGGGGAGATTCTATGATACGCACCGGATGATGACGTCGATGATGACGACGGTAGAGGAAGGGCGCCGCATGGGGCCGAAGGAGGTGCCGAAGGAATGGAGCGTGCACTGCATCAAGTCGCAGCAGGTGCTTGCGGTGATGCAGCAGCAGTATGAACTGTATCAGCATGATCTCCGCTGGCGGAAACAATTGAACGAATCTCGTCAGCTCGTCGCAGAACAACTGTCGGGCGTCTCACAAGTCATGGAGGACTTGGCGCGGGAAATTCAGCGGGAAGGGCAGCAGCTGCATTTGCAGGAAGAACAGATCCGAGAGGCGCTGGAGGGGCTCGGTTTATCGATACAGGGCATCGAAATCATCAATTTGGAGGAGGGCAATGTTGAAATCGAGGTGTACCATACGTTTGGCCAAGGCTATGATGAGTGCCGCAAAATCATAGCCCCGCTGCTTACCGATATCCTTGGCGAGCCGATCGCCGTTATGTCGGAGAAGCCGCCGGAGAAGAACGGAGGCGCCTCGCTGGTCGTCTTCGGTACGGCCAAGGCGTTCGAGGTGGAGACCGGCGTGGCGGGGCTCGCCAAGGGAGGCGATCTGCTGTCCGGAGACAGCTTCAGCACGGTGGAGCTTGGCAACGGCAAATTTGCCGTCGCGATCAGCGACGGCATGGGCAACGGTGAACGGGCAAAGCAGGAGAGCAGCACGGCGCTGACGATCTTGCAGCAGCTGCTGCAGTCCGGCATGGATGAGAAGCTGGCGATCAAATCGGTGAATTCCGTACTGCTGCTTCGTTCCTCGGATGAGGTGTTCGCGACGGTCGATGTGGCCCTTATCGACATGTACTCGGCGAAGACGACCTTCATGAAAATCGGATCAACGCCCAGCTTCATTAAGCGCGGGAACGAAGTGATTCCGATCTCGGCCAATAATTTGCCGGTAGGGATATTGCAGGACATTGACATAGATCTTATTCGCGTCCAGCTGCAGCCGGGGGATACGCTCATTATGATGACCGACGGCATCTATGATGCGCCGGGGCATGCCGTGAACAAGGAAATGTGGATGAAGCGGATCATTCAGGAGATTCGCACGAACAATCCGCAGGAAATCGCCGATACGCTCCTCGATACGGTCGTTCGGTACCACAAAGGCGACATTGTGGATGATATGACGGTTGTCGTCGCAAGAGTAGACAAGCATCAGCCCGAGTGGGCTACATTCCGCTGGCCTGGTAGACCCACGGTCGAGCGTCCTAGGACGGTGAGCTGAGATGAAAATAAAAAGATTGCATGTGGAAGCGCGGACAAACGGAATCGTACCGGTGGCGGTGGCGGGGACGTACCTGGAGCCGATGATGGTAGGGATGAGGACGAAGCCGCCGCATAAGCGGCTGAAGGCAGCGATGCCAGGGGCGACGATTGAGCCTGCGGCGATGAAGCTGGATGTGCATGCATCGATCGAGAGGAGGAAGCAGCGCAAACGAATCCGCGCGCGGTTCGAAGGACGCCTTGTGCAAAGTGGTCGACTAATGTTCGCGACCGGCATCGCTGCGGGGCGGGGCTCCGATCTATTCAAACGTGAACCGGCCATCCTGCGTGACCAATGATAGATAGGTAAGCTAGGCATGCCCGTTTACTTGCATAGTTTCGCATAGTCTGCCCTTAGGCAGGCTTTTTGGCGTTTGCATAGGGCTTGGCCCGGCAGCTGTCGATTCGGTCCGCCCCACGGTTATCCCCTCTTAAATATGGGAATGCTGATAGAACGAGTACTAGCAGAGGTTTTGAATCTATGGATATGGGGGAATGTACAATGAGGCAGATTCTATTAGTGACCGACGGTTGTTCCAATGTCGGGGTCAGTCCTGTCGTTGCCGCGGCCCAGGCCCATGCGGTCGGTATTACGGTCAATGTTGTTGGCGTTGTGGATCAAGGCGATCTTGTTGAGTTCGGCACGACGGAAATCGAGGAAATCGCTAGAGCGGGCGGAGGACTCAGCCGCCTTACCCATACACGCCAGCTGTCCCAGACGGTTCAGATGCTGACGCGCAAAACCGTCGTACAAACGATCCAGCATGCGGTGCAGCGCGAGCTGAAGCAGGTGCTTGGCACCTCGTCCATCGAAGAGCTGCCGCCTGAGAAGCGCGGCGAAGTCGTTCGCGTCATCGACGAGCTCAGCGAGACGAGCAAGCTCCGCGTAGCGCTGCTGATCGACGCCAGCGCCAGCATGAAGCCGAAGCTGCATGCGGTGGAAGAGGCCATTCGCGACTTGGCGATCAGCCTGCAGTCGAGGCAGGGCGGCAGTGAGCTGTCCGTGTTTCATTTTCCGGGATCGGCATACGGGGAGGACTGCAGGCAGGATCTGGATTGGACGCGCGATATTAGCGGCGTGCATGCGATATTCCCGCGGCTGCAGATGCGGGGAACGACGCCGACAGGGCCGGCGCTGCTGCATGTCATTGATTTTTACCAGAAAGCCGATTATGGTAGTAGGAAGAATGATGGAACGGACGGGATGATGAGTGACTACGTCGTTTGAATGGAGTCTCCCTCGCGGCACGGTCATTCGCGGCAAGTGGAAGCAAGGCAGCTACCGCGTGGAACGGATGCTAGGCGAAGGGGCTAATGGCAAAGTGTTTTTGGTGGAGCGGCAGCGTTATTTGTATGCGCTGAAGATCGGATCCGACGCGGTAGATTTGCAGTCGGAGGTCAACGTGCTGCAGACCATTGCCAAGCAGAAGCAGAAGCGCGGATCGAACGCCAGCGCGTTTCTTGTCGACGTGGATGATTTCCAGGCGGCGGACGGCAAGGAGTATCCTTTCTATGTCATGCGCTATATTAAGGGCATGACGCTCGGCGATTATTTGCAGCGCCAGGGCAAGGAGTGGTTCCCCGTCGTAGGCTATCATCTGTTGGGCAAGCTCGCGGAACTGCATGAGGCAGGCTGGACGTTCGGCGATTTGAAGGTCGAGAACGTAATCGTGGCTGATTACGGCAGGCCGGACCTTGTCGATTATGGGGGCGCGACCGCATTTGGCAAAGGCGTCCGGCAGTTTACCGAAATCTATGACCGCGGCTATTGGAATGCGGGCTCTCGTACGGCGGATGCAGGCTATGACCTGTTCTCGTTCGCCGTTCTTTGCGTGCAGCTGCACGAAGGACGGCGCCTCGCGCAGCTGTCGGCCGGATTGCTGCCGCAGATGCGAACGCATGAGGAGCTGGCGCGGTTTGCTGCCGCGAGTCCGGCCCTTAGGCCGATGAGCGGCTGGCTGCGCAAGGCGCTATACGGCGAATTCGCGAACGCGCGTGAAGCGGCCGCGGCTTGGCAGCAGTGGATGCACCGGCCAAGCGGTGCCAACCGGTCGCCCGGAGCGCCGGCGCCGCGCTGGATGAAAGGCTTGTTTGCACTGTCGGCAGCTGTGCTTGCGACGACGATTTATTGGCTGCTGCGTTCAGGACTCTAGCAGATCAGTATGAAAGGATGAATGCAGTGGATGAATGGCTGAGCGAATTGAGGCAGCTCGCGAAGCGGGAAGGCTTATGGTCGCCGGGAGACACGGTGGTCGTTGCCGTATCAGGCGGGCCGGACTCCATGGCGCTGCTGCATCTGCTCCACCGTCTTGCACCGACGGAGGCGCTCACCCTCGTCGCGGCCCATGTTAACCATGGGTTTCGAGGCGAAGAGTCCGCCATGGAGGAGGAATCGGTCAGACGGTTTGCCGAGGTACTCGGAATTCCGTACGAAACCGTGCTTCTCGATATGCCGGCATATATAGAAGAAACAGGAATGAATTCTCAGGCGGCTTCCCGGCTGAAACGCTATGAATTTCTACATGAAGTCGCTCATACATACGGCGCAGCGCGTATCGCGCTTGCCCACCATGCCGACGACCAAGCGGAGACAGTTCTTATGCGCATTATGCGCGGGACCAGTCCCGGCGGCCTCGCAGGCATCGCATTTTCCCGTTCTGAAAAAAACGTGGAACTTATTCGGCCGCTTTTGCGTACATACAAGGCAGACATCCTCCGTTACTGCGAAGAGCGGGCCGTCCCGTACAGCGTAGACAGCAGCAACAGCCGGAAGCATTACTTCCGCAACGTGGTCCGTTTGGACATTCTGCCGTACCTGTCGGCGCACAACCCCCAAATCTCGCAGTCTCTTGTCCGATTGGCGGAGCTTGCAGCGGCTGAAGACGACTGGCTGGCGCAAGAAACGAAGGCGGTTTTTGACCGCCATGTCCTGCCCCGCCGCGAAGGATGCCAATTGAACCGCAAAGCGCTGCTTGGTCTGCATGTCGCTTTACAAAGGAGATTGATTAAACTAATATTGAACTATATTGGCTTGGAAACGGAACCCACTTCATTCGAAAGTGTTGAAACGATACGGCTTGCAGCCTTCGAGAGCGCAGCCACAACGTGGAGCTTCGATGCAGGCAGCGGTGTACGGTTTGTACGTGAGTACGACAATTTGCTTTTCGTCCGCGGGTCGCGGGGAGGAATGACGTCCCCTTCAAGCGGATATGCTTATGTAGTGGCGGAAGGCACGGAGCGCCTGAGGCTGCCCGAAGCGGAAGCGGTATTGACGATTGAAGAGATGGCGGCATCCGATGCGCGGCGACCGGCCAACCGGCTGGAAGCGCTGTTTGACGGAGATTTGCTTGATTTTCCGCTCACAGTTCGAAACCGTCGTCCCGGCGACCGTATGGAGGTGCTTGGTTTAAACGGCACCAAAAAAGTACAAGATATGTTCGTTGACGATCGCATAGCTCCCTCGCGCCGCGAGGTGCTGCCGATTATTGTCGACGCTCATGGCAATGTGGTGTGGATTCCGGGCATTCGAAGGTCGGGACTCGCTCAAGTGAAGGAATCGACAAGCCGCGTTATTCGCATGAAAGCGCAGTTTGCGTCGGATTTTACCGTTTGACCGAAGACCGAATAAGATGTACGGATTCATTCATAGTATAGGCAAGAAACATTAGGAGGGCCCGTGTTGCTGAACGACATTCAAGAAGTGCTTTACGACGCAGACCAAATTCAGCAGAAGGTACAAGAGCTTGGCGAGACCATCAGCCGAGAGTTTGAAGGACGCAATCCGCTCGTCATCTGCGTACTAAAAGGCGCGTTTATTTTTATGGCGGATTTGGTGAAGACCATTACGATTCCGCTTGAGATTGATTTCATGGCGGTGTCCAGCTACGGACAATCGACCAAAACAAGCGGTGTCGTCAAAATCATCAAGGACCTCGACGCTTCGGTGCAGGGACGCGATGTGCTCATTGTTGAAGATATTATCGACAGCGGGCTTACGCTCAGCTATCTCATTGATGTGTTGGAGCGCCGCAATGCCAAATCCATCACGGTTGTCACGCTCTTCGATAAGCCGGCAGGCCGCAAGGTGGAGCTGGAAGCGGATTATAAAGGCTTTGTATTGCCTGACGCATTTGTTGTCGGGTATGGGCTGGATTATGCGGAGCAATACCGCAATTTGCCGATTATCGGCATTTTGAAGCCTGAGGTTTACGAGAAATAAACAAGCATGCACTTCACCTTGCAGGAGAGCTCCATAAGGAGTTCCAGGTGCAAGGTCACCTATTTTTTGCGTCTTGAGAGGAGGTAGGGGATGAATCGGATCATCCGCAATACTGGCTTTTATTTGATTATTTTTTTGGTGACCGTCGGGATCTTCCAGTTTATTAGCAGTCAGAATGATTCCAGTTCAAAAATCGACTACAGTCAATTCAGGCAGGAGCTGCAAAGCAACAATATTAAGAAGCTCGAGCTTCAGTTCGACGGGTATTCGTATCTGATTTCCGGTGAGTACAAGAAGAAGCCGGATAATGTGGAATCCGCTCAATTCTATACGCATTCCAGCGTAGAGGAATTCGTCGTTAAAGAAATTAACGACGCGCAGGCTTCCAATCATTTCGATATGACGGTTAAGCCGATGGAAGGCCAAAGCATTTGGCTGACGTTCCTAACCTCCATCATTCCGTTCGTTATTATCTTCGTTCTGTTCTTCTTCCTGATTAATCAGGCGCAGGGCGGCGGCGGCAAAGTGATGAACTTTGGCAAGAGCCGTGCGCGTCTCTATAACGAAGAGAAGAAGCGCGTCACATTCGAGGATGTGGCGGGTGCCGATGAAGAGAAGCAGGAGCTTGTCGAAGTTGTTGAGTTCTTGAAAGATCCGCGTAAATTCGCAGCCGTCGGAGCGCGTATTCCGAAGGGTGTTCTGCTGAACGGCCCTCCGGGTACCGGTAAAACGCTTCTAGCTCGCGCAGTTGCAGGAGAAGCAGGCGTTCCGTTCTTCAGCATCTCCGGTTCCGACTTCGTTGAGATGTTCGTCGGTGTCGGCGCATCCCGTGTTCGCGACTTGTTCGAGAACGCGAAGAAGAACGCACCTTGTATTATCTTTATCGATGAGATCGATGCTGTAGGCCGTCAGCGCGGCGCCGGACTCGGCGGCGGACATGACGAGCGCGAGCAGACGCTCAATCAGCTCCTCGTAGAAATGGACGGCTTCGGCGCAAACGAAGGTATTATCATCGTGGCAGCGACGAACCGCCCGGATATTCTTGACCCGGCGCTTCTCCGTCCTGGCCGTTTCGACCGTCAAATTACAGTTGACCGTCCAGACGTAAAAGGCCGCGAAGCGGTGCTGAAAGTACATTCACGCAACAAGCCGCTGGCAAGAGACGTGAAGCTCGATGTCATCGCGAAGCGTACGACTGGCTTTACCGGCGCGGATCTTGAGAACCTGCTGAACGAAGCAGCCCTTCTCGCAGCCCGCCGTAATAAGAAAGACATCGCGATGGTGGAAGTGGATGATGCAATCGATCGTGTTATTGTCGGTACGGAGAAACGCAGCCGCGTTGTCAGCGACCGCGAGAAACGCATCGTTGCTTACCATGAAGCAGGCCATACGATCGTCGGCTACTTCCTGGAGCATGCCGATCAAGTGCATAAAGTTACGATAATCCCGCGGGGAAAAGCAGGCGGCTATGTCATCATGCTTCCGAAGGATGGCGACCGCATGCTGGCAACCAAGCAGGAGCTTCTCGATAAAATCACGGGTCTGCTTGGCGGACGCGTAGCCGAAGAAATCTTCATCGGCGAAATCGGTACGGGTGCTTACAGTGACTTCAAGCAAGCGACGAGCATCGTACGCGCCATGATTATGGAGTACGGTATGAGCGATAAGCTTGGACCGATGCAGTTCGGCAGCTCGCAAGGTCAAGTATTCTTGGGCCGTGATATCGGACATGAACAGAACTATTCCGATGCTATTGCATACGAGATTGACCAAGAGATGCAGTCCATCATCCAAGCGTGCTATGCACGTGCGAAACAGCTGCTTAACGATAAGAGCAAAGAAGTGCATCTGATTGCACAAACCTTGCTTAAAGAAGAAACGCTGGAGCTTGAACAAATCAAACGTTTGATCGAGAGCGGTTCGATCGGCGAAAACGGAGAAGGCGGTTCTTCCGCAGGCCCGGTATCCGATGAGCCGAAAGGCGAACCAATCGTAGATACGATCGGCGGCGTGAAGGTGCGCATTCAAGGCAAAGAAGCTGGAGATCTGACGCCTCCGGCTGATGGCAACGATAACGGATCGCAGCAATCTTAAGCGTGAGAGTACAAGTGAAACTGTCCGCCTGCAGGCAACTGCAGCGGGCAGTTTTTTTTCATTAGACATCAGTGTGCACCTAATGCAGTGATTATCGCGGTAAAGAAGCCAGAACAGGCAGAGAATCAAGCTTACGGGCTTAGTAACATCTCTGCTGGCGCATACCCTGCCGAGAACGGCCAAAACGGCCGCTTTTGTGAGTTGACAGCATACCGTGCCTTGTGTAAATTAAATGTTAATCACTTGTGATGAAGACTGCGAATCAAAGGTTTGACTGCCACGGGTATGCTAGTGGGACAGCTGCCAGGCATTGGACTCGAAATTCTAGATAATAATGGTGACAGAACAGATCAACGGGCGAATGCGCCAATTTATTTTGGCAGAGTTTGTGCTTCTGTTCACAAAGTCAGTGAAAAAGAGGGGAATATTACCATGGAAGCACTAGCTCTCGAGCGGAAAGCGGAGCAGAACCGCGAACTGCGGGAACGTTTGATGCAGCTGAAGAAAGAACGTAACGCTATCATCCTTGCGCACTATTATCAGCGGGACGAAATTCAAGAAGTAGCGGATTTCCGGGGCGATTCCTTCCTGCTTGCTCAGAAGGCTGCCGAAACCGACGCGGATGTTATCGTTTTCTGCGGCGTTCATTTTATGGGCGAGAGCGCTAAAATTCTGGCTCCGAACAAGACCGTCATCATTCCGGATGAGCGTGCCGGCTGCCCAATGGCGGATATGGTCAACGTAGATGGCTTGCGCAAGCTGAAAGCGCAGCATCCCAACGCGAAAGTCGTGACTTACATTAACTCCTCTGCCGACATCAAAGCGGAAACCGATATTGTATGTACCTCCGCAAATGCGGTGCGCGTCGTCAATTCCGTCGATTCAGACGAAATCATCTGGGTGCCGGATAAGAACCTGGGGCACTACGTGCAGCAGAAAACCGACAAGAAGATGATTATCTGGGAAGGCTACTGCAACACGCATGATATGCTGACGGTTAAAGACGTGGAAGAAATGAGAGCGAAGCATCCGAACGCGCAGTTCGTTGTGCATCCGGAATGCCGCCCGGAAGTGGTAGCGCTCGGCGATTTTGTAGGCAGTACAACGGCCATCATTAAATATTGTAAAGAATCAGACTGTCAAGAATTCATCGTCGGCACCGAGGACGGAACAGGCTACCAGCTTCGACTAGACAGCCCAAATAAGACGTTTCATTTTGCAACGAAATACTTGGTTTGCCCGAACATGAAAGTCAACAACCTGAAGAAGCTTGTGAAAGCGCTGGAAACGATGCAGCCGCAAATTTACGTGCCTGAAGATGTTGCAAGCAAAGCCCGTCTATCCTTGGAACGCATGCTGCAAGTGAAGTAGTGTGTGACTCTCTTTCCGCAGAAAGGAAAGCATCCGTTATGATTCCACGTTATCTTGTTGATGTTGATTTGGAAAGTTTGCCCGTTGTTAATACAGACGTCATCGTAATCGGGGCCGGCATCGCCGGTCTTTTTACCGCAATCAAAGCCAGTGAAACCAATGACGTGCTCATGATCACGAAGAAGTCGCTCCTCGACAGCAACACGCGCTACGCTCAAGGGGGCATCGCCGCCGTCATTTCAGAGGATGACTCCCCGGCTTATCACCGGCAAGATACGCTAATCGCCGGCGCCGGCCTTTGCTTCAACGAAGCAGTCGACGTGCTTGTTCATGAGGGCACGAAGGGCGTGCAGGATCTGGTGAACATGGGCACGCAGTTTGACCAAGAGAACGGCGAATTTGCCCTTACCAAGGAAGGTGCACACAGCCAGCGGCGTATTTTACATGCAAACGGAGATGCAACAGGATTCGAGATCGTTCGTGCACTATCGGAGAAAGCGGTGGAAAACCCCCGCATCGAGGTGTGGGACGATCATTTTGTCATTGATTTGATTACGGCAAGCGACGGCGAGTGCATCGGCGCGCTTGTGCAGAAGCCTGACGGCCAGCGGTTAGTTGTTCGCGGCAGAGCCACAGTTTTATGCTCCGGCGGCGCCGGCCAGCTGTATCGGTATACGACGAATCCGGAAGTGGCGACAGGCGACGGCGTAGCGATGGCTTACCGAGCAGGAGCATACATACAAGACGTGGAGTTCTTTCAATTCCATCCGACTTCTCTCTGCTATCCGGGTGCTCCGCGCTTTCTGATATCCGAAGCGGTTCGAGGCGAAGGCGCTGTACTGCGGAACATTCGCGGCGAGCGGTTCATGGACAAGTATCATGAGCAGCTGGAGCTTGCGCCTCGCGACGTGGTGGCCCGCGCGATTGTCAGCGAGATGGAAGCGACCAAATCGACGTTTGTTTATATCGATGTTACGCATGAATCTGAAGAGATGGTGCGGCATCGTTTCCCGAATATTTATGAGTTTTGCTTGAAATACGGCCTTGATTTAACGACGGATTGGATTCCGGTCGCACCTGCCGCGCATTATATGATGGGTGGGGTCAAAACCGACTTGAACGGAGAGACGAATCTCGCTCGCCTCTTCGCGTGCGGCGAATGCTCGTCGACAGGCGTTCATGGCGCCAACCGGCTGGCAAGCAATTCGCTCTCGGAGGCTATTGTATTCGGACGCCGCATCGTGGAGCGCATCAACTCCCTGCCTCCGCTTGAGCGCAATATTCCGATTCACATGGACTCGCTGCAGCGGAGCGAGGCGCCGATTCAGGCGGTTGTCGAGAAGCGGCTGAAGCTGCAGAAAATCATGGTGCGCTATGTCGGGCTGCGGCGTGATGCCAATGGACTCGGCAAAGGGCTAGAAGAGCTCTGGCGCTTGAAATCGATTTTTCAATCGGTCATTACGAAACGCGAGGAATATGAATTTGCAAACTTGCTGACTTGTGCGTCGTTGACCGCGCAAGCTGCGCTGGCCCGGAAAGAGAGCCGCGGTGCGCACAGCCGGGAGGATTTCCCGGAGCGGGACGACCTGCTATGGCGCAAGCATACCGTGCTCCATCACAAGTACGGCTTAACGGAGGAGCGAATCGAAGATGAATGAGGCAACATTGTCGGCAGTCGGAGGCGGAAGCGCGGATACGCTGAGCGCGCAAATCCGGGCGTGGCTGGCGGAGGATATCGGGACGGGAGACATTACGAGCTGGGCAACCATTCCTGCAGGCAGCCGTTCCAAGGCGGTTATCCATGTGAAGGAAACGGGCATACTTGCAGGCATGCCGATCGCGCGGCTCGTCTTTCAAGTGGTTGACGCCTCGCTGGTCTTTACGCCGCATGCGGCCGACGGGGATGCCGTGGCCAAGGGGACGATTATTGCCGAGGTGGAAGGCAGCACGCACAGCATTCTCACCGGAGAGCGCCTGGCACTCAATCTGCTGCAGCGGCTGTCCGGAATTGCGACGAAGACGCGGGCTTTTGTCGATGCGATGGAAGGCTTGCCCGCCCGTCTCGTGGATACGCGCAAGACGACGCCAGGCCACAGGCTGCTGGAGAAGTATGCCGTTCGCGTAGGCGGAGGCTTCAATCATCGCTTCGGTTTGTATGATGCCGTTATGATTAAGGACAATCACATAAAGGGCTCCGGAGGAATTACGGGGGCGGTTGAAGCCGCGCGCCGGGTAATTCCGCATACCATGAAAATTGAAGTGGAAACGGAATCCATCGCGCAGGTGGAAGAAGCACTCGCCTGCGGCGCGGATATTATTATGCTCGACAATATGACTCATGAACGGATGCGGGAAGCCGTTGCGATCATTAAATCGCGGTCTCCCCATGTCATCGTGGAAGCATCCGGCAATGTCCGCCTCGATACGGTGCGTGCCATTGCGGCCTGCGGCGTTGACGTGATCTCCGTCGGCGGCCTGACCTATTCCTTCCAGTCGCTGGATATCAGCCTCGACTTGAATGGCAAGAAGGGGGGCGCCACCGCTTGATCGTTGTCGTCGACGTAGGCAATACGAATATCGTGCTGGGTATTTATCAAGCCCGTAAGCTGCTGTATCACTGGCGGCTCAGCACGAACCGCTCCGCAACGGTGGATGAATACGGGATTATGATTCATAATTTGTTTCAGATCGCAGGCGTGAAGCTGGATCAGATCGAGGGCGTAATCATCTCTTCCGTCGTTCCGCCGCTTATGCGCACGCTGGAACAGCTGTCTCTGAAATACATGCGCAAATCACCGCTGGTCGTTGGTCCCGGCATTAAGACGGGCCTGAACATCCGCTACGAGAATCCGCGCGAAGTTGGCGCCGATCGGATCGTGAACTCCATCGCCGGCATCGAGAAGTATGGTGCGCCGCTGATCGTCGTTGATTTCGGCACGGCGACGACCTTCGATTATATTGACGCGGGAAGCAACTACCTGGGAGGCGCCATTGTTCCGGGCATCGGCATTTCTACGGAGGCGTTGTATCAGAGAGCCGCGAAGCTGCCGCGCATCGAACTTGTGAAGCCGAAGAGCGTTATTGGACGCAACCCGGTCACTTCGATGCAGGCGGGTATTATTTTCGGCTATGCGGGACAAGTTGACGGTATCGTCAATCGGATTCGCAAAGAATTCAGCGTCACGCCGCGCGTAATCGCGACAGGCGGGTTGGCGGACCTGATCGCTGCCGAATCGGAAACCATCGAAGAAGTAGACCCGCTGCTCACATTAGAAGGTCTGCGCATCATATACGAACGCAACCAAGAATAGAAGATACAGTAAGGCGAGCTTTTAAGGGCAAGAAGGAGGAGACTGTAGCATGAGAGAAGATACAACAACGAAGCAGGATTACCTCGTTCGAGGCACCGCATGGAACGGACAGCTGCGCGTGTTCGCCGTTCAAACGACAAGGCTTGTGGAAGAGCTGCGCAGACGCCACGATACGCTGCCGACGACTACGGCGGCGCTTGGACGGACGGCTACGGCCGGCTCGATGATGGGCGCCATGCTGAAGGGCAGAGAGAAGCTAACCATTCAAGTTAAAGGGGATGGCCCGGTGGGCCAAATCGTCGTGGATGCCAATGCAAGCGGTGAGGTGCGCGGATACGTCGACAACCCTCAGGTACTGCTCCCCAGCAATTCGCTCGGCAAGCTGGACGTAGCCGGCGCAGTCGGACGCACGGGTTATATACACATTACGAAGGATTTGGGATTGAAGGAGCCGTACCGCGGCAGCACGCCGATCGTATCGGGCGAGCTGGCTGAAGATTTTACCTATTACTTCGCCACTTCCGAGCAGACGCCTTCCGTTGTCGGACTGAGCGTGTTAGTGGACGAATACGGCAGAGTGATCACAGCAGGCGGGTTTATCGTGCAGGTGCTGCCTGGCATAAGCGAAGAAAGCTTAACGAGGCTGGAAGCGGCAATCGACGGGCTGCCGCCGATCTCATCGCTGCTTGAGCAAGGTGAAACGCCGGAAGGCTTGCTGAAGCGCGTTGTAGGCGACGAGCTGCAGCTGATGGATGAGCTTGATATCGTATTTAAATGCGAATGCTCGCAAGAGCGGGTGGAACGTACGCTCATTAGTATGGGCGAGCAGGATTTGAAACAAATCATTGAGGAAGACGGACAAGCTGAAGTCGAGTGCCATTTCTGCAACGAGAAGTATGTTTTTGACCGTCCGCAGCTGGAATTGCTGCTCGAACAGGCGAAGCCGAAACCGATTCAATAATCGGAGGCTAAGCGCGTATGAAGAAAGACCGAGTGCTGAAGCGTATTTTGCTGCTTCAGGCGTTGTGTATGTTATTATTGGCGTTTATCGTCGTGTACCGCGTCTTGCTGCCGCCAAAGTCCGTGCCTCAGGTGCCGGCTGAAGGCACGCAGGGGCTTAATGAAGGTCCGGTCGAACAGCCGGGGCCGATTGCCGCCAAAGTCGGCGATGAGCAGATCACCGTCAAGCAGCTGAACGACCAGCTGCGGCTTCAGTACGGTGATTCGGTGCTGCGGCTGCTGATGGTGCGCGCGGCAACCCGCATGGATGCGGATGCATATGGCTTGCAGGTATCCAGCGCGGAGCTGAGCGACGAGCTGACGTCCATGATGGCGGGGTATGATAGCGAAGACCAGTATTACGCGGCGATGAAGGAACAGCTGGGCCTGACGCCGGACGGCATTCGCGAGGATACGAAGTACCGGCTGCTGCTGGAGAAGATCGCGGTTCAGACCGCTGATGTGAGCGAAGCGGAAGTGGATGCCTATATTGCCGATAACGAGGCTGAATTCGCGCCGCAAACGCAGCTTCGGTTATCCTGGATCGTACTGAAGTCGAAGAAGGAGGCCGAGCAGCTGCTCGATAAGCTTAAAGACGGGGAGGATTTTGCGCTTATGGCCAAGACCTACTCTATCGACGCGAACACGGCTTCGGGCGGCGGCGATCTTGGCGATGTCGATGCAGATGATCCGTTCCTGGATCCGAATGTGCTCCAAGCAGCAACACAGCTGGCTGTGGGAGATATAACAGGTCCGATTGCAGTGGAGAAGGGCCAGGCTATTATTCGCTTAACGGAGAAGAAGACCGAAGGCCGTATGAGTCAGGATCAGATCCGCGACAAAGCCCGCCGGGAACTGGCGATGTCGAAATTAAATGGACAGCGGTCGGTTGAAGACACCCTGCTGACCAAATATAATGCAGTTGTTATCCCTTAGTTTGAGGCTCATTCCAATGCTTGCGTGCGGCGGAATGAGCCAAAACTCGCTATTGACAACAACTGGGTGTCATTGATAAAATGTAGCTAAAACCAACTGAATTAGTCGGAATAAGGAGGAGCACTTTTCATGGCCAAAATTGTACAAAGCGTCATTGAGCTTATCGGGGATACGCCGCTTGTCCGCTTAAACCGTTTGGTACCGGAAGACAGCGCTGAAATTTACGTGAAATTGGAGTATCAGAATCCGGGTGCAAGCGTTAAAGACCGCATTGCCATCAGCATGATCGAGGTTGCTGAGCAAGAAGGGCGCATTAAGCCGGGGGATACGATCGTAGAACCTACGAGCGGCAATACAGGGATCGGTTTGGCAATGGTCGCTGCGGCAAAGGGCTACAAGGCCATTCTCGTTATGCCTGAAACGATGAGCATCGAGCGCCGCAATCTGCTTCGCGCCTATGGTGCAGAGCTAGTTCTGACGCCGGGATCCGAAGGGATGAACGGTGCGGTTCGCCGTGCAGAGGAGCTGCAGGCCGAGAATCCTTCTTACTTCATTCCGCAACAATTCAAGAACCAAGCGAACGTGAAGATTCACCGCGAAACAACAGGACCGGAAATCGTGGAAGCCATTAATTCGCTGGACGGCAAATTGGACGCATTTGTTGTGGGCATCGGCACTGGCGGTACGATCACTGGCGCAGGCGAAGTGCTGAAGAAGAACTTCCCTGGCATTAAGGTCGTTGCTGTTGAGCCGGCTGCTTCCCCTTTGCTCTCCGGTGGAAATCCTGGCGGCCACAAAATCCAAGGGATCGGCGCAAACTTCATTCCTGAGATTCTGAACCGTGAGATTTACGATCAAGTCATTACGATTGAGAACGATGAAGCATTTGATACAGCTCGCCGCGCTGCGAAAGAAGAAGGTATTCTGTGCGGCATTTCCTCCGGCGCTGCGATTTTCGCGGCACTGAAGGTTGCGAAGGAACTTGGTAAAGGCAAGCGTGTCGTTGCGGTTATCCCGTCGAATGGCGAACGTTACCTGTCCACGCCGCTGTTCAACTTCGAGAACTAATTTATCAATCATCGGTTAACAGGAAGAGGATCTCCTTTCACGGAGGTCCTCTT
Source organism: Paenibacillus sp. R14(2021) (assembly GCF_019431355.1). Classification (NCBI taxonomy): domain Bacteria; kingdom Bacillati; phylum Bacillota; class Bacilli; order Caryophanales; family Paenibacillaceae; genus Paenibacillus; species Paenibacillus sp. R14(2021). Next base: position 4,082,987 of record NZ_CP080269.1, read on the forward strand.
TTGCCTGATACGGCCTCAGGGAAGCGTGTTCTGCATCGTATGCGGGAGGCACGCAGCTTCGCGGCGGCTCTTTCCTTTTGGATGCAATTTCGGTATACTAGCTTCCAAACAAAGAGCTACGTCTCTTTTGATCGGTGAAGAAGTGGAGGGCTGAGAATGGAACGAACAGCCTTTAAAGAATGGATCGACTGGCAGGCGCAGGGCTGCACGTCGCTGCCGCTGCTCTTGAAGCGGCCCCTTGCCGAAGGCGAAGGGCGCCCAGCCTCATGGGAAGCTGCATGGCGTGCGGGAGCTCCGCATGCGTTTGTAATGGAGAGCGGCAAGGACGGACGATATACCTACCTCGGCTTGCATCCGTCCTCAATTATTCAGGGCAAAGGCGTGCACGGGGAAGCGGTTGACGCTGCTTCAGGCCAAGTGACGGTTTACGAGCTGAAACCGCTGGACGCGGTGCGCAGCTGGATGAGCGGGCATAAGTCGCCGCGCGTGCCGGGAGCGCCCAAATGGACGGGCGGCTGCGCCGGCTATTGGAGCTATGATGTAATCCGAACGATTGAACGCATTCCGGAGCAGGCTGCAGACGATCTTGGCTTGCCGGACTATTTGTTCATGCGGATAGACGAGCTCTGGATAGTTGACCATTTGGAGCAGCAGCTGCACGTCGCGGTACATACCGGGATCGACGTCGGCACGGATGCTTCTCAACTGGAAGCGCGGTACCACGAAGCTCGTCAGCGTGCGGAACAGCTTATGGAACAATGGGCTGCCTTTATGGGCGGTCATGAAGCGGAAACAGCGGAATCCGTTCGCAGGGAGCGGATCGCGTTTATGGATGAAGGGACGCCTCACATCGACGTGGCAGCTATCGAAGGGATTACATCTCCTTTTGCCAAGGCAGCTTATGAAGCGGCCGTAGAACAAATTCGATCGTACATCGCTGCAGGCGATGTTTTCCAGGTCAATTTATCGCAGCGGCAGGATCGTCCGTCCAAGACGGATCCCCGCGAGCTGTATGAGTGGCTGCGGCTGGTTAACCCATCGCCCTATATGGGTTACCTGAGCAGCCCAGATTTTCAATTGGTATCGGGCTCGCCCGAGCTGCTCGTAGAGGTTTCGGACGGCAAACTGGCAACGCGTCCGATCGCGGGCACAAGGCGCCGCGGCCGGACGGAGGCGGAAGACAAGCTGCTGGCGGATGAGCTGCTTCATAATGAGAAAGAGCGCGCCGAGCATATTATGCTTGTCGATTTGGAGCGTAATGATTTGGGGCGGATTTCGGCCTTCGGTTCGGTAAAAGTCGAAGAGCTGATGGTCATTGAATATTACAGCCATGTCATGCATCTGGTATCGCAGGTGGAAGGCAGACTGGCAGAAGGCAAGGACGCTTACGATGTTATCGGCGCAACGTTCCCCGGTGGTACAATTACCGGTGCGCCGAAGATCCGAACCATGGAGATTATCGAAGAGCTTGAGCCTACGAGGCGCGGTCCGTACACGGGCTCCATGGGATGGATTGACTACAACGGCGATATGGAATTTAATATTATTATACGAACGATGGTCGTCAAGGATGAGGTTGTTCACGTGCAGGCCGGAGCCGGGATTGTGATCGATTCCGTACCGGAGCGGGAATACGTGGAGTCCATGAATAAAGCCAAGGCGCTGTGGAAGGCCATTCAGTACAGCGAGCAGTGGTCGGCGCTTAGCCGCGCGTAAACAGCAGCCATTAAAGTGAACGGAAGGGGAACACAAATGATATTGGTCATCGATAACTACGATTCGTTTACGTATAACTTGGTGCAGTATTTGGGTGAGCTGGGCGAGGAGATCGTTGTCAAACGCAATGACGAAATCGATCTCGACGGCATTGCTGCGCTGGCACCGGATCATATTCTCATTTCCCCGGGACCTTGCAGTCCTAATGAAGCGGGCATCAGCCTCGCGCTAATCGAGCGCTTCAAGGGCGAAATCCCGATCTTCGGCGTATGCTTGGGTCATCAGGCGATCGGACAAGCTTTCGGCGGCGACGTCGTGCGCGCGGAGAAGCTGATGCACGGCAAGACCTCGCAGATTTATCATGACGGCCGTACGATTTTCGCCGGCATTCCGTCCCCTTACACGGCGACGCGTTACCACTCGCTTATCGTGAAGCGCGACACGCTGCCGGACTGCCTGGAAATCAGCGCGGAGACGGAAGAAGGCGAAATCATGGGACTTCGCCACAAAGAATACGCAATTGAAGGCGTTCAATTTCACCCGGAGTCCATCATCACCGAGAACGGATTTACCCTGCTCCGCAATTTTCTGAATACGCGGACGGGCGCGGCGCGATGAAGATCGGTTGGAACGGTACCATCAAGCGTCAGGAGGAAGCCGTGATCTCGGTTTATGATCACGGTTTTTTGTATGGCATGGGATTGTTTGAGACGTTCCGCACCTATGAGGGCAGGCCGTACCTGCTGGAACGCCATTTGGAGCGGCTGTCTGCCGGCTGCCGCTCGCTTGGGATACACTATCAACCGGATGGGGCTGCAATTCAAAGCTGGCTACGCGAGCTAATGGACGCGAACGAGATTGAAGAGGCCTACGTACGGCTTACCGTGACTGCGGGCGAAGGCATCCTAGGTCTGCCTTCGGGCGATTACGAGGCGCCGAATGCGCTGCTGCTCGTTAAGCCGCTGTCCGTGCCGGACCCTGCTCTTTACACGGAGGGACGGCAATTGGCGCTGCTGGCGACGCGCCGCAATACACCAGAGGGCGAAATTCGGCTTAAGTCGCTTCACTATATGAATAATATCGTGGCAAAACGGGAATTAACGGCAATAGGGGCGTTGCCCGGTGCGGAAGGGCTGATGCTGACCCGGGAAGGCTGGCTGGCCGAAGGTATTGTCAGTAATCTCTTCTTCATGAAGGAGGGACGATTGTTCACGCCGTCCATTGCAACAGGCATCTTGCCGGGCATCACGCGTCAGCGGGTAATCGAGCTGGCGGCAAGCGTGGGGATCGGCACCGAGGAAGGCTACTATACATGGGACGAGCTCGCTCTTGCCGAGGAGGCATGGCTCACGACTTCCGTGCAGGAGCTGGTTCCCGTCACCTCGCTGCGGGATGCCGCAGGTCAGGTGCGCAGCGTAGGCAGGGCATCGGCCGGGCCGCTGGCGACAAGGCTTCTAGCCCTCTATAGGGAGGAGACACGACGATGACAGTAATGGATGCCCAGCAGAAACAATGGCCGTATCAGCGCGCTTACATCTTTCCGGATGGAGCAAAGCTTCAATTGGGCACGCGCACGCTGATAATGGGTATTTTGAATACAACGCCGGATTCCTTCTCAGACGGCGGCCGTTATAACGAGACGGAAGCCGCGGTTCGTCACGCTCGGCAGATGGAAGCCGATGGCGCCGATATTATCGACATCGGCGGAGAGTCCACCAGACCGGGCTTTGCGGCGGTATCGCTCGATGAGGAATTAAAACGGGTAATTCCGGTGATCAAGGCGGTTCGCTTGGCACTTCCTCATATGCCGATCTCCATTGATACCTATAAAGCGGAGACGGCCCGGCAGGCGCTGGAAGCCGGCGCTCATCTAATTAACGACATTTGGGGGCTCAAAGCCGACCCCCAAATGGCGGAAGTCGCCGCGGCGTTCCGCTGCCCGGTCATCATCAGCCATAACCGGCATAACCGTGATTACGGAGATCTTGCTTTGGACGTAATGGCCGATCTGCTGGAGAGTGTGGACATAGCTCGAGCTGCCGGCGTCTTGGATGCGAACATTTGGCTGGATCCGGGCATAGGGTTTGCCAAGACGCATGCCGATAATCTGGCATTGATGAGCCAACTCCATAAGCTGACCGGTCATGGATTCCCCATACTGCTGGGAACGTCACGCAAGAAATTCATTCGCGATACGCTGGGCGGGCTGCAAGCCCATGAGGTCGCCTTCGGCACGGCGGCGACAACGGTGCTTGGCATTGCCCAAGGCTGCCAAGTCGTCCGCGTGCATGATGTGCGCAGCAACAGTGAAGCGGCAAGAATGACCGATGCCATCGTATATCCGCGATAGGAGCGGGCGCGTACAGGGTATTCGACCTATGCCTCAGCAGGAGAATGGAGAGGGGCCACACATGGCGATGGACAAAATGATTTTGCGCGGGATGCGCTTTTTCGGGTACCATGGCGTATTCCCGGAGGAAAATAAGCTGGGACAGCAGTTTATTATCGATCTTGCACTGCAGCTCGACTTGTCGGAAGCTGCAGCAAACGATGATTTGACAAGCACGGTGAACTATGCCGAGATTCATGCTTTTGTGAAGAAGATCGTCGAAGGACCGCCGTTTAAATTGATTGAGGCTTTAGCCGGCAACATTGCATCGTCCGTGCTCGACGCTTATACTAGTGTAAATGAAGTGACGGTGTCCGTAACGAAGCCGCATCCGCCGTTCGAAATTTATTTTGACGGGGTGACAGTGGAACTTTGCAGAAAGCGGGATGATCATGGAAGACAACAACCCGCCAGGGACTGAAGAGCAGCGTTCAGTTGGCAGCGAAGCGTACATTGCGCTAGGCGCTAATGTCGGCAATCGCGAGCAGCTGCTGCGCGATGCGCTGAACCTGCTCGAGAAGCACCCGGAGATATCGGTTTTACGCGTATCGTCCATTTACGAGACGGCACCGGTCGGTTATACCGATCAGCCGGCTTTTCTAAATATGGCGGCAGCTCTCCGCACGACGCTGTCTCCCATGCAATTACTTCATGCCATGCAGGCCATGGAAAATCAACTGGGCAGAAAGCGGGATATCCGGTGGGGTCCGCGCACGATAGATCTCGACCTGCTGCTTTACGAACAAGTGATTTTGCCTGACGAAGAGCTGACGCTGCCGCATCCGCGCATGATGGAGCGGGCATTTGTGCTTGTTCCGCTCGGAGATGTGCTGCAGAACGAACATACGCTGTACAAGCAAGTCACGGCAATCGCGCAGCGAGCGCTGCAGGACAGAGGGGAAGGAATCGCGCTATGGAATACGATCAATTGGCAGGACGCGTCCGCGCATTCCGTAAGCTGAAGGGCTATACGCAGCAAGAGCTAGCGGCGAAACTGGAGGTATCTGTTGCCGTTCTCGGGTCGTTGGAGCGGGGAACACGCAAGCCGGACCTCAAACTGTTGGAACGCATTTCGGAAGCCCTTGGCATCAGCTATGCAGATCTTACCGCGGACAATCAATCCTAGCAGCACCGATCACGAAATGATGTATTTACCAAATAACCTCCGCGAAGTCAGAAGGGAGACTGGATGTCCATGCTTAAAATCGGAAACATCGAGATGAAAAACAGAGTCGTGCTCGCGCCGATGGCAGGTGTGTGCAACCCGGCTTTTCGACTGATTGCCAAAGAGTTCGGCACTGGCCTTGTCTGTGCCGAAATGGTCAGCGATAAAGCGATCCTGCACGGCAACAAGCGTACGATGGAAATGCTGTTCGTCGATGAGCGCGAGAAGCCGCTCAGCCTTCAAATTTTCGGCGGCGACCGCGAGTCGCTGGTGGAAGCCGCGAAAGTCGTCGATAAACAAACCAATGCGGATATTATCGATATCAACATGGGCTGTCCTGTCCCGAAAGTGACAAAATGCGATGCAGGCGCACGCTGGCTGCTCGACCCGAACAAGATATACGAAATGGTATCGGCTGTAGTCGATGCTGTGGATAAGCCTGTGACGGTCAAAATGCGGATCGGCTGGGACAGCGAGCATGTCTTTGCAGTCGAGAATGCGCAAGCTGTAGAACGCGCGGGCGGCAAGGCTGTCAGCGTTCACGGCCGCACGAGGGAACAATTGTATACGGGCAAGGCTAACTGGGACATCATAAGGGATGTTAAACAAGCCGTATCCATTCCCGTTATTGGAAACGGCGACGTATTTACGCCAGAGGATGCCCAGCAGCTGCTTACGCATACCGGCTGCGACGGTGTCATGATCGGCCGCGGCGCGCTCGGCAATCCATGGATGCTGTACCGTACCATTCATTACTTGACGACGGGCGAGCTGCTGTCCGATCCGACGCCGCGCGAGAAGATGGATGTAGCCATCCTGCACATGGACCGGCTGGTGAACCTCAAGGGGGAATCCACGGCTGTACGCGAGATGCGCAAGCATCTGGCGTGGTACCTCAAAGGTATTCCAGGCGCAGCACGTGTAAAAGATGTCATTATGGAAGAAACCACCCGTGATAAGATGGTGAAAATTTTAGGGAATTATGTCGAATCTCTAGGTGAAATGGGCGAGTCCCCTGTGACCGCGGCCTCATCCGCCTCTAACGAAGCTGTATACCACTAATAAACAACGCAAAGGAGCCAGCCGGCGCCTTTGCGTTTCGTGGAGTTAAGCGATTACATTTTGAATTTGGCTTTCGTTGACATATAGGGGAAGTTGAAATATAATCTTCCAATAACAAACCGTCCGCCTGGTTTGGGATTGTCTAAAAACTGATTACTGCGCGGTGTCATCATGGGCATGGAGCGTAATATATTAAGTAACAGTGAATTCATACTCGGTATGAATAAAAGCCACACGACAGGAGAATTGGTAACATGAGCGATAAAGAGATTATTCTTACACAGGACGGACTTAAGAAACTTGAAGATGAACTAGAGAATCTGAAGTCCGTTAAACGTCGTGAAGTTGCCGAGCGGATTAAAGTGGCTATCGGCTACGGCGATATCAGTGAGAACTCGGAATATGAAGATGCAAAGAATGAACAGGCGTTTATTGAAGGCCGCATTATTACGCTCGAGAAGATGCTCCGCAACGCCCGTATCATCAATAACGATGAAATCAACATCGATACTGTCAGCATCGGCTCGATCGTTACGGTTGAAGATCTGGAATTCGGCGATACAATGGAATATGCCATTGTAGGTACTGCGGAGTCCGATCCGCTTAAGAATAAGATTTCAAACGAAAGTCCGGTTGGTAAAGCGATACTTGGCAAGAACAAAGGAACCGTTGTAGAAGTAAG
>NZ_CP080269.1:4095000-4262500 GCF_019431355.1 Paenibacillus sp. R14(2021)
CTCCCCGAAATAGCTTTAGGGCTAGCCTCGGAATTTAGAGTCGTGGAGGTAGAGCACTGATTGGGTGCGGGGCCCGCCAAGGGTTACCAAGTCCAGTCAAACTCCGAATGCCATGTACTTATATCCGGGAGTCAGACAGTGAGTGCTAAGATCCATTGTCAAGAGGGAAACAGCCCAGACCATCAGCTAAGGTCCCCAAGTGTGTGTTAAGTGGGAAAGGATGTGGAGTTGCAAAGACAACCAGGATGTTGGCTTAGAAGCAGCCACCATTTAAAGAGTGCGTAATAGCTCACTGGTCGAGTGACTCTGCGCCGAAAATGTAACGGGGCTAAACACACCACCGAAGCTATGGCTTGCAACTTATGTTGCAGGGGTAGGGGAGCGTTGAATGTACGTTGAAGTCAGACCGTAAGGACTGGTGGAGCGCATTCAAGTGAGAATGCCGGTATGAGTAACGAAAAGACAAGTGAGAATCTTGTCCGCCGTAAGACTAAGGTTTCCTGAGGAAGGCTCGTCCGCTCAGGGTAAGTCGGGACCTAAGGCGAGGCCGAAAGGCGTAGTCGAAGGACAACAGGTTGATATTCCTGTACCACCGTAAGCCGTTACGAGCAATGGGGTGACGCAGAAGGATAGTGACGCGGGCTGATGGATGCCCGTCCAAGCAGTGAGGCTGATGTGTAGGCAAATCCGCACATCGATAAGGCTGGGCTGTGATGGGGAGCGAAAATTGCAGTAGCGAAGGTCATGAGTTCAGGCTGCCAAGAAAAGCCTCTAGCCAGGTGAAGGTGCCCGTACCGCAAACCGACACAGGTAGTCGAGCAGAGTATGCTAAGGCGCTCGGAAGAACTCTCGTTAAGGAACTCGGCAAAATGACCCCGTAACTTCGGGAGAAGGGGTGCCTCGGTAGGGTGAATAGCCCGAGGGGGCCGCAGTGAAAAGGCCCAAGCGACTGTTTAGCAAAAACACAGGTCTGTGCGAAGCCGTAAGGCGAAGTATACGGGCTGACGCCTGCCCGGTGCTGGAAGGTTAAGGGGAGTGGTTAGCCGCAAGGCGAAGCTATGAACCGAAGCCCCAGTAAACGGCGGCCGTAACTATAACGGTCCTAAGGTAGCGAAATTCCTTGTCAGGTAAATTCTGACCCGCACGAATGGCGTAACGACTTGGGCGCTGTCTCAACGAGAGATCCGGTGAAATTTTAATACCTGTGAAGATGCAGGTTACCCGCGACAAGACGGAAAGACCCCATGGAGCTTTACTGCAGCTTGATATTGGACTTTGGTACGATCTGTACAGGATAGGTGGGAGCCTAAGAAGCCGGAGCGCCAGCTTCGGTGGAGGCAACGTTGGGATACCACCCTGATCGTATCGGAGTTCTAACCTGGTACCGTAATCCGGTACAGGGACCGTGTCAGGTGGGCAGTTTGACTGGGGCGGTCGCCTCCTAAAATGTAACGGAGGCGCCCAAAGGTTCCCTCAGAATGGTTGGAAATCATTCGCAGCGTGCAAAGGCATAAGGGAGCTTGACTGCGAGACCTACAAGTCGAGCAGGGACGAAAGTCGGGCTTAGTGATCCGGTGGTACCGAATGGAAGGGCCATCGCTCAACGGATAAAAGCTACCCTGGGGATAACAGGCTTATCTCCCCCAAGAGTCCACATCGACGGGGAGGTTTGGCACCTCGATGTCGGCTCATCGCATCCTGGGGCTGAAGTAGGTCCCAAGGGTTGGGCTGTTCGCCCATTAAAGCGGTACGCGAGCTGGGTTCAGAACGTCGTGAGACAGTTCGGTCCCTATCTGTCGTGGGCGTAGGAAATTTGAGAGGAGCTGTCCTTAGTACGAGAGGACCGGGATGGACGCACCGCTGGTGTACCAGTTGTTCCGCCAGGAGCACCGCTGGGTAGCCAAGTGCGGACGGGATAAGCGCTGAAAGCATCTAAGCGTGAAGCCCCCCTCAAGATGAGATTTCCCAATTCGTAAGACCCCTGGTAGACGACCAGGTTGATAGGTTCGAGGTGGAAGTGCAGCAATGCATGCAGCTGACGAATACTAATCGGTCGAGGGCTTATCCTATTGAACCCTGTTAAAGGGTTCACTTCGGAAACCAACGTTAACATCTTCGCTCAGCTAAGTAATGACCTTCGCAAAGGTTCGTATCCAGTTTTCAGGGTGAAAGACAGCTCTGTATGTACATCGTTTGGTGGCGATGGCGGAGGGGAACCACGCGTACCCATCCCGAACACGACCGTTAAGCCCTCCAGCGCCGATGGTACTTGGACCGCAGGGTCCTGGGAGAGTAGGACGTTGCCAAGCACGAACAACCGATCGCAGTTTCTGCGATCGGTTTTTTGTTGTTTTCTTCTATTGTATTTTTCACCCATTGTTGGTTTGATTTCCATTACAACTGTAAACACCGGGTAGAACATACTACGGTTAACAGTGTGTGATGGGAGTGCTTAACATGGGAAAGATGACGAGAAAGCTAATCCGCTCCAAAATGATGCTGATCCTTATGATAAGTATCTCTTTAAGCACAGGATGTAATGCTGAGAGCGATGGAGATGCGGTTAATTTGCCTTCTGTGCCGGAGACAACGAGAGCTCCCATTAGTTTTGAAACCAAATCTCTAAAAAACCTAAATAATGTAAAGAAAGTAACGTCGCCAGTGACGAAATTTCATTTATCAAGCGATCAGGCAATTATGCATAGAGCCGGAAACACCGAAAATCCGATGGATTTTCGTGCGGAGAGGCGCATTCTGACTTCCCGTACCTGGAAGACGTCCAAGCTGCCTGTAAGAGGTATCTACGTATCCGGTTGGGTGGCGGGCAGCAAAAGTCGGTTAGAGCGGCTGATCCGCTTATTGGACACCACCGATTTGAACGCCATGGTCATCGATGTGAAGAATGACTATGGCCAAATCACCTATCGGTCATCCATCCCAGCTGTAAAAGCGATAGGAGCAGACAGAAACTACGCGATTTCGAATATTGGTGCTCTAATCCAAAAGTTGAAGGCAAAGAACATCTACGTGATCGGCAGAATCGTGACTTTCAAGGATCCCCTCTATGCCAAGCATCACCCTGCAATGGCGCTGCAGAATCAGAGTGGAGGCGTTTGGAGAGACGGGCAGGGCAAGGCTTGGCTGGATCCTTTTCAACAACAGGTGAGGTCTTATAATAGAGCGATTGGGGAGGAAGCGGCCGCAGTCGGATTCGATGAGGTACAGTTTGATTATGTGCGCTTTCCCGATAATGGGGAGAAGGTCGACCGTGAAGTTACATTCAGCAGCCGGCAAGGAAGATCGAAGTCGGAGATTATTTCGACGTTCCTCCGGGATGCTCGGAAGGGGATTCACGAGAATGGAGCACGAGTATCCGCTGACGTGTTTGGCCTCGTGACGTCCTCGGCGGATGATATGGGCATTGGTCAGTCATGGCGATCCGTATCGAGCGTGGTGGATGTGATTTCACCGATGACGTATCCCTCCCACTATTCGACAGGCATGTACGGGGTGAAGAATCCGGACCTCAGTCCCTATGCGATTATTCATCATGCGATGACGGATGCGAATCGGAGGAATCATGTGATGAAGGAGAACAGCAGGACCGCAGTTGCTGGAATTCGACCTTGGCTGCAAAGCTTCACGGCTGGATGGGTGCACCCTCATCAGCATTACGGCTATGAGCAGATAAGGAAGCAGATTCAGGCTGCAAAGGATGCAGGGGTTCAGGAATTTATGCTTTGGAGTTCGAATTGCAAATATGAATATCGTTCATAAAATGGTTAAAGAGCCCCTCCTGGCTCAATCTTGACAGCCAATTACCCCTCTGCTAATATTGCAATAATATACGCAGGACCGTTCAATTGTGCGGGTTTTTGGAGCTTCAAACAGATAAGCAAAAAGCATGAGGAGGAACATGTCTGTGTGGGAAAATAAATTCGCCAAAGAAGGCCTAACCTTCGATGACGTACTGCTCGTGCCGCGCAAGTCGGACGTATTGCCAAGGGAAGTGGATGTGTCTGTCTCGCTCAGCCCTAACGTTAAGCTGAATATTCCGCTCATGAGCGCGGGCATGGATACGGTAACAGAAGCCAAGCTGGCAATTGCCATGGCGCGTGAAGGCGGTATCGGCATCATTCATAAAAACATGTCCATCTCGCAGCAAGCGGAAGAGGTGGATCGGGTTAAACGCTCGGAAAGCGGCGTTATTACGAACCCTTTCTCGTTGACTGCGGATCATCATGTGTACGATGCTGAAGAATTAATGGGCAAATACCGGATTTCCGGCGTGCCGGTCGTTGATCAAGACAAGAAGCTGGTCGGGATTATTACCAACCGGGATCTTCGATTTATACATGACTACTCTATTAAAATCAGTGAAGTGATGACGAAAGAGAATTTGGTTACAGCTCCAGTCGGAACGACGCTGCGCCAGGCCGAGGTCGTGCTTCAGAAGCACAAAATCGAAAAGCTGCCGTTAGTCGATGAAACGAATACGCTTAAGGGTCTAATTACGATTAAAGATATTGAGAAAGCAATCCAGTTCCCGAACGCGGCCAAAGACAGCCAAGGACGCCTATTGTGCGGAGCTGCCGTCGGTATTGCGAAAGACACGCCGGAACGCGCGGAAGCGCTCGTAAATGCAGGCGTTGATGTGCTTGTCGTTGATACGGCTCACGGACATCAGAAGAACGTGATCGAGATGGTGCGGTTGCTTCGCGATAAATATGCGGATCTGACCATCGTGGCTGGTAATGTCGCGACAGGCGAAGGTACGCGCGAACTCATTGAAGCAGGGGCATCCGTCATTAAAGTCGGTATGGGCCCAGGCTCGATCTGTACGACGCGTATCATCGCAGGTATCGGGGTTCCGCAAATTACGGCTATTTATGACTGTGCATCGGTTGCCCGTGAATATAACATACCGATTATTGCGGACGGCGGTATCAAGTATTCCGGCGATGTCACGAAGGCAATCGCTTCCGGCGCTAGTGCAATTATGATCGGCAGCTTGTTTGCTGGCACGGAAGAAAGTCCTGGCGACTCGGAAATTTATCAAGGCCGCCGCTTTAAGGTATACCGCGGCATGGGCTCCATCGGTGCCATGAAAGAAGGAAGTAAAGACCGTTACTTCCAAGAGAATGAGAGCAAGCTTGTTCCGGAGGGCATAGAGGGCCGCGTTGCGTATAAGGGGCCGCTTTCGGATACGGTCCACCAATTAATCGGCGGACTTCGCTCCGGTATGGGCTATTGCGGCGCTTCTAATATCGATGCTTTGAAAAACGATACGCAGTTCGTTCGAATTACAAATGCAGGCTTGCGCGAAAGCCATCCGCATGATGTTCAGATTACCAAAGAAGCACCCAACTACTCTCTGTAACATCTTCGTCGGAAGCAGCTAGCAGAAGAATCTTTAGGAGGACGAGTAGGGCAGGTAGATGGTGGAAATCACCGTTTCCCTGTCTATCTTTTTATGGAAACGGCTCTCTTTATGTTACAATACTAGAGTGAAATTTATGATAGATGAGGAGAGAATACGTTGAAACGGAAGAAGGGACGGGTACTGTTTGTACCGACCATTTGCGCGACTGTCATTGCCATGATGCTTACAACTAATCTCGGATCCCACGCCGCATATGCTGCGAAAGTGGATGTGACGCCGAACCCGCTGGGGCTTGAAGTTCGTTCAGCCATTCTCATAGATGCGGATACAGGACAGGTGCTCTACTCCGTTGATGCAGATACGCCGCATCCGCCTGCTAGCATGACGAAGCTGATGACTGAATATTTGGTGCTTGAAGAAATATCGGGCGGACGCCTGAGTATGACGGACATGGTAACGGCAACGAAAGAAGCAGCATCTATTCCTCCTGACGGCTCTCAAATCTACTTGGCCGAAGGCGATCAGCACACGGTGAAGGACTTGTATATGGCGATGGCCGTGCAGTCCGCCAATGATGCTACGATTGCTCTTGCCGATCGAATCGGCGGCACGGAGCAAGGCTTCGTGAAGAAAATGAATGAAACGGCGAAGGCGCTCGGTCTGAAGACAGCGCATTTTACAAGCGCAACGGGGCTTGCCGATACGACAGTTATCTCGGCTAACGATTTGGCGAAGTTCGCAAGCATCCTGTTGAAGAAGCATCCTGAATTCCTGGAGTTCTCCTCTACGCCAAGCTACAAATTCCGTGAGCGTGACAAAACGCCGATGGTTAATTTGAATTGGATGCTCGAAACGAACAAAAGCATAACGACCTTCAAGCAGTTTGCTTATCCGGGCGTGGATGGCATGAAAACAGGCTATATTGGGGCAGCGGGCTACTGCTTTACGGGAACAGCCAAACGTGGGGATCTGCGCTTGATCTCGGTTGTTATGGATACCGCTTCGAAATCGGCGCGTTTCGTGCAGACGGCGAAGCTGTTCGACTACGGCTTTGATAATTTTGAGAAAAAGACGATTATTGCACCGAAGTCAGTTGTAGAAACGGCGAAGACGGTCAAAATAAAGAAGGGTGTTTCTAAGGAAGTGCCGATTATGACGGCATCGGACGTTACCTTCATGGTGAAGAAAGAAGCGAAGCCGAACGTGACGCTGACCGGCGTTAAGTTGAAGTCGGAAGCCGAATTGGTTGCTCCGATAAAGAGCGGTACTGTCGTCGGTACGGCAACGTACACGTACAAGGATGCAGAAACCGGGCAATCGCTGCAAAAAACGGTTAACCTGATTACGTCGGAAGAAGTGGAAAAGGCGAGCTGGTGGCGTCTGATGTTCCGCGCGCTCGGCGGCTTTATCTCGGGCTTGTTTAAAGGCATTATGGATTTGTTCTAAACAAAATCGCGATAGGCGACTATTTTAGTGTGATTTAATGGTTGTCGATTGTTCTACTATGCTGTAGAATTATTGGTTAGAGCTGGTCCGGAGACGGAAATTAGGCAGAAAAAGCAAACGGAGTTATTGCTTCTGATGCGAGCATTGCTTGCAACGGAGCAGCCGAAGAGCTAATCGCTAAAAACTTTTAGGAGGACTCATCATGGAAACAGGAACTTCGCGTGTAAAACGCGGTATGGCTGAAATGCAAAAAGGCGGCGTCATCATGGACGTTATGAACGCCGAGCAAGCAAAAATCGCTGAAGCGGCTGGCGCAACGGCAGTTATGGCACTTGAGCGCGTACCTTCCGATATTCGTGCAGCAGGCGGCGTTGCCCGTATGGCTGACCCGACAATTCTCGAGGAAGTTATGAAAGTCGTTTCGATCCCGGTAATGGCGAAAGCGCGTATCGGGCACTATGTAGAAGCGCGTGTACTGGAAGCGCTGGGCGCGGATTACATCGACGAGAGCGAAGTGCTCACGCCGGCTGACGAAGTATTCCACATCGACAAGCGCGAATTCACGGTTCCTTTCGTGTGCGGCGCCAAGGATCTTGGTGAAGCGCTTCGTCGTATTCAAGAAGGCGCAGCGATGATGCGTACGAAGGGTGAGCCGGGAACAGGCAACATCGTTGAAGCTGTTCGCCACATGCGTCTGATTACGGGCCAAATCCGCAAAGTGCAGAACCTGTCGAAGGACGAACTGTATGCGGAAGCCAAAAACCTGGGTGTACCTTACGACTTGCTTCTGGACGTGCATGAAACAGGCAAACTGCCTGTCGTTAATTTCGCAGCAGGCGGCATAGCAACACCATCCGATGCTGCGCTGATGATGCACCTCGGCGCCGACGGCGTATTCGTAGGCTCCGGTATCTTCAAATCCGACAGCCCAGAGAAATTCGCACGCGCGATCGTTGAAGCAACCACGCATTACACGGATTACAAGCTGATTGCTGAAGTGTCGAAAAACCTGGGCGCTCCAATGAAAGGCATTGAAATTTCGAAGCTGTCCGCTTCCGAGCGTATGCAGGATCGCGGCTGGTAAGCCGGAAAGAAGGCGTAAACAGATGAAGATTGGCGTACTGGCGCTGCAGGGCGCCGTTGCGGAACATATACGTAGTATCGAAGCTGCCGGCGGGGAAGGCGTTGCCGTGAAGCGTACGGAAGAGCTTCATGAGCTTGACGGACTCATTATTCCCGGCGGCGAAAGCACGACGATCGGCAAGCTGATGCGCAAATATGGGTTTATTGATGCAGTTCGGCTTTTCTCTGAGCAGGGCAAGCCGATTTTCGGGACTTGCGCAGGCTTAATAGTGCTTGCTGAACGTATCGAAGGCCAAGAAGACGTGCATTTGCAGCTGATGGACATGACGGTTGCGCGCAACGCTTTTGGGCGTCAACGCGAAAGCTTCGAGACGGATCTGACGATCAAGGGTATTACGGAGCCGGTACGTGCGGTATTCATACGCGCGCCGCTCATTAAAGAGGTTTCGCCTGAGGTGGATGTACTGTCCACGTACAACGGGGAAATCGTAACGGCACGACAGGGTCATCTGCTGGTATCCTCCTTTCATCCGGAGCTGACGGACGATTATCGTCTCCATGCGTATTTCCTGGAGATGGCGAAGGAAGCAGCTGCTGCGAAAGAATAACGTTGAAAGACTGCGCAAGCGCAGTCTTTTTGCCGTATTGGCGATTTTATGCAGGAATGCAGGCCATTTGGTTTGAATGACCTGTCATGTTGGCAACAACTAAGAGGGAAATTTCGTATTAATTGACCTGATTCATAGAGAGGGGATTATTTACCGTGTTGGATGTAAAATTGTTACGGAATGATTTTGCTAAAGTAGAACAAGCACTCATGAACCGTGGTAAATCGCTTGATCTCATTGCAGGCTTCCCTGCGCTGGACGGCAATTGGCGCGATATGCTGCAGGAAACGGAGCAGCTCAAGAACCGCCGCAACACGGTATCGCAAGAAGTCGCGAAGTTGAAAAAAAGCGGCGGCGATGCAGAGGCGCTGATTGTGGAAATGCGCGAGGTCGGCGACCGCATTAAGGTGCTGGATGAGGAAATCCGAGCGGCGGAAGCCGAAATCGCCGAGTTGATGCTGTCTATTCCGAACGTGCCGAACGAGAGCGTGCCTGTGGGCGCTTCGGAAGACGACAACGTAGAGATTCGCCGCCACGGCGAAGTGCCGGCGTTTACATTCGAGCCGAAGGCTCATTTTGAACTTGCACAAGATCTGGGTATTCTTGATTTCGAGCGCGCGGCGAAAGTAACCGGCTCGCGTTTCGTCTTCTACCGCGGACTTGGCGCGCGTCTGGAACGTGCGTTGATCAACTTCATGATGGATCTACATAGCGACCAACACGGGTATGAGGAGTTTCTGCCTCCGTATATCGTGAACCGCGACAGCCTTATTGGTACAGGCCAGCTGCCGAAGTTCGAAGAAGATCTGTTCAAGATCGCGGACACCGAATATTATCTCATTCCGACGGCGGAAGTACCGGTGACAAACGTGCACCGCGAAGAAATCTTGTCAGCGGAAGAGCTGCCGAAGAATTTCGTTGCATACAGCGCATGCTTCCGTTCTGAAGCAGGTTCTGCTGGACGTGACACGCGCGGGCTGATTCGTCAGCATCAGTTCAACAAGGTTGAGCTGGTGAAGCTAGTTAAGCCCGAGGATTCCTATGCAGAGCTTGAGAAGCTCACGGCGAACGCGGAGAAGGTGCTGCAGCTGTTAGGACTGCCTTACCGCGTGCTGACACTCTGTACGGGCGATATGGGCTTCACATCGGCGAAGACCTACGACTTGGAGGTATGGATTCCAAGCGGCGGTACATACCGCGAAATCTCGTCCTGCTCGAACTTCGAGGATTTCCAAGCACGCCGGGCGAATATCCGTTTCCGCCCTGAAGCAAAGAGCAAGCCGGAATTCGTGCATACGCTGAACGGATCGGGTCTAGCCGTAGGGCGTACAGTAGCTGCGATTCTGGAGAACTACCAGCAGGCGGACGGAACGGTCATCATTCCGGAGGCGCTTCGTCCGTATATGGGCGGACTTGAAGTTATTGCACCTCGATAATTGACGTAATGGCGGTGGGACTGCGGCGGAATTTGGAGTTGCTATTTTAATTTCTCCTGTGGTACAATACATCTTGTGACCTTTTCGTAAAGTTAGGGTTATACGATGGAGAGGTACCGAAGCGGTCATAACGGGGCGGTCTTGAAAACCGTTAGGGCGCAAGTCCACGTGGGTTCGAATCCCACCCTCTCCGCCATATCATTTAAAAACCCAGCGCCGCACAAGGCTTTGCGGCGATTATGACTGAAACGCACTTAACCGTTGAATAGCGGTCGGGTGCGTTTTTTTGTTTTCGTGACCGTTAGACAAAAACCTAACGGGAGGACTTGAATATGAGCGCAAGTACAGGGAAAACGCCGCATAAGCGTGGGCAGAGAAAGAATCATTTGGACATTCCACAGCGGTTGTTAGACCGCCTTACTCCTTCGGTCTTGGAAACGCCCCGCTCCACCCTTCAAGAAGCCAAGGAACCGCATCCTGAGACGCTGACACTGGATAAGTTATTTAATCGCTACTACGCCGCAAGACAAGCGGCAGGGGCGGCAGAACGCACCTTAGAGGACTACAGGAAGCACATGAACTGGTTTCGCCGTTTCCTAGCATTAGAGTACAGCGGTCTTGATAACTTTGTACCTAATCGGGATGTCATTCGTACATGGACTTCATCTATGTTGACGATTCAGAGGTTGAAGCCCTCCACAATCAACATCAGACTGAGAACAGTCAAGGCAATGTTCAATTGGGCTATGAGTGAGGGAATCATTAAAGAATCCCCGTTTGAAAATGTAGAACTGTTGAAAGTGCCAGAAGATGATTTTCAAGTGATTTCGAAAGCACAGGAACGGAAGCTATTCAATTGCTGTGAACTCACAACGTTCACTGGACTGCGTGATGCACTACTAATGTCATTCTTATTAGACACTGGTGTTCGGATAGGCGAGTGTATGAGGATACTTGCAAATGAAGTCGATTTGCAGAACCGTTCAGCATCTATTCGTGCTGAATCAGCTAAAACGAGGAAGGCACGGACAGTATACTTCGGAGCAAGAACCCAAGAGTTACTGGTTATCTATCTTGCTTGGCATGAGACGAACGGACAAGCCCCAAACCTGTTTCTCAACGAGTATGGTCAACCGTTGGATAAGAATTGGGCGACAAGGTGCATAAGCTTTATAGGCAAGAGGGCGAAGATTACAGGAGTTAGAATTAGCCCGCACACATTCCGCCATACGTTCGCAACTCGATATATAAAGGCGACAGGCGACCCGTTCTCATTACGTAGATTGCTTGGACATTCATCTATGGAGATGGTAAACCGTTACGTTAATCAAGATGTAACCGATGTTCGTGAGCAATACGAGAAGTTCATGAGCGGAGGAATTGAGCGATGGTGACGGCGCGGACTGTGTGGTTGGCTATGGACGGTGGAAATGTAGCCCAAAGGCGGCTTGTAAAGATCGCTAGAACGCATTGCAAGCTTAATAGTAGCAAAGACTCAACTCCTTAACGCAGGCAAGATATAAGAGCAGAAATTGAGCGTCTGAGAATGATGAGAGACGAGATTATTGGACAGTATGCGGAGAAAGTGGCGAAGTTCATGCAGAACAAACAGTACAATACAGCTAATACAATCGCCGCTTACGAACGTCTAGTGAGTAGAGATGACGAACTCATCCTGAAATCTAATTGAGTTAACAATTCGGAATTTGCTTATTAACGGGATGACTATCATCTTCTGACGGTGGAAGCCTTGCTGAACGCTATGTAGAGCGTTCAAAAGGAAGTCTTGGTGGAATTGTCCTTGACTCGTATTCAGGGGGCTACAAGTTTTTCTGATGAAGCAGGAGCGAGATGCAATAGGATAAAATCGTTTGCTCAAACAACCTAATAGAAGCACAAAGGGAGCATGTATTCGCGGCTCCCGCTTCAATTCTTGAACTTAATCATGAGATCGAGTTGTTAAATAGTGGTCATAAAGCTAGTATCGGTGATATAATCTCCCTATATTCCAGTTATTTCTATAATGGACGTTCATCACGAAATTACGTGGAGGATTGATGAAGTGTGTTCGGAAAAAAGCAAAAGACCTGTATTTTTTGCTTAATATGTCTATCTTGGATACTGCTTTTAACAGCCTGTGGAACAAAGACAGCAGACGAAACGCAAGTCAAAGTTATACCTGAGACTCAAAGTTCAATCGTAGTTGAAGAACATTATGATCCGTGTAGTTTGGGTGAGAAGACTCTAGAGCAGAAAACTGAGGATGAACTTAAAACACAAGCTTTATGTTACTTTCAAAATGATTGGCAGAGTAAGGAGAAAGATTTTGTTATATCGGCTAACAAACAAAACGAAAAATTTTTTAAAGTGTTAATTGATTGCGCCTCCGCATATACTGATAGTTCAACTACTGCCGATGAATGGCTCAAAATCATAGATCGAATCTCGGAATTACAAAAAGAAGAAACCAATTCGTCAATTGCAACAACATTGCTTTATCTGAGTGCAGATTTACTAAATACAAAAGTCAGTGAGGCAGTTGCAAAGGGAAGACAGGAATACAATGAAAAATACTATGACCCTGAGATTGGAATGACTAAAGATCAAGTGGAGAAGTCGCGTTGGGGTAAACCAGAAGATGTTAACACTACAATAACGAAGTATGGAGTACATGAGCAGTGGGTCTATTATAGAGACAAGTATATATACTTTGAAGATGGTATTGTAACATCAATTCAAGAATGAGATAAAGCACCTCTAGTTTACTCAACTAGAGGTGCTTTCGTATCTTTATTAAGTCTCAATAAAACTGAGATTCAATTTAGATACAGGCTAGTAATATTGGGAAGCAGGAGAGCCTTACCTGAATGGTACGCTCTCATTTTCACTTACCCTTCTTCATCCTCCGTAAGTTCAATAAGTTGTTGCTCATGTTGCCGTTGTTGAAATAGTCTTACTACTCTTTTGAGTGAATCATCGTAATATTCCAAACCGCAATTTGTACACACCAAGCCATCGACATTCATGCTCAGAATACCGCCAACGTTAACTGGGACTTCAATAAGCTTTTGTGAAAAATCCTGACAACCACAAGCTGTACATTCTTTCACAACAAACGATTCCACGTTCTTATTACCGCTGTATTCTCTTAGAATAAAAGAAACTTTGAAGTTAGAGTTGGAATTTGTAATATTCTCTAGGCTCTTTTCAATTAACGATTTATACCTAGTTTCAAGCCATTCCATAACGATAGTTAAATTTGTTCCAAGGGTGATACTATTATCGTCCAATTCTTCAATGCTTAGTTTACTAAACCAAGCATCGAAGGATGGTCGTGAAATTTTGGTTCTTATTTCTTCTAAGAGTTTGGCGAGCAAGTTCTGTTGATATTCCGTTTTGAGTCGTTCTTCGTTTTGTCGAGCCTTCTCCCAGATTTGTGGGAGATGTTTCTCGAAATTTTCAAGAACGCGCTTCTTTCTCTCTTCGCTGTTTTCCGTCATCGAATCCCGCTCCTTTTTGCTTTCAAGTCCTCTATAGTATCTTGGTGTTATTCAATTGCTCAATAACCTAGATTCATCCGAAGCTCCCACCATGAAAATCATCATCATCATTGCCTTTGATCTTTTCAATTAGTTCCTTTAACTCTTCTTTGTAGAAAGTAAGTATGTTAGCAATGTTGAAAGCTGTGATGACCATTGAAATTGGTCGTACACCTTCAAGCACCCATGAGAAAATTACACCTATGATTACTGCAATGTTTGCACACAGAATCATCATTCTCCATTGTTTGAACAGATTGCTACCTCCTCAATGATACTGAATAAGATGAGGGTTCATTGGCTCATAAGACTACAGAATAGGAAGTCATTTCCGAACCAGATATGCCTTGCTTCGTTCTCACTCTATGGAAAATTGACGTTGTGCTTTACATTCATTAATCATCTGTTTGAAGGCTTCGCTGTTGAACAGTTTCTTAGTGTCATCACTTCCATGGACTTCGATAACAACAGCAATATTGAAATTTTGATATAGGGCAGAATCAATGAATGAACGTGGATTGCTGGTGTATTTCCCTGACTTCAAGTACCATCTTACCTTTTTGTTCACATCATCCATCCATTGAATTGCCTTAACTTCCACATGACAAGCATAGACCCGACGTTCATATTCATCGGGGGTCATTTGATGTTTTGCCGCCACATGTTTAACAAGCCACTTCCACTCTTTCGCTGGAATTTTGAATCGGTCACCTTCACGCTTATACCATTCAAATGGATTCTGAGACTTCTTTGAATAGTTTAGCCGTTGTGAAAGGAGTATCATGTTGGCATATGTATGACCCCCTATGCCGTATTTGAATACTACAGTTCCCCAAAATAGAGGAACAAAATGGTCATAAGTTAAGTGTTTTTCCTCACCAGATAAAATACACTTACCTCTGAAATGACAAAATACACTATCGCGATCGGCTTTCCGCAAACGATTGGGTACCTGACTGAGTAATGTTTTTCGACCCGAATATGACAACATATATGAACCTCCTCGTATGTGTAATTAATAATATACGATGAAGCGATAAATGTAAAATATTACCAAAGAAAGTACTGTGCCAATACAAATAAGGCTTACTTAGAGAGAGTTCATTCTCTCTAAGTAAGCCAAACATACCAACGTTTTCGTATAGCATAGACTGCCGCGTCAAAAATTCTGTAATAAGCTTATCAACAAACGAGGAGCAGGATCGACTCAATAAAACCGAGAGTCAATTGATAGATAAGATGAACATTCGTATTGTCGCAAGCATACATTGGACACATGGTTGATTGACGTTAAAAAGCCTAAAATCCGTTCTATATCCCTCTCATTTAACAATGAGTATAACGACCTTTCCTATAATGATAATATTAGGCAGTATATTAATTATTATTATATGAGAGTGGAGTAGAACGGATTTTATGAAATTGATCGCGTGATATTTCGGTGTGTTGCCATAGATATAGAATGAGTACGAATCACGATGACTTTATCCATTATAAGAGCAAAACATTGACTGGCTCAAAATGAGTTGGTCTTTTTTTGTGTAAAACTTCCGATTGAGGTGATTTGGAATGAAAGCTGAGCGAGATTTTTTCTTCTGTTATAACGCAAGATTGATGGGGTTTTTGAAGCGAAATGGATTTAGCTATATTTGCTCTGCCCTACATGAAAAGAGCGGAAATAAGTTCTGGTTGTTCCCTAGAAGTACAGAGTTACAGGCACAAATCAATAGATTTGATAGGTGATTTTTCGTGAGTGGATATTTAATCATATGGGAAAATAGACAGGAGAGATGGAGAAATGGCGAGAAAAAGAAAGGCACACTTCACTGCGGCAGAAATGAAGAAATTGATGAATGTTAGCGATAAGCAAAATTATGTATTTATGCCGAATGAGATTTATGCGGATTTTAGCAAAGCATTTTCAGACTTGAAAAAAGAAGCGAATGTAAGATCATCACATATTGCTTATGCGTTTGGCTATACCTTCTTGGCTCACTATATGTGGAGATATGCGAATTACTATTGGTGGGATGATGCGAAAGGGAATATACCAATAAATGAAGCGATCATTAAGCAGTTGTTGGGCTTCGATGCGAAAGCGGAAGCGTATACTTATCTCACCAAAAATAGAGTCGGTTTTATGGAACAGATTGGTTATATCCGTAAGGTCACAGATAAACCAGTGGCTCATTATTGGGAAGATGAAGATCATATTGACCTTGCATTTGAAATGGAGAGCAAGTCTAGTACGCCAACATCGTATAAGATCAATCGCAAAGGTTGGAAAGTAGCGATGCCAATTAAGGGTATTTGGAGGACAGCAGACGATGAAGCGAATCCAAAAATCCAATATCCGAATGGTACAATCTATGAATACGGAAATACACATATGGTGGACATGGAAACATTCATCTATTGCATCACACATCCAGAGTTGGGTGTTGAAGGGTTCTATCTATACTCCTTTCTGAAATATAAGACCGACAAGTTCAACAATGCTTTTGACTGTTCCATTGAAAATATGGCTACAATGACAGGTCTATCAATTGATGAGATTAAGAGTCAGATCAACAACTTAGAACGATACAATATGATTACGAATGACCACAAGCCATATTGCTTGAATAAGCCCAAGGACAAAACATGTAAGGCTAACACCTATGGTGTTCTTAAATATAACCAGTTCGCGCAGAACTTGATTCAGATGCGAGTGATACCAAAGCAATTGAAAGTCTCCAAAGAGAGATATGAGCATGAGATTGGGTGGGCGAACGAACGTGAGGTTGGTGGCAATATCGTGGACACCAACACAGGCGAGATTATAAGACCTGCAAAGTCGAAAATTTCTATTGATGATAATGATATGTCTGAGCTAGACGATTTACCTTTTGATTGATTCTATGAGCAATCCATTTGGTCGCTGAGAAAGTAGCAAAAATATAAGATTCCTTTGTCTTGCCCAAAGAGTCGACACTCCGCTTTCAACGCCGCCTTTGCCAAAACAGGTTAACTAATTAAGTCACAATGACTTGTAGGAATAAGAGGTAAAAGGGGGAATCAAAAATGGAGTTACAGTTGAGTTTAAGGCAAAGTTATCAGGTTCTACGAAAAATGAAGAAGTTGAAGTTAAGGCAGATTGCCCATCAGTTAGGAGTATCTGTTCCTATGTTGTCGATGTATGAGAATGATGTTGTTAATTTGCGTAAGGATAAGGAATCCTTGTATCGAGATATTATCCTGAGTCATCGGGAGTAACAATCACGCACATCTAATTAGCCTACAAGAGTCACATCTTGTAGGCTCTTTCCATTCAAAGCCAAGGGAGTGTTAATTATGAGCAACGCAACAATAATACAGACAAATACGGATATTTTTATTGGCTCAGATACGGCAACATCAATCTCAGTTGGAAACCAAATATATCGTGTAGATACAAAGGCAACAAAGTTATATCACATTGATGAACTGGTTCTCTTCTGTTCTGGAGACTTAGTCTTCTGTTATAACTTGATTGAGTTGTTCTTAAAGGAAGAAGTCAGGAGTGCTAACGTTCTTAGGAATATCCTGCTTGCATGTCATCATGACGAAACAGTCGATATTGTAGTCTGTGAGTACAAAGGGAACAAATCAGTAGTCACGCAATTGTCTCCGTATAACAATTTTGAACTGGTAATTTATACCGATATTCCTGTGGGTGGAGTAAATGTTATAGCAGCAGGAATTAAAACTAAGGAATCTTACGATAAAGCTTGTGAATTGCTTTATAAGGGTATATCAGTCTCGAACATATTCAAAGAAGTGTTCGACACTGTTTCTTATGAAGGTATAGGTGGACAGTTATCTGTTTATCGAGTAAGTGAAAACGGAATCCAAGTTTTCCTTAATCATCAGATCAAAGAGAAGCAATCACTCAAAAGAGTTAGTCCTGCTATATTTACGAATCATAATAAGCAGCTCATCGTCGGTGAGCGTATCTACGGAAAAGTAATGATGGGTGCTAGTCTTGCAATCGAAGACGAGAGTGGCGTACTAAAGTTCCAAGGTTCGAAAGGTGAAATCTTTGATCGTGATGGAACGCTTGTAATGAAGATGGGACTGGTCGATGAAAATCCCGACACGTTCGGCTTGTGGTCGTTCAACGTTGTTACCAGAGTTCGCATGGACGACAAGACAGGCTTTGCTATCGAACGCGCAAGCACAGACACCACAAATCATCCGAATGGATGGGAGAAGATTCTGTGGGCTGACCAGAGCGATGGAACTCTGTATGGCTATGATATTGTGGCGCAAAACATTAAAATCGTTAACAATGTTGGTGATTCGATTTTGGATGCGGAAAACAACTATCTGAACATCGGTGGCTTAGAGAGTATCGTCATGGATAACAAGTTGACCACGCTAGAGAAGATGCAGATCATCACTGAACTGTACAAGATCGAAGCACAGTACAAGAGGATGCTCGAACAGGCAGATAAGTATATGCAATCTGACCGAGATGCGATCTTTGACGTTGATGCTCAATTCTTCGCGAAGACTTCTGGCAATAAAGACCTGTACTCGACCCAACCTTTGACTAACGCTTACTTTGCGCTAATCACTTATATGAGTCAATACTTGAAGGTCAACAGCACACTTCCATTATCAATCGACATTGACGACCCATTGACTGAATCGACTAGCAAAATTTCAGATCGAGCAGAGTTCATCTTGAAGTTTAAGAACTACTACGATGCTGAGAAGGATTTGCGAAACAAGATCGAGGACGCGCAGTTTTATTCTGGACTAAATATGGGGCAGTTCTACAACAATGTCGTCATTGGCGAGTACGGCTTCATCGCTCTGAGAAACGATGGTAAGTACAGGTCTGTTTTGAATGCTACCAATGGATTGACGTTGCAGAAGTGGGAGAACAATAAATGGATGAATAAGGTTTACGCATCCATCGGGAGTTCTGTATATGACGATGGTACACTGATCGCAGAGGATTTGGTGGCAAAACGCTTGCGAATCGAGACGAGTACGGGGAAAGTGCTGCTGGATGCAGAATCGTTGTCTTTAGACTTCACTGTTCTTGATTCTATCGTGCTTGATAATGTAATCATGTCGCCAGAGAAGATCGCATTGGCTACACAATTCAATAATATCACGAAGCAGTATACAGAACTGAAAGCTGAAATTACAAAGTATGCAACGACTGTGTACAGGGATAGAGATTCTAGCTATTATGGTCTGGATACTGCGAAGACAGCTTTGGTTGCGGCAGGAACAGATTTAGATGAAAAGTACAACACGCTTAACGCCTACATGATTCCTGTGTTCGCTGATATGAATGCGAAGACAGACATTATCAATGATCTTAATTCGACAAGGATAATCTTCCATCAAGTGTGGGAGGACTTCTATAAGGCGTATGAGGTAGGGCGTAGCACACTTGCTGACTTCCTCGAAAAGAGTTCTCTTCAATTGGGGCGCAACTATAACAACACTGTCATTGATGGACTCAATGGCATCGTTGTTACGAGAGGAAACTTCATGAACAAGACAACGCTCAATGCCACGTTCGGCATCAAGATCGAGCGCAATGATGGCACAGCGGAATCTCCTGCGTGGTACAAAGTATTCTATGCTGACATTAACGGAAACCTTTTCGCAGAGGATATGAGTACGAAGCGTCTCCATATTCTTGATGGTGATCTTGGAGAAGCGATCATTCTCAATGCCCTCACAGGCATCACGATCAATGGTCGTCATGGAGAGGTTATTCGCTTGAACGCGAACGAAGGTATTGCTATTAACGTTAACGACGAACAGCGTTTCTGGATTCACACAGATGGAACGTTGAGAGCGAGAAAGTTATATATCTCAAACG
Organism: Paenibacillus sp. R14(2021); assembly: GCF_019431355.1. NCBI lineage: Bacteria > Bacillati > Bacillota > Bacilli > Caryophanales > Paenibacillaceae > Paenibacillus > Paenibacillus sp. R14(2021). Next base: position 4,114,365 of record NZ_CP080269.1, read on the forward strand.
ATGATATAGACCCTCTTGAATTGCCAGATGGTTCATACATCTCTCGTCTGACAGTCCATGAGGTACGAACTTTGCAAGATGATAATCCGCAAGATTATGTATGGATTAGAGATCAGTCAGTTAAACTCATGTCTGGTAATGGTGCCATTGAAGACCAAGAGAAGATGGCAATCTACTTGGATTCTCCTGCGGGCGACCTCAATGGGATTCCTACGATCAAGATGGGTGTCGGTAGTGGTGTTGGTGCAAGTGAGGTAGGTTACATCGTCAAAGATGGAGATGCCTTTAAGTTGAACTACCTCACTGGTGGCGGTCTGAAACGAATCTGGATGCAACGTACAGGATATGGAACTGAAGGTATTCTCATTGAATCCATCGGAAATGCAGTTCGACTCAATTCCAGTACAATGATTCGCCTTGAAGTCGGAAGTAGCTATTTGGAGATAACTCCAACTGGAATCAAGTTGTCGGCTTCGAGAATCGACATTAACTAGGTGATAGATTATCTTATATTGACAGTGATTATACTAATGTAAGGGTCTTTCGTATCGGGGTATAAATTAAGATCGGATTGCGGAGTGGAAGTGTTAAACCCGTTGTTATGGGGGCTATGAGTTAACAGTCTGTAAACCTAGCCCCCTCTGTTGAGGAGAATCATTTTCTATACAAATCTACCGCATCAAGAAAGCCAATCTTATAGCCGGCGTGCGCTTCACATACCCGTAGCCAATTTGTAGCATCTACTAGTTGTAGAAGCAACATGAACTGTTTCTTGGACACTGTACTAGTTACTTTGCCGAATATTGTGTAGAAGGCTCTCTGCGCATCTACAACAGCGTTTACTGATTCTGTGTGGTCATTAATATTGTCTAATCTTTCTTCCATCTCAACAAGCATTTCTCGTATTTGCAATGTACACCCTCCCTAGATCACTCCACCTTACAATCATATCCAGTCGATTGGGCTATACGGTCAATAACCTCTAATAGCCTTGCAAAAAGCATACGTTTTGCAACATAGAGAAACACATCAATATAGATGTTTCAAAATGTATAAATATTATATATGAAACATTTCAATAACATGATATACTTATTGACATATTAAGAATATGTCAAAGGGGATGCTCGATATGAACCTTGGGTATGTGCGTGTCTCAACGAAAGACCAGAACACAGAACGACAAATAATAAAAATGCGTGAGATAGGCATTGAAGATAGATATATTTTTACTGATAAGCAGTCAGGAAGAGACTTCAACCGTCCTCAGTACCAAGCGATGCGACTTGTTATTCGTAATGGAGATTTACTGTACCTTGATGCCCTAGACCGTTTAGGACGAGATTATGATGGGATTATCGCTGAATGGAAGTACCTGACCAGAGAAGTCAATGCAGATATTATTGTACTTGAAAATGAGTCGCTGTTTGATAGTCGTAAGTTCAAGACAATGGGTGACTTGGGTAAGGTACTCGAAGATCAATTTTTAAGTATGTTGTCTTATGTCGCAGAACAAGAACGTAAGAAGAACAAGCAGAGACAGTCTGAGGGAATTGAAGTCGCACAAAAGAATGGAGTAAAGTTTGGTAGACCTAAGAAGGAGATTACTACAGATTTCCTTCGTATATATGAGGAATGGAAAAGTGGAAACATTACCGCTGTAGATGCGATGAAACGAGCTGAGATGAAACCAAATACTTTTTATCGAAGAGCAAATGAATTTGCGAAAAGACAGGCATCCAACTAAGCCGTTGGGTGTTTTTTTTATACCATTACATGACTCGAAGGCAATGCATTGCGTTTTGCAGGACATTTGGTATAAATATGGAATGTATTCATGTTGAACAATCTATCGAGACATAAGAATTGACCAATGGGAGGTATTTGGATTGAGGACGCTGGATAGTTTATTCGCTCTATTTCCCGATGCAATAAGTATCGCAATTGCGTCAGTATATGGAGTAAAGCTCAATGAGAATCAATATCAGTTAAGCAAATATATATACATTATGCCAAGAAGAGATGAGTTTGACGATCTGTATCATCCAAGAATGGATAAGTATTCAAGGAAACCTGATTATTATTTTGTTGCTGTTTCTACGGACAATCGGTACTATTCAATGGGTTCCAAGAAAATTGAAGATGCAGATGATGTACTTGGTTCAATAACACTTGCCCATCAGGCACTATGTATCTTTCATAGTTGTCCGTATGCGTTAGGGCAAATACACGGATTTCGAAAAGACAGTGGTGCGAGTTATGGAATTTCCAATCCCAGTGTAACAGGTAGGAACATCGAATTTAGCGACGAGCTATTCAAGCGAGATTATATGTTCCATCCATTTAGCTTTACGCGTTCATCCCAAAATAGATTTAATCAAGATTTGGTTGGTTTTTTCGTATCGGTTGCAGATGCACATATTAATAACAGAGAGAAGAAGTGGTTGCTTTCTGCAAAGAAGTTTACCTCCGGAATAAATCAAACATACGCAGAGGATGCAATTCTAGATTTTGCAGTAGCACTTGAAAGCCTTTTAGCTACAGACAAAGAACAAATCAGTTTCAAACTGAGGTTATATCTTGCTTTATATGTTGGGGATTCGTTCAGTGAACGTCAATCTATATATAAAGATGTTAAAGATTTTTATGGACTTAGGAGCAGACTTGTTCACGGGAACACTTTGTCAGTTACAGATGAACAAATACATATGATAACGAGGATTGGTATTGCAATAAGTAGGGCTTTAGTGAAGTCTTGCGGAAAAAAAATTCAAGATGAAGTGCTGTCGGAACTTGAATTTATGTCTTTACTCGGCGCACCTCGATACATCAAAGAGAAGACACAAACAATAATTACAGAAGAAGAGATCGTGGAACTAATCTGTAAAACAGATGAAATTTCTCATTATAAGTCCTACAAGGCGCATCTTTCTAAAGATGACCCCGATGACGATTATACTGAGTTAGTGATAACATTTACATTTGAAGACGAAAATCAAATTACAATTCCAGCTTCATATTTCATAAGTAAATCTGACTCGTTACAGAATATAAGTAGCTTCCAACACTGGCTTAGCATGGATGACAATGGTAGATATTTTTATAATGTAATTTACTCTTAATATAGTAGATCACTATTACCACATGGATTTTTCAAGGCAGTTCAAGTCGATTCAATGTGGATGATTACTTAGCGATGACCGAGACATTGTTTGATCTATAGACAGGAGTAGTGAAAGTTTGATAGTGATAAGCTAATCAAAAGATTTTCTTTGCCGAGGTAGTGTCGTTGGTTTTCATTTCAATGTAATAAGTATTACAAAGGTTTATTTTAAGAGTTATCATTCGTTCCATATCGTCCAAAGAAAACTATAGGTGGTATCTAGATGTTGAAAATTATTCGTGTAGTAATCATACTATTATTAATTGCAATACTATTTGAATTAGTCTTCCACCTAGTTCATGTCTTTGATGATCATAAAGCTGATCTTAATTTCTACTCAAAATTATCAGCAGTATCTACTGCTGTTGCCGCTGTTGGAGGGTTAGTTCTTTTAATAATAACTTATCTAACATTAAGAGAGGCACGGAAACAGCGAGAGAGTATCGAAGAGCCAGCAGTGACTATTAGATTGTTGCCAGATAGAAAAAACTCTAATTTCCTTTATTTTGTATTAAAAAATACGGGTGGCGGTCCTGCATATGATATAAATGTGATGTTCACACCTGATTTACCTTATGGAGAGGGGACACTTAACACTTTAGGAATGTTCAAAAGAATGCCTATTCTAGAAAAAGGAGAGGAAGTTCTTTTCTTTTTTGATACTGCTCCAGATTACTTCAATTCGGCAAAACCAAAACTTGTTGAGGCAACTATTACCTACTTTAGATTTCTAAGAGAATCGCGATCAAACAAACAAATCAAACGTAAGTTTGAAATTAATTTTGAAGAAAGAAAAGGGCAAAGACAGATAATAAATAAGGATATGACGGATTTGGTAAAAGAAATTGAGGAGCTAAAGCATGCGTTATTAATTTCAACCTTTGAACGTGGTGAAAGAAATGATTGAAGCCCTTTTTAGAAAGGATAAAGAAGTTAATCCCGTTATTTTAGAAAATAGTTCTCTTTATGTAGGCGTGGAACACTTTTCTATTGAAAGGGTATATTTATTTATTAATCAAAAGCGTGTTGGAGTATCTGAGTTTGGAGACCATTGGATTCAAGACCATAAAACTATTGATGTTTCATACAAGGGATATTTTTGCTCAGTACCATATTTATTATTTTTAAATCCATATGCCTTTGAAGGCAGAGACGATATAGCGATTGTTGGTTATTGTAAAAAACAAAGACACTTGCTTACATTTGTTTCGTTAGCTGATTCAAAATTACAATTTGGAAATCCTGGATTTTTTGCCTCAAAGTTTTCAGCACTGGAACATGAAATAATTGACTTAGGCATCGGAAGATAATAAAATGAAGTTGTCTATCGGTCAGTGATCAAAATATACGTTAATACTTAGACCGCTGTAGCGGTTCAACCATAAAGTGCCTTAAACTCAGTCAGTAAAAAGGACGGCGGGTTTTTATAACGAGGGGCGGTCTTGAAAACCGTTAGGGTGCAAGCCCACGTGGGTTCGAATCCCACCCTCTCCGCCATATCATAAATAACAGCGCTCAAGCGGGCAATCGCTTGGGCGTTTTTTGCATTTCCATCATCCGCAGTCAAGTACCGCCTATCCGGCTCCCGCATAAAAAGGGACTCTGAGCCGCATATTAAGGCTTGGAGGTGGTAAGCCAAATGAGTAAACGTGACGAATTGTCCATTGATCAGCAGGAGCTGACGGCAGCTTGGCAGCGTGTGCTCCCAGATACGCTTAATGAGGCTGATCGTGCAGAGGTAATGGCCGACGAAGCGGACCCTAGGGCACTGCGTCTGACGATTCAAACAGCGGGGCATCAGATGTACACCTTTGACTTCAAAGTGACCTATGTGGACAACCGCGAAATTCAGACGACGCTGATTGACGTGGAGAAGGACGGCCGTTCGGTAGATGAGCGGACCGACATTATCCAGCAGCTGGTGGAGGACTACAGACGGCACATTCATGAGTGTGCCCAAGCTCTGCACGAATTGACTCACGCATAAGGCAGGTATGAGCGAGCTAGGTACTCACAAGTAAAGGCGGGTTAGCAGCGATGACAAAGGTTAAAGGAACGGCAGATAAGAATTTAAGCAATGTCGTAGAGGACCTGGATCAAAATCCGGTCAACAGCCACCAAGCGCAGCAGCTGCAGCAAGATACGAATGACAGGAGGCATCAATCGCAGTTGAACCATGACGAGCCTACGGATTTGTACCACTCCCGCAGCTAATTCATCTATCATGAAGGAGGTGCCATCTGATGGGCGGTAAATCAAAGAGCGTCCCGGTGCCAGATCCGTACGCTGGGCAGCGGCCCAAATCGCGTCAATCGCAATCACAGCCGCAAGAGCCGTTGTCAGGCTCGAAGAAAACGAAGCAGGCTAACCATGTAAGTCACCATAACACTGAAGGCTAGTGCACTCTTACCTGTATGATTGCCCCTTGATCCCGGAATCCATTCCGGAATTAAGGGGCTTTTTCACGTGGAGGGGATGTATGTCTGGTCTTCCAGATTTCCAGGCGATGGGTTAAAATGAAAGTTGCTCATATAAAGGGAGGGGTTTGGAAATGAAAGGTTGGAAGAAAGGTACAATATTGCTGCTTGCTGCGGGGATCGCTGTGCTGACAGGCTGCAGCTCCTCCGGTTCGCCCAAAGACGCTATCTTGGATGCGATGACGAAGACGAGTGCGGCCACAAGCATGACCTATAAAGGAACGCTTACGATTGATGATATTACGCTCCCGCCAATTGCCGGCGCGGAGGCTGCTTCGCCTGTTATGGCAGCCCTGCCGATTCTGCTTAAGGGAGCAGTGATTCAAATCCATGGCGCGGTGCAGAAAGACCCGCAGCGTGCAGAGATGACCTTTGACGTTACACTTGGCAGCGGCGATGTGAAGATAACGGCCGTCGTCCCGGTCATTATTACGAAGGAGAAAGTGTGGATCAAGGTGCCGCAAATTCCGGGTGTTCCGCTTCCGGATACGATCGCCGGCAAATTCGTAGAAATTGATGCCAAGAAGCTGGCAGCCGAGCAGGGAACGCCGGATATTTCCGCTGAGTCTGATGTGCAGAAGCTTGGCCAAGATGTGCTGAAGACACTGTTTGACAGTTTAGATGAGAAAGCGTATTTCAGTGAGCCGGAAGCTGCCGACGTGAAAGGACTTCCCGCCGACTATAAAGGCGACCGCTTCATAAGGATGTCCGTTAACGAACAGAATGCCGATGCGGCATTAAGTGCAATCGCGGAGAAGGCGATGCCTGCCATCATTGATCTACTGCTGAAGAACGAAGCTTACATGAAAGTACTTCCGCTCTCAAAGGAACAACTGGAGGCGTCCAAGAAGGAAGTAACAGCCGAGACCTTGAAGAAGGCTGTTCGCATTCATACCTTTGAGGTTACCGGCGGAATCAAGGACGATTATTTGACCTACGAGGACGTCCAAATGAATGTAGAGAAGACCGATGCGGGGCAAGCTTTGAAGATGGCCATTCATTTCAATATGGCGATGGATGATCTTAATAAAGAGATAAAATTCGAATATGATCTGCCGAAAGATGCCGTGCCTGTAGAATCATTGCTGCCTGCCGGCTCATAAGTAAAAGGATCACAAAAAGCGTTCATCTCCTACCTGGAAATGAACGCCTTTTTTGATGTTGAAGCCGTTTAGTGCAAGTTGTTTAGGGGGTTAGACTGTTACTTTTTTGGCAAGACGTGCCGCTGCTTCTTCGGCTTCTTTGTTTGCTTTCTCCAGCACGACAGCTTTGTCGAGCACGGAAGTGCCTTGTGCACGGATGATTTGGTAATCTTCAACGCCGAGGAAAGCGAACATCGATTTCAAATATAAATGGGAGAACTCATTCTGCGTGTACCAGTCATTGTTCGTGTAAATACCGCCGCTGCCTTGGATAACGAGCAGGCTGCGGCCGTCTTTGAGAAGGCCTACACTGCCATTTTCCGTGTATTTGAACGTTTCGCGGGCAATCAAGATGTTATCCATGTAATCCTTCAGCTTGGAAGAAATGTTGAAGTTGTGAAGCGGCATGATGATTACGTATTTTTTGGCGCCTTTGAATTGTTGCAGCACTTCGTTCATACGGTCAGTAACGCGTTTCTCTTCGTCTGTGAGCTCTCCACCGGAAGCGAGTTTACCCCAAGCGCTAAGAACCGTGCCGTCAACGGCTGGAATCTCATCAGCGTACAGATCGATTTGTTCGATCGTTTCGTTAGGGTTCAATTTGCGGTAAGCTTCAATAAAGTGTTTACCGACTTCAAGACTTACGGATGCCGGGGAGTCGACAGTAGCATGCGCGTTGATGACAAGCATTTTTTCCATGGTGGAATCACTCCTAAGTATAGTATAGTCCAATTGGCGACAGAATTAATCGCCGATTTGATTTGACTCTAATATACGACTGCCGCCATTTGAAGTCAAATCAATTTTTTTGGAAAGTACTGCAATTGACAAATGGCTCCATTATTCTATAGATTAGAAGTAATTTACCCATGCTGAAATGGGGGTTGGCAATGCAATATAGTATCGGAGTGGAATATGCGCTTCACTGTCTGGTTTACTTAATCCCGAGTGAGGCAACAATCGGAATCAAGGAACTTGCTTTTTTTCAAGGCATTCCTGAGACGTACTTGTCCAAAGTGTTTACGAAGCTTTCGAGGGCCGGAATTGTTACGTCCGTTCCTGGCGTTAAAGGAGGGTTCAAGCTTGCGCGAACGCCTGACGAGATTTCCTTCTGGGATGTCGTGGAGGCCGTCGAAGGCAAGAAACCGGCTTTTCAATGCCAGAATATTAAAGATAAGGGGTACTTGTATCGTAACAACGACTGCTCTGACTGTTCGGTGTCCACAGGCGCGTGTTCGATTAATTTAGTTATGCTCGAAGCCGAGGAGACTATGCAAAATTACTTGCGCAGCAAGAAATTATCGTGGTTGGATGAGGAACTAGACCGCGTATTGCCGACGCAGGCTCGATTGGATACCCGGGCGTTTTTTGGCAAGAAGCAATAGAGAGTGGAGCAAGGGACGAAGAATTGGGCTGTTTCTGCGGTGGCAACCGGGAAGCAGCCCTTTTGATTAAGCGGTAATTTCAGTCCTGCGCCAAGGAATAGGACACGTTTGCAATTCGAGGGACAAGTAGGATCCGAGCTGCATATTTTGAAATAGCAGATCCTAGCGGTGTTCATGTTCCCTGTGATGAATCAAGCTGCAGGTTATTTCCGATTCAGATTAGGACGAGTGACCGGAGGGTGTCACGGGCGTAGGAAAAGCAGTATTGATTTAAGGGGGGCAATTAGATGGTTGATGCAATCACAACAGCGTTAGCCCTAAAGAAAAATTATGTTGATGTTCGTTTATATGGTACAAAGGGAAACGGCGTCAATGACGATACGGCTGCTATCCAAGCTGCTATTGCTGACGCAAGTCGGAAAGGGATTGGAGCTGTCTATTTCCCGGCGCCTGACGCGGCCTATATGGTGGATGTCAGGAAGCCAATTATTGTACCGTCCAATATGATTCTTTTCGGGAACAAGGGACAAAGCGTAGTCAAGGTCATCGCTTCCACCGTTCATAACGATAACGATCATTTCTTCGGGGGTATTAACTCGCTGTTCGTTCCAGGGACGCTGGCAGACAGGCGGGCATTTACGAAGGACGCTTTCGGAAGCCATATTCAATTTGACGGCTTGGTGCTTGACGGGAACGCATCGAGTATCGACCAGACGGGGTATCTGAAAGAGGCGAATAGTGCAGGATTCAAATGCCTGTATGTGAAGAACCTTACGATAACGAATTGCGAGGTCAGAAACTTTCTGAATTCCGGCATTTATACGTATGGCTGCACGTTTGTTGCTATTAGCAGGAATCAAGTGCATCATAATGGACAATTCGCGTATACGGCTCAAAACGGTTACTCCTATTCCAATGGCGTAAGCCGCAACGGCATTTCATTATCTGGAGGGTACTTGCCTGGACAATCGGTGCAAGAGAGTCCCTATTCATACGACTATGAAGTGACCAACAACATCGTTCATGACAACATGGACGAAGGCATTATGTTTGCTTATCAGAAGCGGCTCTTGATTTCGGGGAACTTCGTTCATAACAACGGAGACATGGGAATCGAGGGGGATGGCGGCTATAAGACGACAGATACCATGCCGGATGTGCCGGGAACTGTTATTCCAGGCGATGTGATAATTGTTAATAATTTCATCTATGACCACCCGCACAAAGCGATTTCGATCGGTTCATCGAACATGCAAAAAATTAAGGTATCAGGCAACGTCATTCGAAACTGTGGAGAATGGGCTATATTTATCGGTCAGGAATCGAACTCGACCGTCATTGTCACGGATAATAACATTCATAATTACGGCACTGAAATCGCGCAAAATGGGACGAATTATCATGCGATCTATGTGGAGTCGCATCACGTTAAAATTCAGGACAACTATATCTATGCCCCGGTCTTTGACCCCGCAGCAGGTGTGGCTGGCGGAACCTCGACAGGCAGCGGAATCGTGGTAAGCCGCGCCTATGATTGTACCATTCAGGACAATACGGTATTCGGCGGCGGGAAGCTAGGCATCATTGTGGATATTTGGCGGATGAGTGACCTCGGCGAAATCATGCGTACCCTGAAAGTTGAAGGGAACACGATCAGTCATGTTCATCGCCAGGGCATCTACATTAACGCCAACCTCTCGACGCATATGCATCAGGCGGCTATCAACAACAATAATATATACAACTATCAGGCAGGATACGATTATTCTGGCGGCCAAAGCTATACGCTTTACAGCGGCATTGAATTCGGATCGAGCACCCGGATCAAGAGTCTCACCACTTGCGGCAACACAGTGATGAATGAGATGGACCAGACAATTATAACTTCAACGGGACAGCCGTTGAACAAGGTGCCAGGGCAGAATGCCATTAACCTGCCCTCAACACAAGACAATATCGTTAACTGCACGTTAGTTGGCAATGAAGTGGCATATGGCGGTCAGTTCGTTTCTGTGAATAACACCGATAAGGTACAGTTTCTGACGATGCCTGGCAACAACATATTCGGCAAACGCCTTCTCTACGGAAGTGCAGTTCCTTCGGGAGCAGTTAAACAATATTACGTTGGAGACGTCATGTATCATACAGCGCCTGCAGATGGGACAGCGATAGGTTGGGTATGCGTGGCATCTGGTAAGCCGGGAACGTGGGCCGAGTTCGGGTTCATTAAATCTCAAAGATCCGGCCAAATTGTGTACAACGGCAACGGTGCAGCAATGACGAAAGTCATCCCGCACGGATTGGGTGCGGTGCCTTCCGCTTATTTTGTTCAAGCGGTCAGTATTGATGCTGGAAACGCCGTCGTTAAGCGCGTAGCGGCGGATGCCGCCAACTTGACAGTAACTTTCGGCATTGCACCGGTAACGGGTACGAATAATGTGACACTTAATTGGCGGGCAGAGCTTTGATAGTCAATGCGTGCTGAGAAGTGAAATCAAAAAAAGCCCCAGACAGGGGCTTTTTAACATTACGCTTGACGTTTAAGCCAATCTTCGAAACGGGTGGAAGTGATACGTGGGTTGCTGCTCTGTGGAACAAGGGATAGTTCGGTCACTGGAGCACAGTAGTAAGTCACTTTATCGTCGGCGACCACTTGACGATTATCTTGAGTTGAACGCATGGATTGTGTAACGAATTCTTTGAGGCTAATCCGTTCAGGACCAGCAATATCTATAAGGCCATTTAATGGTGCACCGACTGCGAAATCAACCAAAGCGGCAGCTACGTCGTCACCAGCGATCGCTTGTATCGAAGCGTTCGGCGTACGTACGATATCGTCCTCCGCGAAAATAGCGGTGAGACCGCTGGCGAACTCGAAGAATTGTGTCGCGCGAACGATTGTATAAGGAACGTTAGAAGAAGTAATCAAGTTCTCTTGGGCCATCTTCGCACGGAAATAACCGCTAAATAGAAGACCATCCGTACCGACGACGGATAGCGCCACATGGTGCCCGACTCCAGCAGCTGCTTCAGCAGCAAGCAGATTACGAGTAGACGTTTCGAAGAATTCCAATACAGCTGCATCTTCCCAAGATGGTGAGTTCGAAACGTCAACCACGACTTGAGCACCTTTAAGTGCTTCGGCCAGTCCTTCACCCGTAATCGTATTAACACCCTTTGAAGGTGATGCAGCGACTACCTCATGACCAAGATCGATTAGTTTTTTACCAAGTTTTGTTCCAATCATTCCAGTACCACCGATAACTACGATTTTCATATTTATTCTTCCTAGATATTCTATGTTTTTGATTTTCTTCATTGATTTTAATGTACATACATAAAACGACTAAGGGAACTGCTCTGTGACAATAGACTAAGAAAAACGTATTGAAAAATATCCTCTATAAATAATGTCTTTACCAACAATTATCAATATTGTATTGTGTGCGAACGGGATGTTTAGTGAAAAAGAAAAAACCCTTGATTCTCAAGGGTTTGAGTTATTATATATGGCGCGCCCGATACGATTCGAACGTACGACCTGCAGTTTAGGAAACTGTCGCTCTATCCTGCTGAGCTACGGGCGCGCGGTAAGGTTAATAATAGCATGAAGGACTCAGAGGAATCAACTGCCATCGGCAGTGCCAAATGGCGTAATCGCCTGTAATAAACCGACACAGCGTGGTCGAACAAGGAAGTTAAATAGTCCTAAATGGGAGAAAAAAGTGAGAAATAGGTCCCTAATTAAAGTTATTTTGTAGAAAATTGTCGAAAATTTATCGCTTTATACGAAATTTAGTCGACAAGATTTTACAAAAATTACAGCCTCCAACGTATATAATTAGGTTGTTACTTTTTGTAACTGATGATGATGCGATAGGAGCTGTCCCGAGGGCGTCATGAACGACAAAATGAAATTACTCCATGAATTGCAGGTGCTCCGCATAAAGCTGTTCGAAGCTGCCGAAGCACGCGGAAGTTTAACTGACCCTGAGGTACTTGCTATAAGTGAAGCAGCTGATGAGCTTATTGTGACGTTACAACAGCTTCAGAAGAACGAACTGGTCAAGAGTGTCCAGCTAAATACGTTTTCGTAGACGACGGAAAAATTGGGTAAGCAACTCTCCGCATTCTTGCTGCAGCAGCCCGCCGACGAGTTCGGTCTCATGATTGAACCGGGGCTCTTGAAGCAAGTTCATGAGCGTACCGGCACAACCGGCCTTGGGGTCGATTGTGCCGTACACTACTTTTCGAATCCGGCTCTGAACAAGCGCTCCCGCGCACATCGGACAAGGTTCCAGCGTGACATACAACGTGCAGTCCAGTAATCGCCAAGCACCCAGATTGCGGCTGGCTTCCCGAATGGCAATCATCTCGGCATGTGCGGTCGGATCCAAATTCGTCTCCCTCAGATTGAACCCCCTGCCTATGATTTCCCCATTCTTCACGATGACCGCGCCAATCGGAACTTCACCAATGGCTTCTGCACGCTTTGCTTCTTCTATAGCCGCCTGCATATAAAGGTAATCGTCTTCTTGAAAATAGTCTGTTTGATTCATACTTGAATGCCTCCATTAACGCTGTTATTGCGATCAAAAGCCTTATTCGACGAAGAACGACTGTCGATATTGCTCGAATTGTGCCACGAACACGCATTCGTTGTTAACAGCTTGTGTATAAAATTGTGGATAACTATAATTTATTCACAACTCTATTCACAATCTATTCACTTTGCTTGTGAATATGGGGAGAAATCTGTGCACAACTTTATCTTAAACAATGACGTATTCAACATTTGTGAGCGGATATACGCATTACGCGAAATAATTAGATAAAGCAAGCGGTTGGGAATTGCTTTCATTTTTTTACAGTTGTGTTATGATCCAAATAAGATGTCTATTCGTGTGCAAAAAGGGTGTGTCGCATATTGTCGGTTAAGACAAAGCTATCCTTTATGATCTCAACCATCGTATTCATATTGTTAATTCTCAATATGATCCTGAACGAATATTCGACACGAATCAATTTGAAATCCGAAGTCGAGATGAGCATGATGTCGATCAGCCAGCAAATTGCTGCTAATGTCATGCAGAATGCGAAGGAGAATGAATTCGTTCAGTCCGTCTTGGTCGACAAATTGAAGATGGCCTCTTTCTCCGCAGCCAGTCAGCTCCCCCTTGATATCAAGGATATCACAAGTACCCAGCTTGCGCAGGCCGCTGCTCTGTCAGGCGTTCCCACCATGTCCCTCTTAACGAAAAACGGTAACGATTTACACATCGTTTATTCCACGAACCCTGCCGAATTAGGCAACTTAAGTTCAACCTGGCAAGAGCGTAAAGTGATCAATTCTGCGCAGAAGGAGCCGTCCTACCAATTTTGGGCGGGACCTGAAGAAGTCTCCATGCTGGGGGCGAACGCCCACCTTGCACAAGAAACCTTCTACGCCGATGCTAATCGCAATTATATCATTCGATGCTATATGGAAAGCGATCAATTAAGCGACTATCGCAAAATCGCGCAAACGAATGAATTCTCGAACGAAATGAAGAGCGGTAATCCGACGATTCTGGAGATCACCGGGTTCAATCCTGCGCTGTTCAACAAGGATTCGATTATCAGTATCCCTTCGATTATTAACAGCAAGCAGCTGCAGGAGCGTCCTGTTCCCTTCGGCACGTATTCATTCAAAGACTTGAACGATGATGCGCAAAGCGTGACGGAGGCGCTCCGAGGTAAGGCCGTGATTCGCTATACCTCGATTAATGGTCGCGCCGTCATTAAGAGCTTCATCCTGATGAAGGAGCCGACCCCTTACGTTGTCAGGCTGGTAATGGACAAAAAACCGCTTATGCGGCTGATGGATGAACAGCGGTCGAATCAGGTTTTCATATCGACGGTGCTTCTCATTATTGTGGTGATCTGCAGCTACTGGCTGTCGGATATATTGCTTCGCCCGGTTCGTTCGATTCTATGGAAGGTGAACGAGGTGTCATTGGGACGTTTCGAGAGTTCCATCGAGGTAAAACGCAAGGATGAGCTGGGACAGCTGGCGCAGCGGGTCAATGCGATGTCGAAGAATCTCGGCATCTATATGACGAAGCTGAAGATGGCATTCGAAGAGAACCGGTCGATGAAAGAATACTTGGAATCCTTCATTAATCATACGACGGATGCCATCCATGTCGTGGATCTCGATGGCCGAATTACGCAGGTAAACCGCGCCTTCGAGCAGTTGTTCGGCTATGAGACGGAGGAGGCGCTCGGCCGCTCGCTGCCGCTTGTTCCGGAGCATCTGGATAAAGAAGAAGAGCAGAAGATGGAATGCTTGAAGTCCGGGAAGCTGCTGACTGCGCGCGAGACGCTGCGTGTTACGAAGAGCGGAGAATGGATATCCGTGAGCGTTACGACCTCTCCGATTCGCGATAAGCACGGTGAGATTCGGGCGATCGCGAGCATTACGCGCGACATGACGAGCCGCAATAAGATGGAGGAGCTGCTTCGCAGATCCGAGAAGCTGACGACAGTCGGACAGCTTGCCGCCGGCGTCGCGCACGAGATCCGCAATCCGCTGACGACGCTTCGGGGGTTTCTGCAGCTGCAGCTGCAAACGTCGAAGCTCAATACGCGGCATGTCGAAATTATGCTGTCGGAGCTCGACCGCATTAACCTGATCGTCGGCGAGTTTCTAATTCTAGCGAAGCCGCAGGCGACACGGTTTGTCGAGAAGGATATCCGGTTTATACTAGGAGATGTGATTTCGCTTCTGGACAGCCAAGCGCATTTATGCAATATTGTGTTTGATGCGTACTTCTGCGACGAGGAATGCCGAATATCCTGCGAGGAAAATCAACTGAAGCAGGTATTCATCAATGTACTCAAGAACGCGATGGAAGCGATGCCGAGCGGCGGGATGATTACGATCGATGTGTCCCTGCAGGAAGCACAGCAGCTGCGAATATCCATCATGGACGAAGGTATCGGCATATCCGAGGAGAAGATCGCCAAGCTGGGCGATCCTTTCTATACCGATAAGGACAAGGGGACAGGGCTTGGCATTATGGTCAGTCAACGCATCATCCAGAGCCATCAGGGCACGCTCGAAATCAAGAGCAAGGTGGACGTGGGTACGACCGTCATCATTACTCTCCCGCTGCTGAAAGAAGCCGGTTCCGATGCCTAGCAAGCAGGGATTCGCGGTTTCATGTACAATATACATACATGAGAGGTGAAGCGCATGGTGGATACGAATGGCTACAGCGCGCTGCTTGTCGGGGCAACCGGCCTTGTCGGTTTCGAGCTGCTCCAGCAATTGCTCGGTGACGATAATTGCAAGACGCTGACCGTGCTCGTTCGAAGACCGCTTCGTACGCTTTCTGTCCCTGCCGCAGCTCGCGCGAAGATGACCGTGCTCACGGCTGATTTTGACCGGCTGGAGGAAGCGCTGGCCGACGTGGAAGCAGACATCGTCTTCTGCACGCTCGGTACGACCATCAAGAAAGCAAAGACGCAGGAAGCGTTCCGCCAGGTCGATCTGGCGTATCCGGTCGCGCTGGGGGAATGGGCGAAGTCACGCGAAGCAGGGAAGTACATCATCGTCTCGGCCATGGGCGCCAGCGTAAAGTCTTCAATCTTCTACAACCGCGTGAAGGGTGAAATGGAAGCGCTGCTCGGCGAGCTGGGCTTGCGAGAGCTGCATATTGTCCGTCCATCGCTGCTCCTGGGGAAGCGGGAGGAATTCCGGCTTGGCGAGAAGCTGGCTATACTGCTGAGTCCGGTGTTGAAGGCCGTGATGCAAGGACCGCTTCGATCGTATCGGCCGGTTCGGGCGGAGGATGTGGCTTCCTTCATGAGACGAACGGCTGAAGCACCTGTAACAGACGGGCCTGATCCCGTCATCAAAATTTATGAGAACCATGCGATAACGGTAAATTAGCCGATATTAGATAGGGTAACCGTGCGGGGTGAACAAGTCAGTTGAGGATTAACAAGTTTATTAGCGAGACGGGCTTCTGTTCTCGGCGAGAGGCCGATAAACTCGTAGAGAGCGGCCGCGTGTCGATTAATGGCGCAGTGGCGGAGCTCGGCAGTCAAGCGGAGCTTGGCGACGACGTGCGGGTAGACGGTCGTCCCATCGGCGAGCAGAAGAGTCATGTGTATATCGCGTTGAACAAGCCTGTAGGCATCACAAGCACGACCGAGGCTCAAGTCGCAGGCAACATTGTCGACTACATCGGGCATGAGGAGCGTATCTTCCCGATCGGCAGACTGGACAAAGACTCCGAGGGGCTCATTCTGCTCACGAATGACGGAGATATCGTCAACCGTATTCTCCGCGCGGAGGGCAAGCATGAGAAGGAATACATAGTCACGGTGGACCGTCCCGTCACGCCGCGGTTTCTCAAAGCCATGAGCGAAGGCGTCCGTATTCTCGGCGCGATGACACTGCCCTGCAAAGTCGAGAAGGAGTCCGACCGGGTATTCCGGATAACACTGACGGAAGGCAAGAACCGCCAAATCCGGCGGATGTGCCAAACGTTCGGCTACAATGTCAAGAAGCTAAGGCGCGTCCGGATTATGAACATCCATCTGGGGCAGCTGGCGAACGGCAAGTGGCGCGACTTGACTAAGGGAGAGCTGAGCGAGCTGTTTGCTCTATTAGACTACCAGTGATCAGATGCCACCCTGCTTTTCCCGGGAAATAACAGCTAAACCAACATCGTTCGACGCAGTCGACGGCGATGTTGGTTTTTTTGCACGTTCCAGCGCCATGTATAGGGTGAAATTTCCAGTGGTGCCAAGGGCCGCCACTGCCGTTTCATCTTGCCATGGGAGAAAACATGAAGTAAAATTATAAAGGATTGTCCTCACTTTGCATAGAGGGTTTCACAAAAAATATTGTCTAGCGGGATGTGCGATTGTTCATGAGCAGCAAGGCCGTCATATTGGGATGCAATTATTATATAGGTTTGAGTACGATCCGTTGCTTGGGCGTTCATGGGGTACATACGGTTGCAGTCGATTATACCGATAAGAACACCTACGCAGTGAAGTCCAAATACTGCTCGGAGCAGCTAGTTGCCCCGCATTATAAGGAAGATCCGAAGGGATTCATCCAATTTCTGAAAGACTATGCGGCCAAGCAGAGCGAGAAGCCGGTTCTTATTCCTTGTCATGATAATTATGTGGAAGTCGTGGATGAATATCTCGATGAGCTGAGAGAGAGCTACCTTATTCCGCAAACGGAGAAGGGCCTCTACACGAAGCTTATGAACAAAGAAACACTGCAGCGTATTGCGCTAGAGCTCGGCGTTGCCGTACCGGAAACCGTGCGCGTCGGCGAAGAAGACTTCTTCAACAAGATTGATACGATTATCAAATATCCTTGTATTATCAAGCCGGTAGATTCGCCTGCTTTTGTCGCTAAATTCCGAAAGAAGCTGTTCAAGGCGAACAACCAGCAGGAGCTGGAGACGGCGATCGCGGCTTCGCATGAAGCGGGACTGGAAGTCATCGTGCAGCGGATCATTCCGGGTTTTGACGACCATATGTATACGTTCGACGCTTATATGAATCAAGAGAGTAAGGTTACGCATTGGGTGACCTGCCAGAAGTTCCGCCAGTACCCTATTAATTTCGGCGCATCCGTCTACACGGGACAGCGCTATGTACCGGAGCTGTACGAGCTTGGCGCGAAGTTCTTCGAGGCAGTGGGGTTCAAAGGCTTCGCCGAGATCGAGTTCAAGAAGGATGCAGAGACGGGGCAGTACTATCTGATCGAGATTAACGTTCGGATTACGAACCTCAACAATTTGCTCTACCGTTCAGGCGTCAATATCCCGTACATCACATACCGGGAGCTGACGGGCTCGCCCCTGCCGCCGCATGCGGTGAAGAAGGATACAGGTCTCGTATTCTGGTACGCGTACGAGGATCTAATGGCGGTTAGAGGGTATATTCGCACCGGTCAGCTGACCGTGGGACAAGTCATCGCGTCGTACTTCAAGCCCAAAGCGCCCGCCATCTGGGATTGGAAAGACCCGAAGCCGGCGTTCGCCTTCTTCGGTATGATTGCAGGCAAAGCGCTGGGCAGATTCACGAGACGTTAGGCACAAGGACGATGCAGGCGTTCAAGAACGCTGCATGCTCGCAGAAAGGACCAGAGCTATGACGAAATTGCAGGAGCTTCTACAAGCGACAACGATTATTGAACCTATTCATGCCGAGGATCTAACGATAGCCGGCATTTCTTATCATTCGCAGAAAGTCACGCAGGGCGATCTGTTCGTATGCATCACAGGCTACAGCACGGATGGCCACAAGTATCTTGGCGATGCGGTATCCCGGGGCGCCATCGCTGCCATTGTGGAGCGGGTCCAGCCGAATATCGCGGTGCCGCAGTTCGTCGTGCCGAACAGCCGGATTGCGCTTGCGCAGCTGGCCAGCGCCTTCTACGGGCATCCATCCGAGCAGATGAAGATGATCGGCATTACCGCGACCAATGGCAAGACGAGTACCACGTACATGACCAATGCCATTCTAGAGCAGCATGGTCTCAAAACAGGCATGATCGGCACGGTCATCATCAAAATCGACGACGAGCGTATTCCGTCTGAGCTGACGACGCCGGAGTCGCTGGACCTGCAGTCGTATCTGAAGCAGATGCTGGACCGGGGCGTATCCCATGTCAGCATGGAGGTATCCTCGGCTGCGCTGGAATCTCACCGCGTGGAGACGGTTGGGTACGACATCGTCTGCTTCAACAACCTGAGCCGCGAGCATATCGATTCGCACGGGACGTTCGAGCAGTATTTTGAAGCCAAAGCCAGCCTGATCAGAGGGGCAAGCGAGAAGAGCTATGCCGTCTTGAATCTGGACGATGACTATGCGGCTTCACTTACCACGCAGACGCGGGCGAAGGTGATTACGTTCGGCTTGAAGAGCGCGGAAGGTACGCTTTACTGCAAGAACTTGGACCTGTCCACAGGCCGGGCCAAATTCACGGTTGAAATCATGAAGCCCTTCGAAGCGGGCGGCATTCAATACTCGCCGAGCGAGTTCAACGTGGAGCTGCGCATTCCGGGGCTGCATTCCGTCTATAATTCGATGGCGGCCATTGCGATTGCGCTGCTGTGCGGGGTACCGATCGCGACGATTCAAGAGACGCTGCGCACGTTCGGCGGCGTGGAACGCCGATTCCAGTTCATCCATGAGGATGGATTCATCATGATCGACGATCATTTTGCGAATCCGGGTAACATTGACGTGACGCTGGAGACGCTGCGCTATATGGATTACGAGAAGTTCCACCTGGTGTATGCGATTCGCGGCTCCCGCGGCCCGATCATTAACCGGGAGAACGCGGAAGCGATCGTGAAGTGGATGACCAAGCTGGAGCTGCACGAGATTATCGCCACTCGCAGCCAGTCACATGTGAACAGGCATAACATCGTTACCGATGAAGAAGTCGACGTGTTCATGGAGGTTATGAACGAAGCGGGCATCGAAGTGAGGCTGTATGCAGAGCTGCCGGACGCCATTCAGGATGCGCTGACGAAGGCGGATCAAGGCGACCTGGTGCTGCTCGCAGGCTGCCAAGGCATGGACCCCGGCGCAGAGGTCGCGCTTGGACTGCTGGATCAACAGACTGCAAACAAGGACAACTAAGAGACGCTGGTTAAAGACGAACGATTATTTCATATAAAGTAGGTTGGATAATGGAGCGTAAACGGTTAGGTGTTCTGGGCGGAATGGGCCCGAAAGCAACGTCCGTATTTATCGATCAGATTATCGAGAGCACGGCGGCTGACAGGGATCAAGACCATATCGACATGGTTATCCTGAATCATGCCTCTTTACCGGATCGGACCCATGTCATTTTGGAAAACAGCGGCGAGTTGTTCCTGAAGGAAATCGAGAAGGATATTCGGCTGCTGGAATACGCGGAGGTAGCGAATATCGCGATGCCTTGCAATACGGCACATTATTATATTCAAGACATGCAGGCCATGACGTCGATTCCGATCATCGATATGGTCGAGGAATCGATGAAGGCGATTCGCGAGACGTTCGGCAGCGGCTGCAAGATCGGCATTCTGGCGACGAACGGCACGCTTCGCAGCGGGATATACAGCGAGTCTGCCCGCCGCCTCGGCATGGTCCCGCATGAGCCGGATCAGGATGTGCAGCAGCAGGTGATGAACATCATCTATCGTGACATTAAGCGCGGCATCCCTAGTAACCCGGCGGAGCTCGAAGGCATCATTCATGATATGGTCACGAAGGAAGGCTGCGACTGCGCGATTATCGCTTGCACCGAGCTGTCGATCATCAAGCTGAGCGAAGAAACGAAGCAGGTCAGCATTGACGCGATGGACGTGCTTGTGCGGAAGTCGATCGAGCTGTCCCAATAATTGCAGCAGGCGCTTACCGTCGCAGATAGCGGCGGCTGGCACTGCACAGCTGCGAATAAAAACAAGAAAGCCGTCAGGGCGACCTGACGGCTTTCTTGCAACCACAACCGATTGTTACTTCGTTGTCGTGGAGATACTGGCTGCCTTGGAGGCATCCGCGTATTTCCGAATGATCGACACTTCGACGCGGCGGTTCTTGGAGCGTCCAGCGGCCGAGGTGTTCTCGGCAATTGGGTGGTACTCGCCGTAGCCGATGTTGCTGAACAGCTTCGGATCGAGCTTCTTGTTGTCGAGCAGGATATTCATGAACCGGATCGCCCGCATAGAGCTGAGCTCCCAGTTCGATTCGAATTCGGTATTGTTGATCGGCACATTATCGGTGTGACCGGAGACGATAACCTCATAATCCGCGTACTTGGTCAGCATGTTGGAAATCTCGATGGCCAGCTTGCGCGATTCCGGCTTAACCTTGGCGCTGCCCGGTGCGAAGAGGGAGCTGTCGCTGATCGTGATGGTCAGCTGCGACTGGTTCAGCTTCGTGTCTAGCTGCGTGGTCAAGCCATTCGTTTGGATGTACTTGTCCACCTGCTTCTTCAGCTTCTCCAGGTCTTCCTGTTCCTTCTGCATCAGCGCTTGGCGCTCTTTCTTCTGCATATCTTCTTCGTCTTCATGGCGCTTCGGCTTGTTCGTATCCTCGAATTGCTGGCCGTCCTGAACGACCGATGAATTATCCAGCACGCCAATGCCGCTGCTGAACGCGATATTGAACGCGGCGCTCATGTCTTGGAATTTCTTGGAGTCCGTGGAGCTCATGGCATACAGCACGATAAACAAAGCGAGTAGCAGGGTCAGCAGATCGGCATACGGGATAAGCCAGGTTTCGTCGGCGTGCTCCTCGTGGTGCTCACTCTTATGCTTTTTGCTCAACCGCTTCCGCTCCCTTCTGGTTCATCTTGACGCGCTCCGTCGGCGTCAGGAATACGGAAAGCTTCTGGTTGATGGCAATCGTCGACACCCCGGATTGAATGGACAGCAAGCCTTCGACCATCATGAGGCGCAGTTCGACTTCGTTCTTGGAGAGACGCTTCAGCTTATTGGCGATCGGGTGCCACAACACGTAGCCGGTGAATATACCTAGAAGTGTAGCAACGAATGCGGCACCGATGGCGTGGGCCAGCTTGCCCATATCGCTCATGTCGGCAAGCGCGGCGATCAGACCGATAACGGCTCCAAGCACCCCGAGCGTCGGCGCATACATGCCCGCTTGGGAGAAGATCAGCGCGCCGGCGCGGTGGCGCTCCTCGGTGGCGGCGATATCCTCAAGCAGAACGTCGCGAACAAGATCTTGGTCGTTGCCGTCTATAATCATGCGCAAGCCGTTGCGGAGGAACGTATCTTGTACATCGTCTACCTTGGATTCCAGGGCGAGCAAGCCTTCGCGGCGCGTAATGGACGCCCATTCCATGAAGAGGGCAATGACTTCTTCGCGGGGCAGCATTTTCTGTACGACGAAAATCATTTTGATCAATTTTGGGAATTTCTTGAGTTCATGAAGCGGGAAACCGATGAATAAGGATGCCGCCGTGCCGACCATAATGATGGTAAAAGCTGCCGGGTTAAGCAAACTCTCGATCGGTGCATGCTTCAGCGTCATTCCGAGCAGAACGGCCACAAGTCCGAGCGCAATTCCAATAACAGTAGATTTTTCCATGATACACCTCGTCTAAATGATTGATAAGGACTATAGGGAACCGGGATTCGCCGTTCAAGCCCAAGGAGCGTGAGATTGCGACTGACTATTCCGATGTGCTGCAATGACGAAATGACAAAATGCACATGAATTCGACAACTCTACCTCTATTTATTATCGTCAGAAAGGGGCTGTAGATTAGAGCAAAATGGATGTTTTAGGAGTTTTAATCTGTTTTCGTGTAGAATAGTGAGCATAGAGCTGAATTAGAAGCGGAAAGGAAGGCATCGGGCCATGGGCGTGAAGCATGCAAGAGAGTATGAGGAGATTCTAGGAGAGCTGAAAGAGGCAATGTTCTCGATCGGCGACGGCTATCTGTTCTTCGAAATGGAGACGGCGGATTGGGAGGAGCTGGAGCGGCAGCAGCAGCTGGAGCTGATGGAAGCACTGGCAGACGATGTGTTCTACGCCCTTGGGGAGGACCCCGTCATTCATGTGGGCCAGGGTGTCGTGACGTATAGGCCGAAGCATCACTGTATCGAGGTGTCGGTCGACGAGAAGGAAAGCCGGATTATCCGCTTGATCTAATGGAAGAGGGAGGGAACCGGAGTGGCGAAGCTGGTGAAAATGACGCTTGAAGCCGTGGATGATGCCATCGCGATGCTGGAAGGCTGGACACGGCAGGATGAGAAATGGATGCAGGGCAGCTACCGGTTTGTTACCTTTCCTGACGCCATCGCATTCGTCGGCCAAATCGCCGAAATCGCAGAGGAGCTGAACCATCATCCCTTCATCGCGATCGATTACAAGAAAGTGACGCTGCGCTTGACGACTTGGCACTCAGGCGGCTTGACGGAGCTGGATATGCAGTCTGCGCAGCGCTATAACGATACGTACAAAGCGTCGATTACCGGAAACGGGTGATCGGCGTTTTTTTGATGAACAGATCTGCGGGAGGGAGGGCTTTACAAGGCTTTACGGCTATTTTACAATAGGTAGAATCAGCTCATGTCAGAAAATATAACATAATGCCAAGTCGAGGAGACACACCGATGAGTGAAGCAACCAACATGCAGGAGGATAGGATGAGCACGCTCGTGCCCTATTATCAGCCGATCCTCGCTCTGGATACCAGGCGCATCATGGGGTACGAAGCGCTTGGGCGCATGCGGACGAGCCAGGGCGTGCGAAGCGTCGGCCCCTTCTTCGCGGACAAGACGGTGCCGATGCACGAGCAGATCCGAGTCGATCGGCATCTGCGGGAGATGGCTTTCGCTAAGTTCTCGGGAAGCGATCCGGCATCCGGCATGCTGTTCATCAACCTGAAGCCGTCATGGATCTTCCAGACGTACGCGATGACCGGAGAGCTGCCAACGCTGCAGCTGATGGATAAGTATAATATCGATCCCCGGCGGATTGTCATCGAGATTACCGAGGAGTCGTTCCTGGAGCCGATGGAACAGCTGCGCGCGGTTGTTGATTTGTATCGGAACCAAGGGTGTCTCATTGCCATAGACGATGTGGGGAGCGGGTTCAGCAACATGGACCGGATCGCGCAGATCCAGCCGCACATTCTGAAGATCGATATTCACATGCTGCAGCGAAGCGAGCGGCACAGCGGCTATTACGGCGTAATGCGCTCCTTCTCCATGCTGGCCGATCAGATCGGCGCATCGCTGCTCGTGGAGGGCGTTGAGACGGAGCAAGACCTGCAGCGGGCCATCGAGATCGGCGCGCGTTACGTGCAGGGCTATCTGTTCGCGCCGGCGGAGGCGGAGTTCAGGCCGCCCGGCAGCTTCGCTTCGCTGATCGAGAGCGGACTTGACCAGCGGCGGATGCGGATGCAGCAGGTGGAGCGGCATTGGAGCGCGGAAGCGGCTAAGTTTACAGAGGCCGTGGAGGCGGCCTGGGAGGAAGCGGACGGAGGCGTCTGCGGCGATCACTTCATCGAGCGTCTGCTGCCTGACCTTATGGAGTCTTCGTGCATTCGGGTTTATATGTGCAGCGCCGACGGGATTCAGCTCAGCTCCAACTACCAGCAGCGAAGCCAAGGCGAGTGGCTCAGGCAGCCGGAATTCAGAGGACATAACTGGAGTTGGCGGCCTTATTTTATCCCGATCTCCACGCAGCTTGTGGATCGGACGCGCGCAATCGTGTCGCAGACGTATACGGATCTGGATTCCTTCGACCGCATCCGCACGGTGTCGGTGTCGGTGGGGGAGCGATATATCTTATTCCTCGACGTGGCGGAGCTGAGCGGGGAGCGCTGAACGTAAAAAAGAGCCCGCCGGTGCGCGTGTCTCGCGCCGTCCGGTGAGCTCTTGCAACCCAATAGGTGAATGTCTTACTCGTCGGCTGCTACTTTGGAGAAGAAGGAGAGGCTGTAAAGTGCCGAGAGACCGACGATAATGTACACGATTTTGGCGCCTACGGAATCCGAACCGTCAAAAACCTCCGATACGACATCATACTCAAACAGCCCCACAACAAGCCAATTCAACCCGCCCAGAATGAGAATCAATAAGCTGACGATATTCAAAGCTTTCATTTGGACCCGCCTCCTTGTCGATAGTGACGCATGACACTATTACGGATATGCGGGGTGGATGGATTTTAGCACGAGATTGTTTGTGAGCGGCTACTGGCTTGGGTTGTTGCCCTGGTAGCTCATGCAGTGCACATTAACGCTGCCAGACGGCGTCTGCTTCGCATAGGTGTCCGTGATGACGAAGCCTGCCCGCTCATAGGTGCGGATGGCGCGGCCGTTCCACGTATGAACCTCCAGGTCGATCTCGTCGCCTGGGGCTCTTCGGATCGCCTCCGCGACGATGGCCTGCACGAGCGGGAGTCCAAGCCCTTGACCGCATAGGTCCGGACGAAGGCCAAGGCCGATTCGCGTCACGCCGAGGAGCGGGAAGAACTGCGCGAAGCCGGCAAGCGCCCCGTTGTCGCCCGTGAGTGCGACGTACTGC
Organism: Paenibacillus sp. R14(2021); assembly: GCF_019431355.1. Lineage (NCBI taxonomy): Bacteria > Bacillati > Bacillota > Bacilli > Caryophanales > Paenibacillaceae > Paenibacillus > Paenibacillus sp. R14(2021). The sequence goes on from NZ_CP080269.1 coordinate 4,139,607, forward strand.
CGCTCGCGGACATCGGCATCGCCGAATTCGATGCCGAGCTGCAGCATGACCTGCCACGTGGTCCAGTTGTAGAAATCAAACGGCGGCTCGTAGCGCCAGCCGGTCAGCTCCTCGGCAAGCTGCTCCGACAGCGGACCGACGGTAAAGGGATTAAGCTTTGTCGTTGAGGCGGGATTGGTCATGGATGCCGTTGCTCCTTGGTGTGCGATGATTTGGACCGACGCGCATACAGGCATGCAGACGTGCAGGCTTTCGGCGAATAGGTAGTCCCTTTATACTATCAAATCCGTCGGCGCGGCGAAAGCGATGCGGAACGGTGTGCGATCAGACGAAAAAACGGGCTTGGCGGTGAGCGCCGAAGCCCGTTTTTTTGGAGTTGATGCGGAGGATGCGTCCGAATTAGTAGCGGTCCATGATGAGCTGCGTCTTGAGGGAATCCTGCGCCAGGAACCAGCCTTTGCTCTGGAGGAACGTGATCAGCTCGTCATGCTTGGCCGAAGCGGTCGCTTGGCTGGTCGTCTTGAACGAGGCTTCGACGACGTATTCCGTGCCGGTGCCTGCCGCGTTCTTGATCGGCCATACTTCGATATAGAGCTGCATGCCGCTCCAGGTGCCGACAGAACGTTTGGCCAGTACAGGTCCATAGTAGCGGGAGCTTGCGAGCGTGGTCGTGCCCCAGTTGCTGCCGAGCCAGTTATTGAACTTGTCCGGCGCGTTGTTGATCATCAGGCTGCGGGCGTCGCTGATCGACGGGAGATCCATGCCGCTGTAGCCGGATTTGCTGCCGCTCTTCGTGCGCGTGATGCTGAGCGTCTTCTTCTGGTAGCCCCACTCGACCTGTGCTTCATAGCTCGTATCGCCGGAGTCGAAGCCTTCGTTGTTCGCTTGCGTCAGCGCGGCGTTAATATCGTTGTTCGTGATCGCATAGCGTTTCTTGTAGCTGAGCTCGAAGTCGGATTCGCCTTCGGTCTTGCGGATGCGTGGGCTCCAGCCGTTGTTGTAGATGTCCTTGGCATTCGTGTCGAGGAAAGCAACGTTCATCTTCGTCACCGTCGTCGGCATGGCGAACGTGCTCAGCACCGTGCTGGTCAGCTTGAAATCTGAGCCGAGTACCGTGCTTGGATTCATCAGCAGCTTCACTTCGTAATCCGGTACCATGTTGCCTGCGGCGTGAGCGGGCGTCGGATGGACGCTCGTTCCCGTAAGCAGAGTCGCGCCGAGCGTGACGGCGAGTGTGGCTGTGCCGATTAAACGTTTGAATAACATGAATTCATCTCCTCTGGGATAATGTGGAATAGGTTGTCCATTCTGTATGGTAGAGAATCTGTGTTAGCGTGCGATTAGCGCGGCATAGAGGGTTTGTAAAGGGCGCGGGGGAGAAGCGGGTTCAACCTTGTCCCCGGAATGGTGTATAATTCAGCTATAGGATTACGAATTCGAGAGGCGGATGAAAATAGATGAACAATATTGTATCGCTAAAATGGCTGCTGGCCCGCATGTACGAGTCCGACATCGTGATTGTCGACTGCCGGTTCCAATTAGGTAAACCGACTGCCGGCCGCGAGGCATACGAAACTTCCCATATTCCCGGAGCGGTGTACTTGGACTTGGAAAAGGATCTGTCCGCGCCGATCGAGGAGCACGGCGGACGCCACCCGCTGCCGGACATCGCGCAGCTGACGGGTGTACTGAGTCGCGTCGGTATCGGCAACGAGACGCGCGTGGTTGCTTATGACGACCAAGGCGGTGCGATGGCTTCGCGCCTGTGGTGGCTCCTGAAGTACCTCGGCCATGAAGCGGTCTATGTGCTCGATGAAGGCTTCACGGCCTGGGAGAAGGCCGGATTCCCGGTCAACGCGGAGCAGCGGGTGCTGATCCCGGCGCCGTTCTTCGCGACGGTGCAGCATAACATGCTCGTGGAGATGGACGAAGTGCGCGAAAACATCGGCAAGGATCGCGTGACGCTGATCGATTCGCGCGAAGGCGCACGCTACCGCGGCGAGTTGGAGCCGATCGACCGCGTGGCGGGGCATATCCCGGGCGCGCTGAACCGCTTCTGGGCGGAAGGCCGCGGCGCGGACGGCAAGTGGAAGGGTGCCGAAGAGCAGGAGGCACGGTTCGAGGGGCTGGACAAGGAGCGGGAGACGATCGTGTACTGCGGGTCCGGCGTGACGGCATGTCCGAATGTGCTGGCGCTGGAGGAAGCGGGGTTTAGTAAGGTAAGGCTGTATGCGGGGAGTTGGAGTGACTGGATTTCGTATGAGGGGAATCCGATTGGAACCGGGGATGAAGAGAAGCCTAGCCACGTATAGCAGTATATTGATACTAGATACAGAGCATGAGGAGAATGAACTGCCCCCCGTCAAGTAGACAGTGGAAATAATATAAAGTTATTAGGCGGCCTTTGCCCGGTACTCCATCGGACTAAGGCCGTTTAGTTTTGCTTGTAATCGGTCGTTATTGTAAAAGTGGATGTACCGTTCAATATCTCGTTCAAGCTCCTCGAATGTAAGGTATGTATGCAAATAATACTTCTCACATTTGAGCGTCCCCCAGAACGATTCCATTGGACCGTTATCGATGCACCGTCCCACTCTGGACATACTTTGGACCATGTTGTGGTCGTCTAAGAGCGCTTTGAAACTCAAAGAGGTGTACTGGAAACCTCGGTCGCTGTGGAGCAGAGGGCTGCTTCCGGGAGCAGCTTGCATGGCTCGTTTTAGCGTATCGAACACCAGTGGATTGTTATTAGAACGCCCCAGGACATAGGAGACGATGGATTTATCATGAAGGTCGAGAATTGCGCTCAAATACGCTTTCTGACCGTTACCGTACTTGAATTCCGTTACATCGGTGAGCCACTTTTCATTCGGAGCATCAGCATCGAATTTGCGATTTAGTACATTCTCGGCCACCTGTTGGGGAGTGACGTTGGCATAGATCTTTCTCTTTCTCCGGATAACGGACTGGATTCCCTTAACCCTCATTAGTCGCTCCACACGCTTATGGTTAATGGTTTTCCCCGTTTGTCTGCGCATGTGCAAAGTGAGTTGACGGTATCCAAAGACACGCTCTACTCGCTCATAGATACTCATCATGACCGTCGTCAGCTGCTCATTCTCTTGCTCACGAGGACCGGGTGTGTGATTTAACCACCCGTAGTAACTAGAACGTGCAATTCCTGCGATCTCGCACAGAAGCTGAACGCTAAACGACGCTTCTTCACGAAGCGCTTGAATAGCCGAATAGTTATTCTCTTGACGGTGCTGGCTTAATTTCGCCTCCTTTGGAGTTCCCGTAACTTTTTTAAGAACGCATTCTCCGCCCGAAGCCGTTCCATTTCATATTCCATCTTCTTCAATTCGAGTTTGTGGAGTTCCGCCTCCGTTAATTCTTCAGCCGCTTTCTTTCTCCCACGGCCATCCTGTAATGCATCATGACTGCCATCCTCGAATTTCTTTACCCACTGGTATACCTGCTGATAAGAGACTTGAAATTCTCCTGCGGTCTTATGATAGTCATGCTGATTGGTCAAGCAATACTGGACGATGTCGATTCGTTCCTGCCACGTTGTCGCGCGACCCTTTGTCATAGCATTCGCTTCTCCTTTGTAGGCTTTTAAGCTGCTATGACCATTATACTTATGAATCCAGTCGGAAAGCTGAGTTGTGCTCGCAATCTTGTATTTATCGATAATCTGGTACTTAGAAAGCTTCCCCTCAAGGAATTCCGCCACCGCTTGAAGCTTCAGTTCAGCGCTATAACTTCGATTATGTGTACGGCGCTCGAGCCCTTCAAAGCCATAGAGCTTGTAGCGACGCTGCCATTTCATTAACGACGTTTTATTGATACTATATTTTTTTGTTGCGGCTAAGAAACCCAGTTCCCCTTTCGAAACTTCCTCGAGAATCGCGAGTTTCTCAAGTGCGCTATATTTTCCTCTCGACATAAAAAGCTCCCCTTACAGTAACAGGTTTTATTATTTCACCTGTCCACCGTATGGGGAGCATATCAGAATTACCTCCTGTGCTCTGTATTTTTTATTGTGAAATCAACACAGAATCAACAATCAGTTGCTGTATGTAATTTCAGTACGGAGAAGAATCGAGTGAACTTTGAACAGACACTTTATAGTCAGCAGCTTCCTATCGCTGCTAATATAATTTTTTGAATTGTTTCAAATTGGATGTCATCCTCTAACAATTTTAGTACTTTCGTATTTTGGTCAACACGCTGAGCGCGTAGAATTTGAATCAACATGGAGTCAACAGTTTCCCTAGCTAAGAAAGATTACAATAAGAGATTGGTTTTTAATTCTAGATTTTGAAAGACATCGAGTAATATGTCGATTTGTGAGAGGATTTTCCAGTGTAATTGCAGAATTACCTATCGATAGACGCTATTTATCAATTAATAGCTCAAGGTCGGTACTTAATACTAATATTTTAAAGGAGAAAGTCATGAGTACGCAATTTTTTAAGATAACATATCAAGATATTGAGCAATTAAGCGACCTCCAATTAACGAACCTTCTTCAGGTACTGTTGGTACTAGAGGTAAACTCTACTGGAATTCCACTTTCAGCTATTAATGTATCTCTGAAAATTACAGTGAGTGATGAAGGAGAGGACGGAAGAGTTGAATGGCAAGAAGGTGTGGACAGAACAGATTGGATTCCTAACCGAATTACGTTATTCCAATGCAAAGCAACAGACATGTCTCCTTCTGACTGTAAAAGCGAAATTTTACAAAACAGCACCAGATTAAAGTCTAAAGTGAAGGAAGCGTTTGATGCTAACGGTACGTACGTGCTTTTTTATGGTAGAAATTGTGGACCTGCAATGAAATCCAGGAGAATTAATGCTTTCCGTGAAGCAATCAGAACAACAGGTGAAACTTACGCAGAGAGTGCATCAATAGAACTGTATGATGCTAACAACATTGCCTTATGGGTGAATCAGCATATTTCTGCCATTGTATTTGTTGCGAACATACTTGGAAAAGCAACACCACTTGGCTTTAGGACCTGGAGTAAATGGCAAGGTTATCAAGATAACCGTTATGAATATGTATTGGATGAGAAACTAGCTCAATACATTGAACAAATACAGAACCATTTCCGTGCTCCAAGAGAGGTAGCACGTATTGTTGGTTTATCAGGACTAGGGAAAACACGTTTAGCCTTTGAAGCATTCCGCTCACCAACTGATAAAGAAAATATCTTACAACAAAGTATTAGTGACCAGATGATCTATGTGGATGCTGCAAGCTCGCCTTCTACGCTACCAGGTATGGTTTCTTCATGGGTAGATAATAATATCAAAGGTATTCTTATTGTTGATAACTGTGAACCTTCTTTGCATAAACGTTTGCGAGACGAAGTAGAACATACCAACAGTAAATTATCGTTGTTAACTTTAGATTTCAATCCAGACAAGCACGATACATGCCCTTATATAGAAATAGATCCTGTTTCTGATTCGGTCATAAAGGGAATACTTGAACAGGCCTATCAGGGCCTACCTAAGCCTGATATTGATAGAATAGCTGACTTTGCACAAGGCTTTCCACAAATGGCTGTATTACTTGCTGAAGCACGTATTAACTTTTCATCACAACTCGGTAGTCTTCAAAATGACGAAATATTAAAGAAATTACTGTGGGGCAGAAACCATGAAGATCCTGTAGCTTACAAGGCCATTACTACTTGTTCGTTATTTGAGATATTGGGCTATAGTGAGGATAAAGCTGAGCAGAGAATATTTGCAGCAGAAAAAATATGTTGTATTGATAAAGATGTATTTTATGAAAAGACAAGGTACTTTATACAGCGTGGAATCCTAGATGTTCGTGGAAGATTTGTTCGTGTTACTCCAAGACCTCTTGCAATTAGACTTGCAGCTGACTGGTGGACGAACTGTTCCCCAGAAAGGGCTAGAGCGGTGATATTAGAAGATTTCCCTAACGGTCAAGATGATGCTCTGTGTAAACAGTTATCAAAATTAGACTTCTTACCTGAGGCGCAAAAATTGACAGAAGATTTGTGTGGTGCCCATGCCCCTTTTGGCCAAGCGGAAGTTTTAACTACTGAAAAGGGTTTACGACTCTTTCGCTCATTTGTTGAAGTGAACCCTAAAGCGGCAGTTGAAGCATTAAATAGAGTGTTCGGTACAATGTCTAGAGAAGAATTGTTAGAAATTAAATATAAAGTGCGTCGAGATCTCGTTCGATCATTAGAAATGTTATGTTTTTGGGAAGAGACATTTTTAGTTGCAGCTTCCATTCTGTGTTCATTAGCTGCGGCTGAAAACGAGACATGGGGAAATAATGCAACAGGACTATTCAAGCAACTATTCCATTTTACCTTATCGGGCACACAAGCAAACTTAAAATCAAGAGTATTACTCATAGACTATAATATTGACACGGGATGTGTTGAGAAAAAAAAGATGTGCATTCAAGCATTAAGCAGCGCATTACAACATGGACATTTTTCCAGAATGTCAGGTCCAGAACTTCAAGGGAGCAGACCTGCACAAGAGGAATATAGACCTAGCACATGGGAAGAAATATTCGAATATTGGAGAGAATGTTTACAGAGATTAGTACAAATAGTGGGTTCAGATGATGAATTAGCTGATTATACAAAAGATCTCATTGCAAGCCGTATTAGGGGACTCCTGAGTGTGGGTAGGGTTGAGGAAGTTGAAAGTTGTATTATAACTATCTGTTCACGTCGAGGTCCACTTTGGCCTGAAGCTTTAAGTGCAGTTCAGGATAGTTTACGTTTTGAAGGTAATAAAATGCCGCCAGCGATTTTAGATCGAATAAGAAGTTGGATTGATCTCCTCCAACCCGATAAAATTAGCGATCAATTAATGCTTCTTGTTAGTGTCCCGCCATGGCATCACGAAAAGAATGATCAAGGAAACTATGAAGATGTGGCTGCTATTGCTGCTATTAATTTTGCAAAAAAAATATCATCTGACATCGAAAGTCTTGTCACGCATATTGATGTATTATTCCATGGTGAGCAGCGACAGGGATTTGTATTTGGACGAACTCTCGGAGAAACAATTAATTCACCACAAATTTTCATAGAGGCCGCTTGTAACAGTATCGCCAGATTAACAAGTACTGCAAACTCTATAGTGCTAGGTGGGTTCCTGCAAACGTTAAAATTGCGAGATCCAAAGATGGTAGATCAAACTCTAGTGAGGCTACAGGATTTATCTTTACACAAAGAGATATTAAACATTATTCGAGTGTTAACGCCCACAAAGCCTGATTTAGAACGTTTACTGAAATATGTTGAGGATGATAAAATTCCAGTACATGACCTGCTAACTTTAAAATATGGAGGTGCATTGGACCACCTTGATTATGATGATATGAAATGGTTTTTAGATCAACTTTTGAATTACAATTTGGATGGCCACGCAGTAGCTATTAATCTTCTATACATGCATACGTTCCAAGAGCATGAGCTCCAAAAATCTTGGACTAATATGTTTAAACAAATAATTACACTACCATGTCTATTAACTAATAATTATCTTGATCTTCATATTTGGGAGAGCGTTTGTGTTCTAATTCTTAAAAGTGAACAGCATGATGAAGACTTCATAATATTTCTTATTTCTGAAATTATTGAGGCTGTCTCAGATACCAAACGAAGTCTAGATCTAAATATATCTATTAAAGAAGTATTAGTAATATTATTCGAGCAGCACTTCATTATTTTATGGCCGTTTCTTAGCAATACCTTACTTGAGGATCGAGATTACAGAATTAGTTACGAGATTTTTCACCTCTTAGAGTCAAGTGTAGATTTCGATATTGCCAGTAGTGGGTATATCTCATTAATACCTGATGATTATTTAATTAGATGGTGTGATTCTCTCGATAAAGCACTAATTCTTTCAAATATCATACCTGTATATAGCTCTGATAAACATTTTACGTCTATTGCTGAGTTCTTGTTTAATAATTATGGGACAAACAGGAAAATTTTGATGAATATTTATCGAAAATTGACCCCAAGCGGATGGAGCGGGTCAATAATTCCATACTATGAGCAAGCAATTGAAATTTTAAGGCAGTTGCACGATCATCGTTTAGCTGAAGTAGCAATTTGGGCGAGAGAATTAATTGAATACTTTACAAAATCGATACAAACTGAGAAGCGAAGAGAAGACGAACATGGTATTGGCGTATATTAAACAAGATATAACCATTAGTTAGTAGTCTTTCTTAGGCCAAACAGCTGCCTCCAAAAGCGAAACTATCCGGAAAGCTGGGAATAACTGATACTAAAAACGGAAGCTATATTCCAGCTGGAGTGATTGGATTAGTTACAGTGAGAATCCCATCACTATTGGGGAAGAGTAAGGGCGCAAATGTGCATAGTAGTAAATCAAGATCAATGCGGAGCGTGGCATGTTTAATGCTGTAGTTCCGCATTTTTCTATATAAAATCCATTCAGGCGCTTTATATGAGGACAGTTGAGGAGATAGCATGGAACTTTGACCCCTAAGGGGTGGGTTACAAATCCGATTGAAGTTGGTTGTAAACAGTGTTACTCTAACAACGGTAAACTCAACATCTATGTGTTGCATACAGCTAATAATGGTCACTATTTTAGTTATAAAGAAAGGTCATACGATGATAAAAGTTGATAAACTATCCTTCTCATTTCCGCAAAAAGAACTATATAACAACATTTCATTTACGTTAGAAGAGGCGCAGCATTGCGCTTTTATAGGAACAAGCGGCAGCGGGAAAAGTACATTGATCGATATACTGGTGGATCCAGAACGATATCTGTTCGAGGGCAAGTTAGACATAGACCCCACTTGCAGGATTGGGCTTGTAAGTCAATTCTCACAACTCGACAAAACGAAAGAAACAACCGTTTTTGAATATCTAGGGGAAGCATTCATTAAGATACAAAATGAAATCACATCTATTTGTACGGAAATGGAAACATCAGCGGATATCGATGCGTTATTAGAAAAGTATCAATTCGCTTTGGACGCATTTGATGCCATCGGCGGGGCTGATTTTGAAAGCGACGTTAATAAGAAACTAAACGTAGCAAACCTCATGAGGCTAAAAGATCATAGGGTATCCGATCTGAGTGGCGGGGAATTCAAACTTATTCAAGTGATGAAGGAAATGCTGAGTCGTCCGGACGTCATGATTATGGACGAACCCGATGTATTTCTGGACTTTGAAAACTTAAATGCGCTTAAAAATCTTATTAATGCTCACAAGGGAATCCTGCTCGTTATTACGCACAACCGCTATCTATTGAATCATTGTTTCAACAAAATTATTCACCTTGAAAACACGGAGATCCAAGAGTTTGACGGGCGCTATATCGAGTATAACTTCTCATTGCTTCAGACAAAAATCGAGCTGCAAGAAATCGCAGTCGCTGAACATGAAGAGATGGAGAGAAACGAGACCATCATCAATAACCTCAGGGTGATTGCGACTTATAATTCTGAAGCTTCTCGAGGGAAAGCCTTGAAAGCTCGAGTTAGGTTTCAAGAGAGATTGGAAGCGCGCAGAATTAAAGCGCCGTTTGTTGCGATTAAGCAACCGAATATCAGTTTTGGCATTGACCATGAAATTGAAGACAGCACTGTTATAAATGTCAGTAATTATAGCGTCGCCTTTGATGAGCTGCTTTTGGACAATGTTAACTTTGAGATAAAATCTACGGATAAAGTAGCCATTATCGGTTCAAACGGTACCGGGAAAACGACCTTACTCCGAGAAATTTTCAAAAATAATCATAATTCAATTGAAATAAACGCTGATGTTAAAGTGGCTTATTTATCTCAGATGCAGGGCGAAGTGCTGAAGGATTCTAATACCATACTAGAAGAATTCATCGATGCCGGGTTTAAGACGTATGATGAGATTCGATCGTATCTCTCCAACTATGGCTTTGAGGGCGAAATCGTTAATCAGAAGATAGGATCTCTATCTGGTGGAGAAAAAAACATGCTTCAATTGGCTAAAGTTGCTGCCAGTAAAGCAAACGTGTTGCTGCTTGATGAACCGACAAGCCATTTAGACACCTACTCGCAACTAGCACTGGAGAAAGCCATTGAAGACTATAAAGGTGCTATTCTCATGATTTCTCATGATTTCTATTCGGTTGTAAACGGTATGGATTATGTTCTAATCATTGACAATAAAACAATTCGAAAAATGAGCATGCGAAAATTTAGACAGATGATTTATGCGAGTCATTTTGATAGAGACTATCTAGAAATAGAACAAAATAAAAGATCAGTTGAAATGAAAATAGAATTGGCTTTAAAAGATACTGATTTTGAACGTGCAAAAGGTTTGGTTGATGAGCTGGAAGAGCTGATTAAGTTGCTTTAAATGACAACTCTCTGATTGAAATGATTAAGTGAATTAGTCCGAGTACAACGATGAAACATGATGTTGGTGGAAAAGGTTCAATGAAAAAGACACTGATGGATAGAATCTCAGTGTCTTTTTGCTGCATGGATTCCTTGAGCTAGAAATAGGATGAATCAACAATTGAGAGAAAATTAAGCAGGTACTATACTAAATTAGTACTATGACGACACTATTTAGTTCCTTATGATGAAGGTAAAATTCATGAGGAGAATAAAAATATGAGATTTCCACGAGCAGTTTGGATGACACTCTATCAGATATTTGCGGCCGCAGTCGGCGTAGGATGCTTTTATGCGTTTATTTTCTTTATTTTTAATCTTGATGATGGCCTTCTAAGCGAGGATAATAAGCCAGCCGCTTACGGGGTAGCTGCCTTAGCAATTGTAGGAACGATAGGCTTCTTATTTCTTGGCAGGCTCATTTACAAGTCCACTACCTATATAGGCCCAACAATAGGAGTCATCATCGTTGTGGCCATTTTTACTCTCCCTGCCTTTGAAGCAGGTTCTCATGTGGTAGATGCTTTTCAAAAATACCGCGCGAAGCCTTACGTGGAAAGTTATATGGAGGAATTAAAAGCAACCTTTGCGGATAAAAGTACTTCACTGAATTATGATTATATAGAAAGCAAGTCCGAAACTCTACGTTACTGGAATAGTAATGGAGAATATATTTGGATTAAGATAACAAAGAAAGACGAGGCACAGTTGTCGGTAGAAGATATAATAAAAGTAATCGACGCTTTACCTCCGGCTAAGTATGATGTGAGAGTTTCTATTAATTATGGGAGTAATAAAGAATCTCTAAATGGCCAGTTTTCTATTGATTTTACAATTCCAAAAAAACCAACTGCTTCGCCGTATTGTGATTCAGACGATTATGAAAATCATCCTTGTGTATGGATAAGGGAGCTATTCGCTAACCAAGGTAAGCCATAGTGGTTGAAATGGCTGTTAAGATGCGGTTCTTAAGTTAATTAGCAGTGGAATGGAGAGTTAGTAATGAGAAGGAAGGCAGTAATCACCGGAAGTGTTATCTTCAGCCTTACCATATGTTTAGTTTTAGCGGTTCACTTATATAAAACATACAAACCGGGATACGTTTATGAAAATGGAATATGGAATTATGTGTCCTATGATACAGGAGTCGGCAGAAGAGTAAATCCAATCCATGTAAGGAAGGATGAACTCAAAGTCTTGAAGTACAAGGATTTTGCAAGAGATAACAAGAGTGTATATTTTAAAAGCAATAAGGTAGAAGGTTCAGACCCGGAAACGTTCCAGATTATTAGCGGCAAAGGTAGATATCGTTATGCGAAAGATAAAAATAATGTATATATTTATGCGAGAGATGATTGGTCACTATATAAATTATTACATGCAGACCCTATCAGTTTTGAAATAATGGCGTTTCCATATTCAAAGGATAAGAACGACGCCTATTGTGGAAACCTACCGCTTTATGTAGATGATGTTTCTAAATTTAAAGTCACTGAGAGCACTGGTTTTGCAATCATGTCTTCGGTTTACGGCTTCCTGGGTACTGCATCTGATCCGGCAGATTCGTCTTCAGAGTATGAACGTAATAGACACGCGTATAATCGTAAGAAATATGGGTTTATTACTGACCCGGTATTTTACTCTGAAGATGGAAAAGCAAAAACGGATCAACTTACTTATAGCGGATATAGATTAGATGGGGGCTAAACGATCGAAACCCATGTGATATGATAATTCGGAATAGAAGCCAAGGGAGCGAACACACGTAATGATCGACCTCAATGCGATTGACAAGGAATTCGCGGATAAGTGACCGGTCGATACGGACATTAAAGGTTGTGCCGTCAATGAAGTGTACTTTTGTCTTATCCGCGCATTCCTTCGCTCCCGAGCTGATGGCCATGTTCGTCAGGAGTGTGATCGACACAGTAAGCGGCAGAATGGCTATGAACCAACTCGATAATTATGAAGTCGTCATCCAAGAGACGATCGACTCATTTATGCTTGCGACAAGGAGAGAGGAAACATGAAGAAGATTCAAAATGACGCTCTGCACGTAATCGGAATTATTCTGAGTCTCGTTGGTCTTGCTACGGTCGTACAACCGTTAATTCGAGCCATGTTAGGTAAACCATTAATTTATCGGTGCCTCGGACTGCTGCCTGAAGGGTGGCCTTCCTTTATCGCATGGATGGTTGTCGTGGTGATTGGGCTTGTGCTCGTTACGTTTACCAAGAGCATTACTTCTGGCAAACCGGATTAAGGAATACGGGTATCGGCCGATGCTCATAATGTCACGGTGATTTTAACCGAAACTGTCCTCGGTCCAAACGGTAAACCGGTCAAAGAGCTGGATCGAGATGCGAAATCCCCCTTGGCAAGATCGGCGAATTCATTTGAATTGGCGCGATTTGTCGAGGGGGATTTTTATATTGGCAGGCTCCACCCCATAAATATTATGGGAAACAGGGTCGTTATCGCGATGGAAGGACTTTGCTTCCCCGCGAAGAATGTAATACACAGCTGACTTTATGCAGATTCGAATACGTCCTCAGTATTCAAAATGGAGGATGAGGATGCGTCGATGACGATTAAAGAGCAGTCAATCATGAATTGGACAGGCAGCAGGATCAGCACAACGGATAGAGAGATACAGATTATCGGCAAAATAGAGGAGCCGCTTATTTTAATCCTGGAGAACGTGTTGAGCCACGCGGAGTGCGATGCGCTTATTGGGTTAGCCCGAACCCGATTGCAGCGATCTAAGATCGGCAGGTCTCACGTCGAAAGCGATAGCAGAACGAGCAGCAGCATGTTTTTTGAGGAAAGCGAGAATGAGTGGATTCAGGCCATTGAAACAAGAGTTTCCGAACTGATGAATATACCTGTTTCACATGCGGAGCCGCTGCAGCTCTTGCACTATATGCCGGGTGAGCAGTATCAGCCTCATTTTGACTATTTCATCTCCGGTAATGCTGCCAACAATCGCATTAGTACACTGGTTATCTATTTAAATGACGTAGAAGAAGGCGGCGAAACGTATTTCCCTTCCCTTCGGTTTAGCGTAACGCCCAAAAAAGGCAGTGCCGTTTACTTCGAATATTTTTATAATGATCCCAGCATCAATGAACTAACCTTGCATGGCGGAAATCCGGTCGTGGCCGGTGAAAAATGGGTAGCGACGCAGTGGATGAGAAGACAACGTCACCGTTACTTGTAAGGGGTTTTATTTCACTTCGATTGCCGCCACGCCGAAGCCATTGGCTCCCGGGGTGGGTACAACATAGACGACCAAGTCTCCCTCAGCATTGTAGTTCCATCCAGTCTCTTGGCCGCCGAAGGAAACGAGTGGCATGAAGAGAGTGCCGTTTGTATCGAACGTAATGACAATGGTACCGCCGCTCTTCGTTGTCGTAAACCCAGTCCCGGCGAAGACCGAGCCGTCTGGAAGAACAAGAGCCGTCAGCGTGCGGTTTCCGTCGCCTTTGTCACCCTTAAGTCCGGTCGCTCCGACGGGACCAACGGGCCCGACAGGTCCAACAGGTCCAATGGCTCCAGTGTCGCCTTTGTCGCCCTTGAGTCCGGTTGCACCAACGGGGCCGGCAGGTCCAATGTCCCCAGTGTCGCCTTTGTCACCCTTGGGTCCGGTTGCACCAACGGGGCCGGCAGGTCCAATGCCTCCAGTGTCGCCTTTGTCACCCTTGGGTCCAGCTGCGCCAACGGGGCCGGCTGACCCGGTATTCCCGGTGCTGCCTTTATCGCCCTTAGGTCCGGCTGCACCAGCAGGACCGACGGCTCCGACTGCTCCTCTCTCCCCTGGTTGACCCGCAGGTCCAACTGCCCCGGTGTCGCCTTTATCGCCCTTAGGGCCAACTACATTCCAGGAAATAAGCTGCTCCGTCTTGTCGCAAGAAGGAGCGGTCGGTTTTTGACCCTTGTTTGTTCCCGAAGCTGCGGGCAGCAGCAGTCTCATCGTGCCGTTCTTCTTTACGCATGCCTGTAAAGTCGTCTTCGTCGAACTGCTTTGATTTGCTGCGGCATAGACGCCAATGCCTGATAAACTGATCATGATGAGAGCTGCGATAATAACGAAAACCTTCTTGCTAATATACATAATGACACCACCTTAGCTATATTAGGATACATTTTGTATCATATTATATGCCAATTATCACGTCAATTACTACTCGAGGGCCGGTTCCGTAAGCCCGTGCGTAAAGTTCATTATTAGGATAATCATCCATATAATGGATTCAGATATAAGGGATGGTTAGAATCTGGAAAAGGGGGGATAGCGATGAAAAAACTGGTTGAGCGCTTTGTTATGCGGCTGCGTTTTCCATACGGTGCCGTCGTCCTTGAGTACGACCGAGACTGGTTGGTTGCAACACTTCGGATATTCGACAGCGATGATCCGGACACCAGCCGTGCCGTTCCTGGCAGGGAATAAGTACGCTATCCCGAGAGGCCCCAGGAATAGAAGCGGGGGATTTTCAAAGGAGCATGAAAGGATGAATGTTAAAATTCGCGGGAAGTCATCTATAGTGGCAGCACTAAGACCATTCACCCGGATCGGCTTAACGCCGCCGGAAACAACGTATTTCAACGAAATTCAATCTACCGTAGGCAATGATCCGCGGGTTCGTATCGACCCATTGGTCCAATTGCCGGGCGGCAATTACCTTATTACCCTGCATGTGCAGGGGATCAGCAAAGCACGAGCGCTGGCGACATTGCTGCTGCCAAGTGCCACACCCGGCGCTGTACGGATATTCGTGCGGGTGAAGACGAGCACCGGCCGCAGGGCCATGCCGATCACAACCGGACTCACGCCGAAGAGAATCGCCGCGCTGTACCGTTCAGCCTTCCGAACGAATCGGCTGTTCGCATTCGCGGCCACGAGGCAAATATTCGCCTTAACTTATGTGTATCCCGTGTTCAAGGTTGGTGTCATTCAATTCCCGAACGACGATCTGTCCGACTACTACGGCAATTACAACAACGTCACTGCCTTTGTCTTCCAAGACGTCCTTCGCAAGCAGATTAACGGAACAACCATTCAATTCTCCAGCACGCTGAAGAAGGCGCGCACATGATTAATCCGCCGCACCTCGCAGCTTCGGCGCTAGCTTCTATTCCCCGTATCCTTGGATTTCGACCCGATCAGGTAGCCGATAATGGTCGATTCGACGGGGAGTACGAAGAGCGTCCACATTTCCTTCAGGCCGAAGTCGGCCGAGCGGTATTGATCGGGCGTCAGCGTGTAGACAAGGGCGATGAGCAGCACGCCGAGTGCGATCGTGCCAACGATATACAGGCTGACGTTCTCGCCCGATCCGAAAAACTTGCCGAGGAAGCCGAGCTCCGCCTTGCGCTTGTCGCTCTCGGCATTCGCCGCGATGATCTTGCTCGCTACCTTGGGGTCCTGAATCTCGAGCTTATTCATGCTAGGTGACCCCCTCGCCCGAGAAGAAGGTGAACGTCAGCGCCCAAGACGTCGCATCGAAATTAATGGTCACCTCATAACGCAGCGAGAGCTTGCGGTTGTTCAGGACGCCGAGATGAATCATGTCTTGGTTGCCGGTCGGCCTGCCGCGCGGGAAATTGACGCATGCAATCCGTACCTCGTTGTAACGGACAAGCCGGATATCCGTTGTGAATTCATTCCGTTCCGACTCGTGCTCGATGCAGAATACGAAGGTTAACGGATCGTTTTCTTCCGATAATACGATTTCGATGGGGTTCATCCCGTAGGCAAAAATTCTGCCGTGATACACGACTTCGAACCCGCCGGACGTAATTTTCATCTTCATCCCTCCAAGGCGATCTGTCATCGAACGAGCTCCTAGATCTAGTGTACGAGTGCGGGGCGGGGTTCATGTCTACAGACGCGAATCGGGAGCGGAAGCAGCCATTAGCCGGAACTCCCAGTATGAAGATGCTGGTTTTTTTGGTATGGTTAATGGATTATGCATAAAATCAGCCTGGGAGAGAAAACATCAAATGAACAAACAACACCAAATGAAATCCAGCTTGCTGCTGCTGCTTACCGCCTGCATCTGGGGCTTTGCTTTCGTGGCGCAGCGCGAGGGGATGTTGCATACAGGGCCGTTTACCTTCAACGCGGTTCGATTCGCGCTTGGCGCGGTCTCCTTGATTCCGCTGATTCTTTTACTGGACAAGCGATCAGGACAATCGGCGAAGGAAATCGGAGTATCGGCGAAGAAGGCGGCTGTGTCGGGGTTCTGGGTTGGGCTGATCCTCTTCTGCGGGGCGTCCTTGCAGCAAATCGGACTTGTCCATACGACGGCGGGTAAGGCTGCCTTCATTACGGGGCTCTATATCGTCATTGTGCCTTTCCTCGGCTTGTTCCTGAAGCAGCGGCTGAACGTGAACAGCGTGGCAGGCGCGATTGCAGCGGTAATCGGCTTGTACATGCTTTGCGTGAAGAGTAATCTGACGCTGGGCGAGGGTGATTTGTATGAACTCATCGGCGCCTTTTTCTGGTCGGCGCACATTCTCATTATCGATAAGCTGTCGCGTCGAACGGATGTGCTCAAGCTGTCGTTTTTTCAGATCGTGACCAGCTCCGTGCTCAGCTTCATCGTAGCCGCGGCGACGGAGAAGATCGACGTATCGGGCTTGACGCAGGCGATTGTCCCTCTATTGTATGGCGGAGTCTGCTCGGTCGGAATTGCCTACACACTGCAGATCGTTGGGCAGAAGAACGCGCAGCCAACGCAGGCGGCCATTATTATGAGCATGGAAACGGTCTTTGCGGTCATTGGCGGCTATTTTATTCTAGGCGAGCTGCTGACGACCCGGGGTATCTTTGGCTGCTTGCTCATGCTTGTGGGCATGATCGTACCGCAGCTGCCGCAGATTAGGAAGCGAGCGGGAGCGGGGAGCACGATCGACGGAGCGCGTAATTAATCCGATCCGTTAAGCCGTCAGGCTGCATGGAACAAACAAAGGACCGGAACACCCCATCGGGCGTTTTCGGTCCTTTGTTTGTTGACGGAACCAGGCTTCAGCTGGCGCCTTCCTCGGCGAGCTGCCCGCGGTAAACACGGCTGCGCCTGCAGTGCGCAGGGAGCAGAAGAAGCCTGCAAGCGATGCATGCGATACAAGTTGCCCCTAAATTAATTCAACCCCTTGCCCGAGGCCCTGATAGGTGCCGTGACGTTTCCCGCCGGGAATAAGTAATCTATCCCGAGAGGCGCGAAGGAGATGAACAGCATGCGTAGAACAGGCAGAGGCAGCATGTCGGTCAAGAGCAAATGGACGAAGACGAAGTGGCTGCTGTCAGACCGCGATTTGAAACGATTCGTACCCGAAACGAAGCATTTTACCCGTTCGGCGCTTAAGACGATGACCGGCCGCTACAAGACGGTGTACTTCAAGCCGACGGACGGCACGGGCGGCAACGGGATCGCGCGCATCGTGCGGAAGTCCGCTCAGACTTTTCAAGTAAAGAAAGACGTGCGATCATTCGAGGTGACCTCCGCCCGTTCGTTATTCACCCGATTGACACGCATCGCCCGCGGGAGGAGCTATCTGCTGCAGAAGGGGATCCAATTGAAAACCGCCCGCGGCCGGCCGTTCGATGTCCGTGTGACGATGCAGAGAGCGGGCAGCGGCAAATGGATTCCTACCGTTCTATTCGTTAAGCTCGGTAAGCCTAACAAGGTCGTCACGAACTATCACCAAGGCGGTAAGCTGACGCTTCTGGAGACGACGCTGCGCCGTTCGGGCTGCAGTCCGGCGCAAATCGACCGCTATAGACAGCGGCTTGAGACGCTCGGCAGGCAGACAGCCCGCTGCTTCGACCGCCGCAGCATGCGGTTCAAGGAGCTTGGTCTCGACGTGGCGATCGACCGCAGCGGACGATTATGGATTCTGGAGGTCAATACCCGGCCGAGCTTTCAAGCGCTGAAATCGCTTGCCGATAAGAGCTTCTATCGAACCGTCGTGCGGTACGGCAAATTGTACGGGAGAACGCGATAGGGCGGATAGGCGGCGGCTTCCGAATGTTCTGATCTACCGATGCTCGTTCATCTCTGCTATGATAGTGGCAAAACGACATTCGGGGTGATTCGTCCATGTTCGGCAGCAAAAAACCGCAGTCGCCTTCTCCGCCGGCAGCCGAGCCCGCAAGGGAAGTGCCGGTATATACCGTTCATTCGCTGCCTCGCCCTTACGAGGTACTGTGCGTTGTCTATTCCGGGAAAGTGAACAACAGCTCGTCCCTCCATGTGCTGAAGCAGCTCGCGCGCGCGGGCGGGGCGGTGCCGGAATGCGATGCGGTTATTGGCATGCTCATTACGCCCGCGGCAACGGCTGGGGCCGTGAATGCTTATGGTACGGCAATCCGCTATCTGTAAGGGGACAATAGCCCAAATAGAACCGAGCTGCTGCTGCACGGTTCTATTTGGGCTGCCCCCGTATGAACGGAACCAGATAAACTTACACTTGAACATGACGTTACGTCATCTTTTATACTAGGGATACCGGTAAATGGCTGGCGCGGCAGAAGGGGATGATCATGACACAGAGATGGAAGGTTGGCGAGCTTGCGCGAATCGCGGGCTTAACGGTTCGAACACTGCGTTACTACGATGGGATCGGCTTATTCTCGCCATCCGGCCATTCCGAATCTGGCCATCGGCTCTATACCGAAGCGGATCTAACGCGGCTGCAGCAGATTCTGTCGTTGAAAGAGCTTGGCTTGTCGCTGGACGAGATGAAGTCGGTGTTGACCGGCGGTCAGTACAGCTTATCCGACATCGTGTCGCTTCAGATCACCCGGATTCAACAGCAAGTTATCGTGCAGCAGAAGCTGCTCAGGCAGCTGGAGCATGTAGCGCGCCTCATGGCGAACAATCAGCCGTTGACAGTCGATGATTTCACGAAGCTGCTCGGCACGATGCGCATGAGCCATGAGAAATTTTTTGCCGAGAAGCAGGCGAGCTGGCAAGCCCATCTCGACCGTCTAGGCGATTTTCTGGACAAGCAGAGAGATCCCTAATTTGAATGGAGGAAATATACGATGAATGATTATTCCGTGAATAACGATACGTTCTTCATTGCACGCACGTATAAAGCCGCTCCTGAGCGGGTATTTGCCGCATGGGCAGACCCTGCTCTGAAGGCCAACTGGTTCCCGAAGGCAGATGTATTCGATTTCCGCATCGGAGGTCTCGAAATCATTCAAATGGCCGCGCCGGACGGCACTGTCTTTAAGTCCACTGCAACCTTTCATGAGATTGTGCCGAGCAACCGAATCATCTACACCATGACGATTGACATGGGGGAGAGGCGGATCTCGGTTGGGCTTATAACGATCGAATTCAAGCCCGAGGGCACAGGTACGCAGCTCGTCTATACCGAGCAGTGCGTATTCCTCGACGGCATGGATTCGGCCGACATTCATAGAGAAGGCGCGAACGATTTCTTGGACAAGCTGGGCGCCGAGCTGGAGCGGGCGAGCTAGCCCAAGCTGAACGTGCGAAGAGCCGGGCGGAGGTCGATCATCCGCCCGGCTCTATTATTGATGCGCATATCCGCAAAGCTTACGTGCCGCTTGGATAAATGATTTTGGCGTCGCCCCAGTCCGCGTGGTCCCAGTCGCCGCCCGCAACGCCGTTCGTGACGACGAGCTTAAGCTCGTTTGCGCCGCTGATGTCAACATCGAACGTGAAGTTTGGCGTCGTCGCGACCATGACGCCGCTCGCGGCCGCTTGGACGCCGTCCAGCCACACTTGGAATTCGACGTCGCCATTGCCGAACGTTTCGTCATCGACGCCGACCGTTGCTTGGAAGCGGCTGTACTGCCCGCCCAGCGTGTAAATAATGGTCGAGGCCGCATGCGTGCCAAGCCCCTTCGGAAACACGACCTCGTTCAGCGTGATCGGCTTGCCGTCGGAGGATTTGTCTTTATTGACGTTGGCCCAGCCGGCAACCGCATAGTCCCACGCGTAATCGCTCAGATAGATCGTCGGCGCCGCCGGCGGAGCGAGCGTGGCAGCAGCGGCATTACTCGCCGCGGATACGTTGCCTGCGGCATCCTTGGCTTTGACCGTGAACGTGCTGGACGTTCCCGGAATGAGGCCGGCAGCCGTGAACGACGTGGCCGAGGCGCCCGTGGTCGTGCCGATCTGGCTGCTGCCTCTGTAGATGTTGTACCCCGTCACCGCTTTATTGTCTGCAGCGACCGTCCACGTCAAGTTCGCGCTGGTGCCGGTCACGGATGCGACCGTCAGCGTGGGCGCCGACGGAGGCGTGGCATCAGGCGCTTCCGTCGTTACGAGGAGCACCGCGCTCGGATCGGATACGTTGCCCGCCGCATCTCTTGCGCGGATCGTAATGCCGTAAGTCGTGAGCGCGGTTAAACCCGTTAACGTTATGGAGGTTTCGCCTGGCGCAGCAGCTCCTGCCAAGGTGCCGTCCCTGTAAACATCGTAGCCCACGACGCCGACGTTATCGGAAGCAGGGCTCCACGTTAAGCTAATCGTTTCGTCGGTTTGCGAAGGCGATGTTACCGCCGCCGGAACCGTCGGGTTCTTCGTATCGGGCATGCCCGGTCTGACGATAACGACGGATTCCTTCAAATCCGCGCGTCCTTCGTTGTCCCACACGACAAGCGTCACGCGGTAGATGCCCGCTTTGTCATAGACGAAGGTCGGTTTGGCGGATGCGCTCGGCAGTCCTGCGCCGAAGTCCCATAGGTACGTTGCGATGACGCCGTTGTCCGTCGATGTGCTGTTGAACGTAACCGGCTCGCCTACGCGAACGAGGGCGGGGATGTTGAAATTCGCCTTGGGCTTCGGATTGGCAAAGCCTCGGGATGCAGGCACCGCGTTGCTGCCGTTCTTGTACACCAGGTTGCCCTTCCATTCCAAGTCCAGCGCAGCTGCCGGGTACGGATCTATTGCCGCGTCTTTGTTGCCGTAGATGATATTGTTCGTAAAGCTCAGCTTGTCGACACCGGGCGCGCCGGTAATTTCAATCGCTTTGCGCCCGTTCCCAGCAATTAGGTTGCTGTCGAACGTCAGGTTCGCTGCATTGCCGTGAATGCGCACGCCGTTGCCTTCATAGCCGGGATAAGCGGCTTTCGGATTGCCCAGCTGCGTGTTGATGAAGCTGTTCTTGAAGAAATATTGGTACTGCTCGGTTTCTGCGGCACCAGCGCCCTGCAGCTGCATCCCCCACATGACGAGATTCTGGATGGCGTTGTAGCTCCACAGCTGGTGGCCCGGACCCGGCGATTGCTGGATGCCGACCTGCTGCCCGCCGTCGACCACATTATCCGATGTCACGGCGTTCTCCGCCATGATCTCGAGACCGATCGCGCCGACAGTGCCGTCCGTCGTATGGACGACATTGCGCCGCACGGCGATTGTCTTGGACCGAACGGCGCTGATCCAGTGATCGACGTCGTTGTCTTCAATGATGGCATTGTCCGTATTCGTATGCAGCTCGATGGACAGGCCGTTCTCCTTCTTGCCCGAGCCTGTAACCTTGTTGCCGCGCACGATCGCGCCAGAGCTGCCGTCGTTGAGGAAAATACCGCCGCGGCCTGTGTTCGCGATGACGTTGCGCTCAATGAGCGCGTTATGCGAGTCGTAGCCGATCCGCATGCCTGCGCCCCAGATGGAACCGACGCCGATGTTCGAGATATTGTTGTCCGACACGGTCAGGTTGTTCGTTCCGATGCCGTACAGCGCATGCGGACCGAAGCCTTGGACGGCGGCGAAATCCTTGACGCGGAGGCCGCTCATCGTATTGCCGCTGCCGCCCTCGGAGACGACGGCCGACATGGCGACGAGGCTGTTGCTGCCGTCCAGCGTCATGTTTTTAATCGCTGCGTTCGAGATGTTATAGAAGTAAAACATATACGTGTCCGAGCTGTCCGTGTATTTCACGATCGTGCTGTCGCGATTCTCCCCCTTGATCGTTACGCCTGTTTTGCCCTTGACGGTGCCGCCGAGGTAATAGGTTCCTTTCGGCAGCAGGACGGTGTCCCCCGCCGATGCCGCGTCGATGGCGGCTTGAATGCCGGCTTGATCGCTAGCGTTGTCGGAGCCGTTCGCCCCATAGGCAGTGACGGATAACGTCGTGCCGGCCGCGGAAGCCTTGGCGCCTGTCCACGGGCTTGCGGTCAGAACGAGCGCCAGCGATAAGAACGAGCCGACCGCGCTCCGTGTGAAGAGCTTGACCTTCATGATTAGAAACACTCCCCTGCGTCCAAATTGGAAGGCCTGCACCGATGAAGCCGCAAGCCTCCTGCTTTATCTACTGTGGAGGAAATGCCGGGAAAACGTTACTGTCCGATGGCCGAATCGCTGATTCGGCGACTGTCAAATTAACCAATCGCTATGATTTATGTAAGCGATTACAGGATATGACATAGGTCGACCCCGCCGGCGGCACGGCTGCAGCGACTGCCGGCTGCGCCCGCCTGTCTTCGCGCCGCAGCCTTTCGAGGCGCCGCCCAAACCGGGAAATCCGGCAGCCCAGCCGATGGCAGGGGCTTGCCGGATCCTATGATGCTTACCTGATTAGATGCACGTAAAGGCATCAATGCGCTGCAGGTCGAAGCCGGAGAACATCCAGGAGAACCCGTTCCAGCGAAATCCCGATATCGACGTCCGTCCAACGAATACGGGGTAGAACCAGAAGCCCGGTCCGCTTCGCGGCCAAATGTACGTATAGCGGTACCTGCAGCCGGCGATCGCACCGGGGTCGACGGCAAACGTGGAAGTGAGGGGTTTTTGGGGAACCGTCTGCGGCGGCGGCGACGAAGGCGGCTGCTGCGAGCCCTGCGGTCCGAGGGGAGGCATAAAGGCCAAGCTGATCACTCCTTTGATGGTTAATCATCCGCTGCTTGCTTAGAGCAGCGAGATGGCCAGAAGATTAAACAAGACCAGGGGCAGAATAACGTTGTTGTAATTCGGTCCGGGAACTCCGGGGAAGAACGCGCGGCTGCTGCCTTCGTTAGACAACTTGATGTAGAGAATGCCTCTGTCGCAGTAGACGATATGCCCTTCGAAGACGTCGCCGTCCATCGTCTCTACCTTCACCAGCCGATAGGCGTGGCCGCAGCAAATCCGATGAAGATGGTCTTGAAGCGAACGCAGCGATTGCCGCGCGTTGGAATCGCACTGGTAGATCGGCGTTAATCCTTGCTGTTGCTGTACTGGATTTTGCAAGCTCATGGTTAATAGACCTCCGTTGTGAACATGGTTCATCCTATGCAGGAGCCTAGTCCGGCGTTACTGGGCCGCGGCATGAATGATCGCGCGCGCGCGCGAAGAAGCCCGCCCGAGACAAGCAGCCCCGGGCGGGCTTCAATGGACGAACATAATGAGCGGCTTTACGGCTGCGGGCGTGTTCCCGGCTCTAAGCCTGTGGAGGCCGCTGTCTTGATCAGCCGCACCGATACATCGCCGTGCAGCCGAATTTGGCAGGACAGCCGCACGGAGGAATCCTCGATTCCTTTGTTGCGGAGGGCTGCCGCTTCCAATTCTTCCATCGCGCCGGCATCTCCTGCGAGTACCTCAACCGCGCATGTGGTGCATTTGGCATTGCCTCCGCAGCGGTGCAGGACATCGATCCCGCTATCCTCAAGCGCAAGCACGAGCTTCGCGCCTTCGGCCGCCTGAATGGCGTCTCTTCCTTCTACGTGAACCGTCAGCATGGGACGTTCCTCCTTCAATGGGATGATCTTGCTAATTATTAGGTTTAACTCGTATCTATTAAACCATTATCCGCGCGATTTCGTCCAATTCAAATTACCCGCCAAGCGGACGCTTGATGGACAAGGTCTGCCTGGCGGGTGATTGCTGCTGCGTAATGGGGTCCTACAGCGGCTCTCCGTTCAAATAATTGAAGAACGGCACGTCGGTCCAGAAGTCGTAATGTTCGACGTTTACGGACGGGTCAACCTTCTTGAAGCCGTCGATGACGGACTGCGATTGCTCTTTCAGCGAGAAGGACTGCGCGTAGTAGCGGTCGATTTGAATCTTGTTGTTCGTGATTTCCTTATAATCGGTAAGCGGCGTGAGCGAGTAGTACAGCGGCTGCCACCATGAACTTGCCAGCAGGCCGGTCTGGTCTTCTTTATTTTTCTTCGCATAGGTGCTCACGATGGTATTGAAACGCTGCTTGTCGGCAGCTTGGCCAAATTCGAAGGCGATATCGTATTCCTTCGCGTATTCGATGTAATTGCCGTTCACAATCTGCCGAACTTCATATTGATCCGATACGCCGGGCTCTCCCCATTCCTTCAAATAGACGAAGGCGGAGGTCTTCGGCTCGAATTGCACCTTGGCTTGGATGCCTTCACTTCGGAGCAGGCCGACCAGCTGCAAGGCATGCTTCAGATCGGAGTGGCCGTAGACGAGCGATAACGATTCGATAAAATTAGGGTCATAATGGCTGTCCTTCAGGTTGTAGCCGGTTACGAGTCCTTGCTCTAGCGCAGTATCGACGATCTTCTGCAGCTTCTCGGATTTGATAATAACGGAATCGTTGTACGCATCCGTCAGCTTCGCGTAGATATCGGCGTCGCCGACGTAGCCGATATAATGCTTGTACTGGCCTTTGAAGACCAAGGTCTTGCCGATCAACAGGTTCGCCAGATCCGTCGTAACGGGTGCGCCCGCTTGCAGTTGACGGTAATAAGCGGATGGCAGCAGGCCGGTGTCCACCGCTGCGGCAAGCTCTTGAGCGGTTTGCAGGCTGAGCGAGGACGATTGAATCGGCAGCGAGGAGATCGCTTTGTCCGCCTTCGCTCGTGGATACGTGTACGCCAATTCTTGAAGGCCGGCAGCGCGAACGGCAATTTGAACGGCATGGACGGCGCTGAGCGGAGCCGCAGCATTCGCGGTATCCGAGGCTAGCACGCCTTGCTCGTACAGCGCTTTGGCTGCGCTGTAATAAGGGCTCGATGCGCTCAGATCTTTGAACGTCACCGACTTGTCCGTAGCCGTCAGCTGCGCGGAGCGGACCAAGTCGACGAAGAATTCGCCTCGGGTCACTTTGGCAGGGAGCGTCAGGTTAAACTTGTCTTTCAGAAAGGCGGCATACTCGGCGGCTGAGATTTCGCTGCCCGCGGCAGGCGGCGCAGCGGCGGCATAGGCGGCGGATTGGCTTCCGGCCAGCAAGGATACGGATAAAGCGGCGATAAGAAGGAACTTGTTTCCTTTTGCCAATGGAACAATCATCGTTATGTACGCCTCCTATTTATTAAACTACATTAATCACAGTGAATTAGTAGGATTATAGTAACATTGGTAATTTACGGTGTCAATCCTATCGTAGTAAAATGAGCATATATGAATTAGCGTTGCGAGAAAGGGGAAGATGACAAGGTGCGAACGATACTATGTCTGCAAGCGTTTAATCCAGAGCAGCAGGAGGCGATCAAGCGTGCCGCACCGGATGCGGCTGTAATTTTCGGCCATATGGGAGCCGTGGAGGAGCAGCATTACCGGGAAGCGGAGATCATATTCGGCTGGGACGCCAATGTGAAGGCGATCGCGCTGCAGCAGGGCTCCGGCCTGCGCTGGGTGCAGAGCTGGTCGTCGGGAATTGACAGCCTGCCGCTCGATCTGCTTGCGGAGCGCGGCATTCTGCTGACCGACGCCAGCGGCGTTCACGCTAGATCCGTATCCGAGACTGTTATCGCCATGATGCTGGGGCTTGCGCGCGGCATTGCCTCCGCCGTACGCAATCAGCAGCGCAGCGTATGGGAAAGTCCGCGGACGCTCGCCGAGATGAACGGCGGCACAGTCGCAATCGTCGGAGCCGGCGAGATCGGCCGCGAGGTCGCCCGGCTTGCGCGCGCGTTCGATATGCGCGTTGCGGCCGTTCGCCGCTCGGGCGGCGCGATGCCGGAGGCTGACGTTGTCTACGGCCTTGCAGAGCTGGATGACGCGCTGCGCGAAGCGGACTACGTCGTTAATAGTTTGCCGCTCACGAGCGAGACGTGGCATCTATTCCATGCCGAACGCTTCGCCGTCATGAAGAGCGGTGCGTATTTCATCAACGTGGGCCGCGGCGGTACGGTGCGGACGGAGGATCTCGTCGCAGCGCTGAACACCGGCGTCATTGCGGGAGCCGGTCTCGATGTGTTCGAGCAGGAGCCGCTGCCCGCCGATCATCCGCTCTGGGGGATGCCGAACGTAATCATAACCCCGCATAACGCCGGCGGCATGACCGTGCGCAATACGGAGCGGCTCGTTAAGCTCTTCGTCTCGAACTTGACTGCCTACCTCACGGAGGGGCCGGACAAGCTGAGAAACCTCGTTGATTACCGGAAGAAATACTAACAATGAAGGAGGAACAAGAAGATGTCTGACCAAACGTTATTTGCCATCGCCTTATATAGACCGCATCCTGGTCAGGATGCGGCGCTTCGGGATATTTTGCGGACGCATGAACCCGCGCTTCGCGCCGAAGGGCTGATTACGGCTTATCCGCTGCTTCGATTGGAAGCGGGAGACGGCACGCTGATTGAATTATTCGAATGGAAATCCGAGGAGGCGAAGGATCGGGCCCATAAATCGCCCGTTATTTGGCCGATTTGGGAACGAATGATGGCGGTAGCGGAGATGACGAGCCTCGCTTCGCTGGAGGAAGCGAAGCGGCCGTTTCCGGTTTTTAAGCGAATGGAGCTGTAAACGCGCCATTTCATGCGCGGTGCCCGCCCTCGGTCGAGAGCATGGTCTGCGCGTTGGGCCGGGAGTTTGGTTCGCCGCGGCCATGCGGAGATAGAGCCGTTCGGCGATGCGGAATCATGATGCGCCCGCCCTTGATCCGAAGCGATACGAGCGGCTCGGGCACAGGATCGTCCTGACCGGCCGCCGACTTGAACGTGAACTGCTCTGCTAGCGTGCCAAGGATGAGCGCAGCTTCCATCATTGCGAATTGGGAGCCAATGCAGCCCCTCGAGCCGCCCCCGAACGGGAAATAAGCAAACCGCGCCCATGCGGAGGTGCCCTCCTTGAACCGATCCGGACGGAAGGCTTTCGCATCTCCGAAAACCTCGTCATTGCGGTGAATGGCATAAGGACTGATCAAGAAGCTGCTCCGGGCGGGGAATTGATCGCCCAGCATCTCAAGCCCGTGCTCCGCTTCCCGCAAGATCGCCCATGCCGGCGGATAGAGACGCAGGGTTTCTTGAATGACCTGCTTGGTGTACGGCACTTCCCGGTAGCGGGCGGCTGCCGACATCCGTTCGCCGCTTTCCCTCTCCCGTATCCGGGCGGCATCTAATTCCCGATGCAGCTGATCGGCGGCGCCCTCCGCACGCTCCAAGCCATGCCACGCCCAGACGAGCGCATTGGCCGTCGTCTCGTGGCCCGCCAGCAGCATCGTCATCATTTGATCCCGAATTTCGGTATCTGCGAGAGGCTTGCCGTCTTCATCCGTCGTATCAAGCAGCAGGCCGAGCAGATTGTCCGCGTAAGCGTCCGGATGCTTCCGGGCAGCGGCAATCGCACCGTATATCATCTGCTCCAGTGTACCAATGGCCTGTCTATGCGCCTTATTGCCGGGCGTCGGCCAGTTGAAGGGAAGGATAATCGGAGAGAAAATCGTGCGTGCCGTGTGGCGGATCGTCACATCGACGGCATGCGCGAGCCTTGCTTTATCATGCTCAAGCTCGGTGCCGAACATGGTTCGGGCTATAATGCCGAGCGTCAGCTGCATCATGGCGTCATGCATGGCAATGGGAACGCCGTCCTGCAGCGCCGCGCCAAGCTTGCGCGTCTCTTCGACCACGATCTCCGCATAGGTCTGAATGCGTTCCTTGTAGAAGGCCGGCGTCATATAGCGCTTCTGCTGCCGATGCTGCTCCCGTTCGGAAGTAAGCAGACCGTCCCCGATCGTGCGCCTGAGCACGCCCGCGCTGCGGCCTTTGCGCATACGGTCCTCCTGATGCACGAGAATTTCCTGCACGTAGGCGGGCGCATTTATAATAAACGTCGGGCGAAATGAGCTTGTCCGGAGCGACACGACATCGCCGAGCGGACGCGCATCGACAAGGAAGCCCAGCGGATCGCGCTGAAAACGAAAAAAGTTGGAAACGCGTGAAGATTGAATGTCGACGATGCCTGTCATGGACGGAATGCCTCCTTCATAAGCGGCTGCTGCAGCTCGCGGCTTCTCCCCTGAGTCTAGCATGTTTCCCGAAGTGCATTCAAACGCAGGCGCTAATCAATCACCATGTCAACAACTTGTTTCGCGAACGCGGCATAGGATTCGATCCGGTCCGGACTGCGATCAATCGCCCACCTGAGGGTATCGAACGCTTTTAATAGCAGCATATGTCTTCCATAAGCAAGGTCTTCCACGCGCATGCCGTACCCGTCTAGAAAGGCTTGGAATTCTTCTGTATTCGGAGCTCCGTCTTGGATTTGGCTCTGCATGAGCCCAATCATATCTCCATGCGGCACCGTTCTTACTTCTGCATTGCCCCAATCCAATACGATGACTTGTCCGGTCTGATCGACAATCGTATTCTTCAGTGACAGATCGCCATGGATGAGACCGAAGCGGAACGTTTCTTTCTTCACATCCTCGAACAGCCGCCGCGCGCGCTGCGATTGCATCGGAGTGAGTACGCCAAGCTCAATCAACCGGTCATGCTCCGTCAAACTATTGATATTATACTGTACATACCCGAGCCAACTGCCGTCCGATCCTGCATGTGAAGGGGAATGAAACTCGCCATGGACGGGATCGATTAGATTTTCCCCATATCCTTTCACTTGAATGGAATGAATACGTTTGGCATATTCGCCAAGCTGCCTCCAAATATCGGCCTTGGGAAGCGTACTGTCTAACCCGTTGTCTCCCTCAACGAAAGTTTGAATCATATAGGCGGTCTCATCGACGATACCAATGGACAAAACCTCAGGTCCGGGAATGCCGGCTGCGGCAGCTTGTTCCATACACCATTTTTCTTTCACATAGCTTGGATATGTACCTGTATCGTTCATGCGAACAACGACTTTACGACGCTCGGTTTCGACGACGCAAACCTGATTGACGAAGCCTTTTCCTATGATCTGGTAGGAAGCTTTTACTTGTTCCAGAAGAATATCGCCTGCAATTCGCTCTGCTTGTGTAACTACAGCGTCGTCCATCGTTATTCATCCCCTCATGTGTCGTGCTTCGAATAGTTTAGCAAAGTTTGTTACAAGCCGGTGCAGCATGGCAGAAGAAAGAAATAAATTTCTAATCTAAAATGAGGTCCCCGCCCTATGGCTGCCCGGGTTCAGGCTCGCTACAATGAGGTGCATAGCCTACATGAGGAGTGAACATAATGGGAAAATGGGGTAGCTGGAAGGCGGGAACGATCGGATTTTTATGCGGAGCCGTCTTTTTCTCCGGCGTGACATACGCGGCGACAGGGACGATCACTGTCGATTTTCGCCAGATTCATTATTTCTTTGACGGCGTGAGCAAGCAGCCTTCCAAGGATGCGCAGGGGTTTATGTACAAGAACACGATATACGTTCCACTGCGTTTCGTATCGGAGTCGCTGGGTAAATCAGTCGAATGGGTCAACGCCTCAAGCTCCGTGTACATCGGCAAGAAACCGACGCAGCCGGCTAGGCCGCCGGGGGCACCGCCTGCAAGTCCGTCCGGCCTGCAGGTATTCCCGAAGGATCATGCATGGAATACGGATATATCTGCTTATCCCGTGCATGCGAATTCGAAGAACTTTATTGCCTCCATCGGCGCTGGCCTCGGGATGCATGCGGATTTCGGAACGGTGTGGGACGGCGCTCCGATCGGAATCCCTTATACGATTGTGAGCGGCAATCAACCGAAGGTGAAGGTGACGTTCACGGATTACGGCGATGAGAGCGATCCGGGACCGTACCCGATTCCGCTGAATGCGCCCGTGGAAGGAGGGCCTGACAGCTCCGGCGACCGCCATGTCATCGTTGTCGACAAGGACAACCAGATGCTGTACGAGCTGTATAACGCGCATCAGTCGGGCCAAGGCTGGACTGCCTCCGGCGGAGCCAAGTGGGACCTGAAGACGGGCGCACAGCGGCCGAAATATTGGACCTCGGCGGATGCCGCGGGCCTGCCGATCTTCCCGGGGCTTGTCCGTTACGACGAGGCTTCCTCCGGCGAGATCAACCACGCGCTTCGATTCACGGTAAGCAAGACGCAGAAGGGCTTTATTTTCCCAGCAAGCCATTACGCCTCGAGCAGCACGGACGCTAATCTTCCGCCGATGGGGCTTCGCCTGCGCCTGCGCCAGGACTTCAATATCTCCGGCTACTCGTCTACGAACCAAGCCATTCTTCGCGCCTTGAAGAAATACGGCATGATCGTCGCCGATAACGGGAGCAGCCTGTACCTGAGCGGCGCGCCGGATTCCCGCTGGAACGATGACGACCTGCACAACCTCGGCAAAATAAAAGGCAGCGATTTCGAAGTGGTGGACACGGGTAAAATCGAGAAATAAGCGCTGCGGACTGGTAGCCGCCCAGGGGCTAGGCGCCCATGCGGCCAAGCGGCATCGAACAAACCATGCAGCCGGGCGGCCAAGCGCCAGCTGCGGCAGCGCCCGTATGCGCCTGGGCGGGGTGCAGCCTACAAACACCCGCGGCGAACAAAGACACCCTCCAGCGTCATGCTGGAGGGTGTCTTTCGTCTTCCGTTTATTTATGCTTGAATACCGTAGATTTTGTAAAGCTCGTCGAGCATCAGGTTAGCGGCCCGAACGCCGCCGGCCGTATTCCAGATCGCATCGTCGACGCGGAAGGCTTTCTTATTCTTCACGACGGAGAGGCTGTTCCAGAGTGGATCGTTCATCATTTCTTTCTCCATCGCAGTGCCTTTGCCGTCGCCTGTCTCATACGTGAAGTAGAACAGCATGTCGGCATCGACTTCGGGAAGACGTTCCTTCGTAATTTCCTCTACAAACGTATCTTTGTAGTTGCTTTGGCTGTCCGGACGGGTAATTCCCAGCTTGGCGAACGTAATGCCTGTGAATGTATCGCTCAGGTAAACGCGGGTTTTGCCTGCCATGAAGCGAACGACGGATACTTTTTGCTTCAGCTTGTCACCGGCTTTCGCTTTGAAATCCTCAATGCGCTTGTTGTAGTCGGCGATAATTTTATCGCCTTCCGTTGTTTTGCCGAGCGCCTTGGCATATAAGCTGAAGTTGTCCTGCCATGCACCGCGAAGCGTCTCGGAGAATACTGTAGGCGCGATGGCGGAAAGTTGATCGTATACTTTCTCCTGACGCAATTTGTTGCCGATAATGAGATCCGGCTTCAAGCTTGCAATCAGCTCAAGGTTCGGCTGGCTCTCTTCGCCGACGACCGTTACGCCTTCCATGTCGGCTGCAATATGCTTGTACCACGGATCGCCTGTCCAAGATTTAGCGGCGCCTACCGGTTTGATGCCGAGCGCAAGAAGCGCTTCGGTTCCTTCGTTCGTCAAGACAACGACGCGTGCAGGTGTTCCTTTAATAACCGTTTCTCCCATGGCATGCTTGATCGTTGTCGATGCCGCAGCGTCAGGCTCGGTTGAAGCGGCATTGCCGCTGTTTGTATTCGCATTAGATCCGTTTTGGCCGCATGCGGACAAAATGATGACGAACGCAAGCAGTACGGCTGCAAGCGCAAATGGTTGTTTCTTCTTTCCTTGCGTAAACATTTGAATAAACTCCCCTTCGATGAAAATGATTCTCATTACTAACTGGGATAACTATACCAAGCTCGTAATCGGATTGCAAGCACATTTGAAAATCATTCTCATTGACTCCGATTGCCGCTTGCTCTAAAATAACAAAATGTTACGGGTATGCCCGTATGCCTCTTAATTGGAGATCAACAACGACTAGGAACGAGGACCCGATGTTAACTACGCGAATACAGAAAACGACCGGGCTGCTGGTGAGCCTGGCCGCCCTCATTGCTGGTATTATCGCCAGCATAGCTTTCGGCGTCACGGATATTAGCTGGCATTCTATTGCAGGCTCCTTCACGTCCTACACCGGCTCGCAGGAGCAGCTTATTATTCGAACGGCCCGCGTGCCGCGTGCTTTCATAGCTGCAGCGGCTGGCGCAAGCCTCGCCGTGGCGGGGTCGTTGATGCAGGGCATTACGCGCAACCGCATAGCATCGCCGAGCTTGTTCGGCATTAATGCCGGCGCGGCCTTCTTCGTCGTCGCCGGCACCGCCTTCTTCGGCGCGGGCAGCCTGTCGACGTACGCTGCGCTTGCTTTCGCCGGCGCTGCAAGCGCCTCGGCGATTGTTTACGTACTGGGCTCGATCGGCAGCGACGGACTGACTCCGCTCAAGGTGACATTAGCAGGCGCGGCGATGACCGCTTTCTTCTCATCGCTTTCACTTGGCATCTTGCTGACAGGCGGTCAAACCTTCGACCAAGTGCTCTATTGGTTCGTGGGTTCTGTAGCAGGGCGCGATATGTCGATCTTCTGGTCGGCGGCCCCTTATATGGGTGCTGCGCTTCTCCTCGCCTTCTTCCTGGCAAGACATATGAACCTGCTGGCGTTAGGCGATGACGTAGCTGTTGGTCTCGGCCAGAAGACGGTCTATATTAAGCTGGCCGCTGCGATGGCCATCGTACTGCTGGCTGGAGGCTCCGTCTCGATTGCCGGCCCGATCGCTTTCGTGGGCATTATCATTCCTCATCTGACGCGTTATTTAGTGGGCTTGGATTACCGGTGGTCGCTGCCTTACTGCGCCGTACTTGGCGGCGTGCTATTGCTGGCCGCCGATATCGGCTCTCGATATATTGCTTTTCCCAAGGAAGTTCCCGTCGGCGTCATGACTGCGATAATCGGCGTTCCTTTCTTCGTCTATATTGCCAGAAGAGGGGACCGATAAGATGAACCGCTTATGGACGGTACGGGGCCGCAAGCTTTCGTTCCAGCTGGACCGCAGAATGGTAACGGTGATTCTGCTGCTTCTCGCCGCCAATGCGGCTGCAGTTATTCTATGTACGGGAATGGGCAGCACGTTTATTCGGCCGCTCGCCGTTATTCGCACGTTTCTGGGCATCGGCGATCCTTCCGACAGCATGATTATACTCACGCTGCGGCTGCCGCGCGTCGTCATCGCGATCATGGTCGGCTCGGCGCTGGCCGTCTCGGGCGCCCTGCTGCAGGGCATCGTGCGCAATCCGCTCACCTCGCCTGATGTCATCGGGATATCGGGCGGAGCTGCGCTCGGCACGGTGTTCTTCATCCTGTTCTGCTCGCAGCTGAGCATCCGCTACATGCCGCTGAGCTCCATCGCGGGCGCTTTCGCGGCGGCATGCTTGATCTACGCATTTGCTTATCGCCGCGGCGGCGTAACGCCGCTTCGGCTCGTTCTCATCGGCATCGGCATCGCCACGGCGCTGTCCGCGGTCACGTATATGCTCATTCTTACGGCATCCTTTACGCCGACGGCCGTAGCCGTCAAAGCTTTTACATTCATGACCGGCAGCATCTACGGCGTCTCTTGGAAACGCGATGTGCTTACGCTTCTGCCGTGGTTCGCGGTGCTGATGCCTGCCGCCATCTTCTATGCCCGGCACCTCAACGTTCAGGAGCTGGGCGATGATATTGCGACCGGCGTCGGCAGTTCTGTGAACGCTAAGCGGACGATGCTGCTGCTGATCAGCGTGGCGCTCGCTGGCTCGGCGGTCGCGATCGGCGGCACGATTAATTTCATCGGCCTGATGTCCCCGCATATTGCGCGTAAGCTGGTCGGACCGGCCTACGGCGGCGTCATTCCGGTATCCGCGCTGATCGGCTCGCTTGTCCTGCTGCTGTCGGATCTGATCGCCAGAGTCGCTTTCTTGCCGCTCGACATTCCGGCAGGCGTATTCACCGCCGCCGTCGGCGCTCCGTTCTTCATCTATCTGCTGTACCGTCACCGCAACACATAAGGGAGTGAATCTCGTGTCCGTCATTAATACGAAGAACCTGACGTTGTCTTACGGCAGTAGGCCGGTTCTATCGAATCTCGATTTGTCGATCCCCGAGGCCAAGATAACCGTCTTCATTGGCAGCAACGGCTGCGGCAAATCTACGCTGCTTCGTTCGCTTGCGCGCCTGCTTAAGCCGCAGGAGGGCTCAATTATCTTGGATGGCAGCGATATTGCCAAGCTGTCAAGCAAGGAAGTTGCGAGACGCTTAGCTATTCTGCCGCAAGGACCGGTTGCGCCCGAGGGTTTGACCGTGCAGCAGCTCGTGAAGCAAGGCCGCTATCCTTACCAGAGCTTCCTCCAGCAGTGGTCCGCCGAAGACGAGCGGCTCGTGAAGCGTGCGCTTGAAGCGACGCATATGGACCCGTTTGCCGTGCGTACCGTCGATTCCCTCTCGGGCGGGCAGCGTCAGCGGGCGTGGATCGCCATGACGCTGGCGCAGAATACGCCGACTATCCTGCTGGACGAGCCGACGACCTATTTGGACATGACGCATCAAATCGAGATTCTCGACCTGCTCTATGACCTGAACGAACAAGAGAATCGCACGATCGTCATGGTTCTGCACGATATTAATCTAGCCTGCCGGTACGCACACCATCTCGTAGCGGTCAAGGACGGACAAATCTACGCCCAGGGCGAGCCGGAGCGGATCGTCAGCGAACCGTTTATCCGCGACGTGTTTCACATGGAATGCCAAATGACGACCGATCCGCTGTTCGGCACGCCGCTTTGCATTCCGTACGGCAAAGGCCGCAAGCTGATTTGAGCGAATGTTCCATGGATTGGCCGATATGCTTTTGCGAATGCCAAGAGGCCGCTTTCCGTTGACGGGAGGCGGCTTCTTGGTGTTGTCGGCGATTGTATGCATGCAGTTTGTTTGTGCGTAGGCGGCCCGATGAACGGGTGTGGAGCCGCTGCACGTCCAGCCGGATAATTCGGCAGCAGCTCGAGGGAGATCGGAACCGCCCATAGATACGGGTCCTTGTCGGTTCCTTCTGTAACGCCGGCGGCAGCGGCAAGGTATTCGCCTGATTGCTCTGGCCGTCTAGTGTATAATGGGACGAGGACGAACGAATCGGAAGGATGGAAGCATGAGCGTAATTCGATTGGAGAACGTGACGAAGAAATACGAGGATGCGCTGATTTTCCGCGATATTTATTTTCGCGTGAACCAGGGGGAGCGCATCGGCCTGATCGGGCGCAACGGCGCCGGCAAGTCAACGGTATTCAGGCTGATTATGGGCAAGGAGGACCCGACTGCCGGCCGTGTGGAGATCGATCCGCAGGTAAAGATCGGCTACTTCTCGCAGTTCTCGGAGATGACCGGAAGCCTGTCCGTACAGCAGGAGCTGGAGGCCTGCTTCGAGCAGGTTGCGCTTATTGAGCGTGAGCTGCAGGAGGTCGGGGAGAAGCTGGGCACGGTCACCGATGACGGCGAGATGGAGCGTCTGCTGGACAGGCAGGCGGAGCTGTTCGAGCAAATGGATCATCTGGACGGCTGGAATGTATCCGTCGAGATCAACACCGTGCTGACGAAGCTCGGCTTTAACGATCGTTCGCGCAATCAGCCGGTCGACGAGCTGTCAGGGGGCTGGAGAAACCGTGCCGCGCTGGCGAAGATGCTGATCGAGCTGCCGGACGTCGTGCTGCTCGACGAGCCGACGAACTATTTGGACATGGAAGGCATCGCATGGCTGGAGCAGTGGCTGTACCGGTTTAACGGCGCCATGATTCTCGTCTCGCATGACCGGCAGTTTATCGATAAGGTCGTCACGCGGACGATCGAGATCGAGAACTACCATTTTCAAGAATACGATGGCAATTATACGGATTACATCCGCAAGAAGAAGATGCGCAAGAAGGAGCTGGACCGTCAGTTCGAGTGGGAGGAAGAGCTGCTCCTGATGGAAGCAGAGGCGATCGACAGCCGCGCAAGCCGCAAGTCTGCCAAGGACCGGCTGTCCCGCAAGCTGGCCGACAACAAGAAGCGGATCGAGCCGCATCCCGTCAATGTGCTGATTACGGATATTTACGAGCGGCTGCGGTTCCCGGACAAGCTGTGCGAGGTGAAGGGCATCGGGCAAGTCTACGAGGGCCGTCAGATCTTCCAGAACGTCAGCTTCGATATTCAGAAGGAAGACCGTCTCGTCATTGCCGGCCCGAACGGAAGCGGTAAATCGACGCTCATTAAGGCGCTGACCGGACAGGAGAAGCCCGAAGCGGGCGAGGTGATTTGGGAGAAGGGCGTCAGCTATGCCTATTTCAATCGGATGTGGGAGGAGCTCGATCCCAAGGATACCGTCAGCCACGCGGTGAATACATATGGGCTGGGGCTTGATGCGCCGCGTAAGAAAGTGAACAAATTCCTTGCCATGCTGCAGTTCTCCGAACTGGATTTAAGCAAGTTCATCGGCAATCTGTCCGGCGGACAGAAGGCTCGTGTCGCGCTGGCGAAGTGTCTGCTCTCGGGCGCGGCCGTGATTATACTTGACGAGCCGACCAACCATCTTGATCTAACGAGCATTCAGGTCATGGAGCAGGCGCTGATTCATTTTCCAGGGGCAGTCATAACTGTCAGCCATGATCGGTTCTTCATCGATAAAATCGGGACGAAAATGCTGACCTTCGACCCGGAAACCGGCGTTAGCGAGCAGAGTTTGTAAGTGTGGCAGCGTACGGTATAGTTAGATCAGGCATCCTATTCATGTTAAAATCAAAGATTATCTAGGAGGAATATGAACATATGTCTACTGCAAATTCGAATGAATTACCGCCGAAAACATGCTCGATCGATCGTTTGGTAACGGTCAAGCCGGATGTTGAGAAAGTGCTTGCCGGCATCAAAACCGCTACCCGCCGGAACGGACGCTATGCGGATGTCGGCGAAATCATGGTGCTTCAAAATCAACGCTTCGTTGTGGAAAAGGTGTATGCACAGTCGCTGGGCGAATTGACCGACGAGCATGCTAAGCAAGAGGGCTATGAGACCGTAGAAGCGTATAAGCAGTCCATCCTATCCTATCATCCCGGCATGCCATGGCTTCCGCATATGCGTGTTTGGGTGCACGAATTCCGTCCCGTTCAGGAGTAGCCGGCTTTTGAATCCCTGGTACGCCTTGCTGCTCTATATCCATATTCTTAGCGCCATTATGTCTATAGGGCCTTTCTTTGTTCTCTTTCCAATCCTTAGGAAGCTTCGAGGCGCGGAAGCCTCGGAGCAGAATGCCTATTTGGCCGTGTTTCGCTCCGCGATTCGTTTGGCTAAGCATGCCGGTCATGTTTTGGTCGGCTCGGGCGTGCTGCTCGTGCTCGTCGGCTCGTGGCCGTGGACAACCTCATGGATTGCGATGACGATCGTGCTGCTCGTAGGGTCACTCTTCTTCCTGGCACGCGCATTCTCGCCGAAAATCCGAAAATTCAACGATCCGGGGCAAGAAAAAACAGCCATTATTCGTTTACTTTATCGATCAGTATGGATTTATCTGGGGCTGCTGCTCTGCATGCTGGCCTTTATGGTTGTGAAGCCGGTGCTATGGTAGTGAAAATATAGCAGGTCACCGAATTCACTGTGCAGTCGAATGTTTTTCCGATCGCTGTTGTTTCCGGACTCCTTGAATACATAGGCAAGCTGGAGACCGCTCACAAAGGCGAACGCTGATGCTTCTTCAGAATTATGGCAGAATTGTTCCCCGATAACCATCTCGTCCGAGCATCCGCAGAGAAGCTGAACTAATGGCAGCCAATTAGGAAGGCCAATATCCCTCGCCGGAGGAGATGTTGACCTTTATTGGCTGAAGATGCGGCGTAATGAAATTCTACCAACGGTTGAATGGGCTTGTTCAACTGACTATTGATAGAGCGCAGCCTGCGGACATGCTATGCTGAACATAGACAGTGCGCACTGTACACTTATTCAGTTGGAGGCGTTCTACCGTGGATATGCGAAAGATCGGTGCTTACATCTCTAGTCTTCGAAAAGAAAAAGGAATGACGCAGGTGGAATTCGCGGAGCGGCTCAGCTTGAGCCATCAAGCTGTCTCCAAGTGGGAGCGCGGGGAGTCGCTGCCGGATATCGGAATGCTCCCGGCCATCGGCCGCCTGCTCGCAACGTCGATTGATGATCTGCTGATGGGCGAGAAACGTGCCGTGCAGCAGGTGGCTGCAGCGGCCGAGGAGCCGCTTGCCGCGGATGCGGAGGCGCCCTTCTATACGGAACGGGAAGCAGCTTCCGAGGAGGCTGAACCTGCCGCAGACGAGACGGAAGATCCGGCGCTTGATGAGGATGCCGAAGAAGAAGATGAAAATGGTGCACGCTTGCATCCGAGCTTGCAATCGATCATGCAGCTGGCGCCATTCCTAAGCAGCGAGACGATCGATGAGATGATTGCGCACGTCGAAGTCGGCCAATTAAGCATGGAGGCTTTGACCGGCTTAGCCCCCTTTATCAGCAGCGGCTCGCTGGATCGATTGATCGATAAGGCCATTCATGGCAAGATCGAAATGAAGCAGATTGTCAGTCTTGCTCCATTTCTAAAAGCAGAGCAAATTGACCGCCTTGTGCAGCAGGACGTAAATCGTGATACGGACTGGAGTTTCATTCAAGCTTTAGCACCGTTCATCAGCGGGAATACGCTGAACCTGCTCGTCGATCGTACTGTTAACAGTGGAGTCGATCTCGATCAGGTCATGAGCTTAGCCCCGTTTCTTAACCGGGAGAGCATGGAGAAGCTCATGGACCACGTTGTCTCAGGCCATCTGGAATCCGGTATGCTTGCAAGACTTGCGCCTTTCCTTCACAAGGAGGCGCTGGATAAGCTGGTTAAACGCCTGCTCAGCCAGACCACGGCATTCACGGAAGAATAGCTGTCGCCCCCAGCATGCAGCCCCTCTGTACAACAAACGCAAGGCTGTCCCGCTGCCATTACGGCAGGTGGACGGCCTTTTTGCGCTGCTCGGGGGCGGCGCAGCCGGACCTCAGGCCAGCAGTCAGAACGAGCGGCTCGTGCTACAATGGAAACATAATAGGAGAAACGGGGGCTGAAGGATGAACTGGAGATACCTCGGTTATTTTGCGCTGGCGCTGCTCATCATTCATATTCCGTTTGTCGGACCGTTCTTCCGAATCGCCAACACGCTGATCCATGAATCCTCGCATGCTATCGTAGCTTTGCTGATGCGCGGGCAAGTGCTGAGGATCGAGCTGTTCGCGAATACGGAAGGCGTGACGTACACCGCTTCCGCCACTTACGCTGCCGCCTTGCTCACGAGTGCGGCCGGTTACGTCGGATCGTCTATCGCAGCATTAGGGCTGGCGGTATTATGCGCCAAAGGCAGACATGCGGTGTCACTGTGGCTGTTTGTCATCCTTGGTGCCGTGAATCTGATTCTATGGGTGCGCAATCCGTTCGGCATGGTTTGGCTGGCTGTCTTCATCGTTGTGCTGCTCTACGCCCTGCGGCGGAAGGGGAAGTGGACATCCGCCCTTTCCATCGGCTTGTTTGCCTTCGTGCTGGCCGAGTCAGTGTCGAGCAGCTTTGCGATTCTATGGCTGAGCCTGAATACGCCCGCGGGGGCTGGCGATGCGGCGAATTTGGCGCGGGAGACGCCGCTTCCAGCAGGCTTTTGGGGAATCATCTTCATGCTGCAGGCATGCATATTGGGCTTCATGAGCGCAAGAATCGTGCTTCGCAAGCGCGCGAATAACCGCTGATTGGAGGGGACAGGGGATGCATCTATTTCGTATGAAAGCAACGCTGGACGGCGAGAGCCGCATGCCGGAATTTCTTGCGCACAACTATATCTGCTTCGGAAAGCCGGGGATCGGAAATTTGGAGCAGCGGAGCAGGTCAGAGCTTACCGCTCAATTGGCTGAAGCCCCTCTCGATGATCAAGAGCGCCGGCAGCAGTTGAAGGATTACTGCACCTTTGCCTACGAGATGCAGGACGGCGATTATGTCGTGGTGGATGATGGGGCGTACGTTCATGTCGGCGATGTCGGCGACTATTACTATTTGGACTCGTTCGACAACGATGAGGATCGAAGCGGTCACCGGCGCGGCGTCACGTGGCTCCGAAGCTTGCAGCGGGAAGAGGTACATCCGGAGCTGGCTGCTTTTCTCGGTCAGGCAGGTGAGATCGGGATATTCGGGCATCCCCTTACTGATGGGGGGCTGGAGCACCTGCTGTCGAAGCCGGCTGCCGAGCCGGGGAGAGCGGGATTTATTGATGAAGCGACGATACAGGAAGCGCTTGGCATCCTGAGGGCGGCGATGAGAAGCGAGGATGCAGAACGCAGAGAACGGGCCGCAATTGCGATTTTGCAGGCGGTTCACGCCAGGGGTCAATAAAGGGCCGGAAATGTTCTGGAGAAGATCTGATCCGGCAAATAATGCGACAAGGGCGTCCCGCGAACGGGGCGCCCTTTACTTGCCAGCCAATGCTATTGAAGTCAACATTATAGTTCTTGAGCAGTTATAAAAAAACCGCTCCTTGGGAGCGGCTTAGTAATCGCGTATGGCTTAGCCTTGATAGAAATTCCGGTCCCAGCGGTGAGCCTTCAGCTTGGCCAGCTGCTCGGCCGGCAAGCCGCGGCCATCGCCGACCTTCATGTTGCGTTCTACGTTGCTGACGGTACGCATGCCGGGAATAACGGTGGAGACGGCAGGATGACTGAGCACGTAGCGCAGTGCGGTTTCCGCCATGTCGTTGGCGGAGATGCCGAGATCGGAAGCGATGGTCTGCACGCGGTCGTAAACCTCTTGCTTTCTGCTGCCGCGGAAGTAATTATTGCGGAAATCGCTGTCGTCGAACGTCGTGTCCGGCGTAATGCGTCCCGTCAGTCCGCCTTCGTCGAGCGCAACGCGGACGATGACGCCTACGTTATGCTTCTCGCAGGCTTGCAGCAGTGCATCCTCGGGGCTTTGGTCGAAAATGTTGTAGATGACCTGGACGGAATCCACGACACCGGTCTCGATCAGGCGGATCGCGTTGCTGGCTTGATGATCATTAATCGACACGCCGAAATAGCGGATCTTGCCCTGCTCCTTCAGCTTCTGCACGGCTTCCAGCCAATCGCCTTGACCGACCCACTCATCGGACCAAACGTGGAACTGCTGCACGTCGATCGTCTCGAGGCCAAGGTTGCGCAGGCTTTGCTCGGTGCTTGCGATGACGTAATCGCCCGGAAACGCATCGTCTGCGGCAATGCCGGACGGAGCTGGCCATTTGCGGTTCTTCGGCGGGATTTTGGTCGCGACGTAAATGGGCTGCGTATGCGCACGGACGACTTCGCCGACGAGTCTTTCACTGTGTCCATCGCCGTAGGCAAGCGCTGTATCGATGAAATTAAGTCCCAGCTCGATGGCTCTGTTCAGCGCCCTTAGCGATTCGTCGTCGGATGCTCCGATCCAGCCGGATTTGCCGATGCCCCATGCGCCGTACCCGATTTCCGAAATGTTCAGGCCGGTTTTGCCCAGTTTTCTGTGATTCATAAGGCTGCCTCCTTTATAGTCCTGCATTGGATTTTCGATTCTGTTTGTCCATTCGCTTGCTGCACCCCGTCTGCTTACTTGACGTAATCCCGCCATGCATGCTTCGGCTTCCAGCCGAGCAGTTCTTTCGCTCTCGCGTTGCTCAGCAGCGATTCGTGGCCGTTCAGCGGCTCGCGGAAATCGCTCACCTCCGGGAAGCGCTCGGTGAGCAGCGCTCTGCTCGGGATGGCGCTGCTCGTATCGTCCGCCGCGAGATTAATCGCGACCGAGCCAAGTCCGTCGGTCTCGATCGCGAGGCGGCACGCTTCGGCGATATCCCGGGTATCGACATAGCTCCACAGGATGCGGTCGCGTGCAGCCGGATCATGGATGAATGATGGGAATGACGCGTAACGGTCCGGCGGAATGACGTTGCCGATCCGCAGCGAGACGACCTGCATGCCGGTGCGGCGGTGAAACATATCTGCCGTCTGCTCGTTGACGACCTTGGACAGGCCGTAGCTGTCCTGCGGGAGCTGCGGGTGATCCTCATCGACCGGCACATAGGACGGTCCGAACCGGTTCACCGCAAACACGATGCCGTAAGACGACTCGCTGGAGGCGATGACCGCCTTGCGAATGCCGAGTCCCGCGGCTGCTTCCAGAATGTTATAGGTGGACATGACGTTGTTCTCGAACGTGACCTCGCTTGTCCGGATATGCGCGGCTGGAATCGCCGCTAGATGTACAACGGCATCCGCGTCGGCTAGTGCGTTATAGACCTCGCCCAAATTCGTTAAATCCGCCAGCAGCGTCGGACAGAGATGCTCCTGCGGGCGTACAGTGTCCACGTTCACGACCTCATAGTTCTGTTCAACGAAATGCTTAACGACCCATTGCCCAAGCATGCCGCTCCCGCCGGTTACGACGACTTTTGCCACATTGTCTTCCTCCTCGTATATTGCGTTTATTGACCTGCCCTATTAGTTCGCGTCAGCTAGAATGCCTTCGATCTGCTCTAGAACGTCAGCAGACAGCGTGATGCCGGATGCCGCGGCGTTCTCCGTTACTTGCTCCGGACGGCTCGCGCCGACGAGCGCGCTTGCCACGTTCGGCTGACGCAAGATCCAAGCTAGTGCCAGCTGGCCGACCGTAATTTGAAGTTCGGAGGCAATGGCGCCAAGCTTCTTCACCTTCGCGATTTTCTCTTCGCTGATGCCTTTGCGCATCCACTCGAGTTTGGCCGCGCGGCTGTTCTCCGGGATCTCGTCCGCAGCGTTATATTTGCCAGTCAGCAATCCTTGGGCAAGCGGAGAGAATACGACTTGTCCAATGCCGCTGCGTTCGCTGAGCGGAATGATTTCTTTCTCGATATAACGTTCAAATAAATTGTAAATCGGCTGGTTGACGAC
The DNA here is from genome assembly GCF_019431355.1 of Paenibacillus sp. R14(2021). NCBI lineage: Bacteria > Bacillati > Bacillota > Bacilli > Caryophanales > Paenibacillaceae > Paenibacillus > Paenibacillus sp. R14(2021). Next base: position 4,182,913 of record NZ_CP080269.1, read on the forward strand.
GATGCGATCGAGCAAATAGCGGTCGGCCGTTGCCAAGGCTTCTACGATATTCGTTGCCGTCCATTCGCTGATGCCGACATAAAGCGCCTTGCCTTGCCGAATGAGATCGTCGATGGCGCGCAGCGTCTCTTGTACGGGTGTTTCGGGGTCATAACGGTGACAATATAGGATGTCCACATAGTCCAAACCAAGTCGTTTGAGGCTGGCATCGGCCTGCTCCATGATATGTTTGCGCGAGAGGCCGCGGTCGTTCGGACCGTCTCCCATCTGCCCGAACACTTTCGTTGCCAGCACGTAGGAGTCGCGCGGATAGGCGCGCAGCGTATTGCCGACGACGATCTCAGCTTCGCCGCGTTCGTATACATTGGCTGTATCGAAGAAATTAATACCCAGATCATAAGCGGTTTCAATCGACTTCACCGCGTTTTCCTTCTCGACGTAACCGCCGTACGTCAGCCAGCTGCCGAGGCTGATTTCGCTAACCTTCAGACCGCTTCCGCCCAATCTCCGATAATTCATCGCACATGCCTCATTTCATTCGATTGTAAGCCCATTCAAAGCCCCTATTAAGTATAAGAGTTCTGCCGCGCGGCCGAAAGTAGTGAATATATGTGCAATTAATGAGACGAGGTATATCTGCTATACTTTAATTACCAGCAAGTGAGAGCAGATGAGCAGCATATCGAAGGGCGAAATAAGAGTATAGCGCTAAGGCGGGAGGACGTACCATGAACAACGACAAGCCGGTTTCGGGTGAGACACGCATTTCCCCTTGGCTTTCCGTGCGCTGCGCGGCGGAGGCAGCCGAGTTCTACAAATCGGCTTTCCAAGCGGTTCAAACTTACGCGCTCGATGACGATGAAGGCAACTTGATGATCGCGCAATTCTCCGTTGCCGGCGCGGATTTCTGGGTTCAGCAAGATCCGGAAACAAGCCCGGACGCCTCGGGCCTTGGCTCGGTCCGCATGATTTTGACCGTGGCGGATCCGGATACGGTGTTCCGGCAGGCGATCAGTGCCGGGGCAGCCGAAATCTACCCCGTAGGCGAAGGCCACGGCTGGCGGATCGGGCGCATTGTCGATCCGTCGGGGCATCATTGGGAGATCGGCAGACGGTTGACGTAGCACGATCATTCGACGCGCAAGAAAGCCGGGACCTCATGGAAGGCAGCCCGGCTTTCTTGCGTTTTCGGGTCAACTTGGCGAAGATCCACGCATGTCCTTCGTTATCCGTGACGGTGTTTAAAAGGAAAACGAACGTCTGCGCAGAATGAACAAGAATGGACATGAAATCGATTCTTCATCGCTACAGCTTGCATATTACGAAGCATCACTGGGACGCGGAAGACGTTACGCAAGAGGCATGGCTCAAGCTGAACGAGGCCAAGCGCAAAAATCCGGAGAGGGAGATTACGAAGGCGTATTTGTATCGTATTGTCAAACATGCATGGATCGATATGGGCCGGAAAAACCGGCTGCAGGCAGTGCCTCTTCATCCGCTATATGAGGAAGTCGGAGCTGATGCTTCGTTGTCCAGCAGAGAGCTTCTAGAGCTGCTGGCGGAACGGCTGCCGCCCAAGATGGCTGTTATTTTGCTGTTGATGGACGTGTTCGATTTTACGGCGAAGGAAACAGCGGCGTATGTCGGGATGAAGGAAGCGGCGGTACAAGTATCGCTTGGCCGGGCTCGGAGGCGGATGCAAGAACTGGCTCCCTATGCGGTTAGAGATCAGGCCGTGCCTGCCGCGCAGCCGATTCCCGTGCATTTCGAGGCATTGGTGGAGGCCTTTCGGAGACAAGACCCGGCCTTGATCCACAGGGCGTTCATGGGGCTGACTAGAGAAGGCATTCAGCTTGCCGGGCTTCAAGCGCTCGGCGGCAGGCTGCATTTTACGTTCAGGGATCCGGACGGGAACCTGTTCCAAGCGGTATCGAATTAATATGGCGCAGGCTGTTTGGTTTCTTCGAATTTCTACGTTTATTAAGTCGGGTAACCAATACGAACCGAGGGGATGATTGGAATGGAAGGTTCTCGTGAAATGCTGGGGAATGTACTCAGAAGTATTTGCTCGGTGTACGTGCCGGTAAGGAACGCCGCGCGGTCGGTCGCGTGGTGGCAGCGGAACTTCGGCTTGGAGCTGGCGGTGCCGCAAAATCCGACGATTCTGAAGCTGGCCGAGGGGCAATGGCTGCATTTAATAGAGACGGGCGGAGAGATCGATAATCAATTTCCGGATAAGTCGGGGTATGCCATGTTCAGGTTTACGTTCGAGGTCCGAGGCATCGAGCACGTGTACGAGCGGCTGCAAAGCAACGGCGTAAGAACCGAGGAGCTGAAGGATCGCGATTGGTGCGGCATCAACTTCGTCTTCTACGATCCGGATGGCAACAAATTCGACGTCAACGAAGCCGTCAGGGCTCACCGGACGCCAGAGGAAGCGGAGGCGCTTATTGCACGGTTATTTCACCCTGTGGGGTAAGAGGAACGAAGGTCTGACTACCGGTTGTTAGCGGCGGTCAGACCTTTTGTTTACAACAACGGCCAAGGTATGCGGCATAGGCGAAGGGCTTAAGCCGTCCAATGGGAAGGACGGGAGAGCAGTGCCGGCAGCTTGGTGCTGCTATTGCCCTTGGCCGCATGCAATTGGACTTGCGTAAGGAACAGACTGCCGGTAAGGTTGGCCCCTCTAATGTCAGCATCCCGTAAATCCGCTCCGATTAGGTCGGCGCTCCGCAGATCGGCATCGCGGAGGTCGGCGGCGATCAGATAAGCGCCGCGAAGGTTGGCGCCCCTGAGGTCGGCGCCTCGAAGATTAGCACCGATGAGATCCGCGCCGCGGCCAATGTTCTTGCGGTGCTTCGGCGGTGCCTGCTGCAGCCGCTTCGCTTCGTCGCGTGCGAATTCGCTGGCCTGAAGCAGCAGCGCATTGACCGCGGCGCGGTGTGCTGCAGTGTCCACATACATAAGTGCGCCAGGTGCAAGCAGCGTAAGGCGGTTCGTTTCCTCCAGTGCCGCGAGAAGCTCGTCGTGAATGGGCAAGGCGGCTTGCAGTGTCAGCGCGTCGCTAATATACCAGAGCAGCTCCTGAAGCAGCCGCATCGTCGGAAATACGTCGACCATTTGCTTGGCCAAATCAGGGGATTGCCGCCAGTCCCGCCCTTCGAATGTGAATCGGGATAGCTTCTGGCCTGCGCCGAAGCAGTCATAGACGGTACAGCCGCGGAAGCCGAGTGTTCTCAAGTCGGTATGCACACCGCAGCGAAAGTCGCTTTTCAAGTTCGGACAGGGTTGTCCGGCGGCCTTATCGATCGCGAAGTCCACCGAAGCCGCGAAAGGCAGGGCGACGCAGCATAAGCCGAAGCAATTCTCGCAATCAGCCTGCAGGCTGAGCCGGTCTATAGGTTCCAACATGTGGTGCGTTCTCCTTCCATGTATCCATGCTTTTATGGTAAATCCGAACGCGTTCGGCGTCAAAGGGTAATGCTAATAGAATATGGACGTGTAATCTCGCGCTGCAATTGTTCATTATCCGTTCATAATGCAAGGTTATCTTAGTGAACGAGGCGTCAGAGAATGAGGTGTTCGCGAAGGCGATGAAGATGTAAGGGTATCAGCGCTCTGAAACAAACTAGGAGAGAATGTAATTTGACAGTTACTATCAAATTGCATAAACTGTCATTATATAAGCTACATGCTGAGGAGGTTCTATTTTGGCACGAACGAACAACAAAGCACTTATTATTACAGGTCTTATTATCGGGATTATTTTCTCGGAGCTTGACGAGACAGTCGTCAGCACCGCCATGCCGACGATTATCCGCGATCTGAACGGATTGTCGTTGTACGGCTGGGTGGCCGGCATTTATATGCTGACCATGACGTCCTTCATGCCGATTCTGGGCAAATTAGCGGACCTGTACGGCCGCAAACGGATTTATATTCTCAGCATGAGCTTGTTCATTGCCGGTTCCGTCGTGAGCGGATTCGCCGATTCTATGCCGATATTGCTGCTGGGACGGGGCATACAGGGCATCGGAGCGGGCGGGCTGATGCCGCTTGCCATGGTTATTTTCGGCGATACATTCACCGTGGAGCAGCGCGCTAAAATGCAGGGAATTTTCGGCGCCATTATGTTTATTCCGCAGCTGCTTGGTCCGCTGATCGGGGGCTATTTTACGCAGCACATATCGTGGCACTGGATCTTCTGGGTGAACATTCCAGTCGGCATTCTGGCCGCAATCGTGCTGTCCGCCGGATTAACGGAATCCAAAGGCGATAAAGATGCGAGCATTGACTGGGGCGGCGCGTTTCTTCTGGTCGGTGCTATCGTAGCGCTGCTGCTGACGCCGGTACTGCACGAAACGGAAGGCTACGCTTGGTCGTCGCCGACGCTGATCGGCCTCTGGGTAACCGGCGCGCTGCTGATTGGTGCGTTCGTATGGGTAGAGTCCAAGGTGAAGGAACCGATTCTGCCGCTGCATCTCTTCAAGAACCGGACCTTCGTGGTGCTGTCTCTAATCGTATTCACGCTCGTCATCGGCGTTATGGGCTCATTCGCATCCTTCCCGTTCTTCGCTCAGAACGTGCTCGGTCTGTCGCCGATCGCATCCGGATATTTGACGCTGCCGCTCATGGTCGGGGCCATTCTCTCCAGTATTGTTTCCGGCCGCTTAATTACTAAACTTCCTTATCGGACGATCTTTATCGTATCGATGGCTTTCGCGGCGCTTGCATTCTTCCTGATGACCGGCCTTGACCGGAACACGAGTATTCTTGAGATTATCGGCTATTTCGTTATTCTGGGTCTTGGGTTTGGGGTGCTGTTCAACAACAATTTGATCGTACAGGAATCGGTCGACAAGGAGAACAGCGGCATCGCGCTGACATCGGTTACGTTGTTCCAATCGTTCGGAATGACGATTGGCGTCAGCATCTTCGGCAGCTTGCTCGCAGCTAACATTACGTCCGGCCTCGGCAAACTGGCTGGCGATCTGCCCGCGGACAGCGCCGAGACCCTTGGTCACGCTGCTCAAGGGGGCATTCCAACGGGGCTTGGAGCCGAACTGGTTGCCTCGATCAAGGATGTCTTCTCGAATGCGTTCCAGCATCTGTACTGGGTTTCCTTCACCTTCGCGCTGCTTGTCATCGTCATCTGCTTGTTCTTGAAGCGGGAAGTATTGTCGGTGACGACTAAGGAAGCGGCTGAAGGGCAAGCGCAGCATGGTCAGGAAATGAATTCAGAGCTTAGCAGTCAAGCGTAGGCTGCATGGAACAGCATGAGGAAGGAGTGCCGCGACTATGACCCCGGAGCATTCGGAACCGGCGAAGCTGGGACTTCGCGAGCGCAAGAAACAGAAGACACGCCAGACGCTGCAGCAGCAGGCGCTCCGGCTGTTTCGCGAGCAGGGCTACAACGCGACGACGATCGAGCAGATCGCGGAGGCGAGCGAGATTTCGCCGAGCACGTTCTTTCGTTATTTCGCAACGAAGGAAGCACTTGTACTCGAGGATGAGTATGACCCCATTCTTATTCGCGCGTATCAAGCGCAGCCGCCGGGCATGAGTCCGATCCAGGCGCTCGGCGCGGCCGTGCGGGAGAAGTTCGCCGAGATGACGCAGGCGGAGAAGGACGGACTTCGCGAGCGCAGGAATCTGATGTTCGGCGTCCCGGAGCTGCGCGCCGCTTCGCTCATTCAGATGAATGAGACGCTGCTGCTGATCGCGGAGTTGGCGGCCGAACGGCTGGACCGCTCGCGGGAGGACATCGAAGTGCTGACCTTCGCAGGTGCCGTGCTTGGCGCGATGATGGCCGTTCAGCTGCACTGCTTTAACCATCCGGAGGATGATTTTGTCCGGGTAATCGACGAGGCACTGTCTCATCTGGAAGCCGGACTGCCGCTTGCGCGAGGCGAACGGGAATAGGACGCCATTGGGAAATCGGCAGACGGTTAACGCAGCAGGCAGCAGGGACATCCGAAACGCAGGAAAGCCGGGACCTCATGGGAGGCAGCCCGGCTTTCCTGCGTCTTCGGGTCAACGGATCTCGAGCAGGGGTGAGTATCGCAGCTGGGTTTCGCGCTGCATGTCGGATTTCATGGCGATGCTAAGCTCGAATTCTCTTCCGCGGCCTGAGCGGTCAGCAGCTCCATGAAATAAGACCCGATGATGGAGAGCGAAGCGCCCCGCCGGGTAGCTACCCCGACGCGGCGCTTTGGGATGGCTTCTGCGGTGCGCAGCTCAAACAGCGCGCCTTCCTGGAGCAGCTGCAGGACGGAGGCGCGCGTCACGATGGCCGCGCCGTAGCCTTGCCGGGCAAATGCGATAAGCATATCGGAGCTGTTCAGCTCGATGGCGGCATCGATCTCGACCCCTTGGGCGGCGAACCACTGCTCGGCGAACTGCCGCGTGCTGCTTCCTTTCGACAGCAGCAGCAACGGAATCCCGGCCAAGTCCGCGGCCGTCAGCGGCTGTGCCGCCATATGCCGGTAACGCGGTCCGACGACGAAGCAGTCTTGGATCGCGGCAAGCGGGCGAACGGATAGCGCGGGGTCGTCGGCAGGCAGATGCACGATGCCGATATCGATGCGGTTGTCCTTGAGCCAAGCTTGGATTTGAGCGGTTTTCCCCTGAAAGAGCCGGATCTCGATGTCCGGGAACCCGGCGCGGAGCTTATCCAGCTGCGGGAGCAGCAAATGCTTGATCATCGGTCCGCTGGAGCCGATTCGCAGCTCACCGGCGGTTTGCTTGATCAGTGATTCGATTTTCCTTTCGCCTGCGTCCAGCAGGGAGAGCGATTTCTCCACGAATGCAAGCAAGGAAGCGCCCTCCGGGGTTAAAGCAACTCCTTTGGACAACCGGTCGAACAGCTTGACGCCCAGCGTCCCCTCCATTTGCTTGATCGCATAGCTGACGGACGGCTGCGTAATGTGCAACTCCTGCGCGGCCTTGGTTAAATTGCCGGCCTTGGCCGTATGAAGGAAAATGCGGTACCATTCGAGATTCATCATCGGCTTGATATTGAACACCTCTATGTCACGATTCGGATTTTATGATTTCATTTATTGCACTGTGCTTATTATAATCAATTCTAAAGGAAATCGAAAATCGAATTGGAGGTGCCTTCAGATGGCTGGAAGCTCGTTCGGAGACGTGTTCAAGCTCACCACGTTCGGGGAATCGCACGGCGAGGCGGTTGGCGTTATCGTGGACGGCGTTACGCCGGGGCTTGAGCTCGACGAAGCTTATATTCAAGTTCAAATGGACCGCCGCAAGCCCGGTCAATCCGCGGTGACTTCGCCCAGGAAGGAGTACGACCGCATTCATATTGTCTCGGGCATGTATGAAGGGCGGACGACGGGTACGCCGCTATGCATCCTGCTCTACAACCAGGATATGCGCCCAAGCGCATATGACGGGATGGAACGCACGTTCCGTCCGGGTCATGCCGATTATACGTATTTGAAGAAATACGGCAGCCGCGACCACCGGGGGAGCGGACGGGCTTCCGGCAGGGAGACGGCCGCCCGCGTGGCCGCGGGCGCGGTCGCGCGCAAGCTGCTGGAGGGCAGAGGTGTCCGTGTAACGGCCTACACGCGTTCAATCGGCGGGATTACATGCGAAGCTTATCTGCCGGAGGAGATCGAGAACAACAGCGTGCGGGCATGCGACCCCGATGCGGCCGTTCGGATGGCAGCACGCATTCAAGCGTTGGCTGCGCAGGGCGACAGCGTGGGCGGCATCGTGGAATGCCGAATTTCGGGTGCACAGGCGGGCCTCGGTGAGCCGGTGTTTGATAAGCTGGACGCGGACTTGGCCAAGGCGATGCTGTCGATCGGGGCTGTCAAAGGCATCGAGTTCGGCGCGGGCTTCGCGGCGGCCGACATGCTGGGCAGCGAGCATAATGATCCGATGAACGCGGAGGGCTTCCTCAGCAATCACGCGGGCGGGATACTGGGCGGCATCAGTACGGGAGCGGATATTGTATTCCGGGTGGCGGTCAAGCCGACTTCCTCGATTTCGGTACCCCAACAGACTGTGGATACGCAGGGAGAGGAGCGGACGATTCGTACGGAAGGCCGGCATGACCCCTGCATTTGTCCGAGAATCGTCCCCGTAATCGAGGCGATGGCTTGTTTGGTGCTGGAGGATCATTATAAGCGGCAGGCGGCCATGCATGACCAGTAGCACTGCATAGATAGCAGGGAAAGCGCCGGCTGCGTCCTTATTCCCGAACGAACGGCCTCTGTCCGCTTGACTAGCGGGCGAGGCCGTTTTTGAAAGAAGGCCGCGGTTCCACGTTACTATAAGTCTGGCGCTTACAATGCGACAACGAAGAAAGTAACATGGACGGTCGGCGCGAACTACAATCGTGAAACGCTGGCGCATGCCGTAATTGAAGACAAATTGCTTAACGGCCAGCAGCTCGATTCAGGCTCCGTGCATGTCTATGACATGACGGTTCAACCGAATGGAACGCCTGATCAAGGCACGGAAGTGCCGGCAACGGATTATACGGGCGACACGTTGAAAGTAAGTTTCAATGCTTCGATCAGCACGGGCTACATTCTTGTTTTCACGACAAGCTTGGACGATGACCTGATTGATGCCACTGTCAGCAACACCGCTCACTTGTTGGATGGAACAACGCCGGAATCGAAAGATTTGAGGTGTTCATCGATATCACGGTTGGAGACGTTCCGCTCGGAACGATCGATACGGGGTCGACGCTGCCAAAAACCGGGGAAGAGAGTCACCTGAATGTTAGACTGGCAGGATTGTTCGTCATTTTGCTTGGCGTGTTCTTGCTTAGAAAAAGACTGTTCCGCAGCAGCAAATAAATAGCAGTAAAAGGGCTGTCCAGTGATAGGCTCCCCATACGGTAGACAGGTGAAATACGAAAGCCTGGTTTCCGTGTGGGGAGCATTTTTTATATGTACAACAATCAGCGACATCGATGACGACATTTACTTTTACAATGGAGATAGCCGAACCGCATCGCATTTCCATAACCTTATTCGCGATGATATGATGGACGAAACGATAAAAAGAAGGTGCTGCCGCATGTGCAGAAACATCAAAACGCTGTTTAATTTCGATCCCCCTGCCACGGAGGATGAAATCCAGGCCGCTTCGCTGCAATTCGTACGGAAGCTCTCCGGGTTCACGCAGCCCTCTAAGGCCAATGAAGAGGCCTTCGACCTCGCGATTCAAGAGGTGACCGCAGCTGCGGAGAAGCTGCTCCGTAATCTCGTCACGAATAGCCCGCAGCGGAATCGACAAGTGGAGATCGAACGCGCCAGAATCCGCTCCGTTAAACGGTTCGGTCCACGCGAGAACTAGCAGGCGTTTACGATCAGGCGTCTCTGATCGGCGGCGGTTCGTTCAGTCCTTGCCGGCGCTGTGCGCCGACTTTATTATTTCAAGCGAGGTTTAAGGAATCATGACCAAACATAAGCTGCCGTATCTGCTCCTGCTTGCAGCAGCGGTTCTGTTCATCCTGTATGTCCTGTATGCCAACATCCTGCATGACCCCGAAGCATCGGGATTCCTCGGTCATAAGGATAATCCCGCGCATCCCGTCAACATGCCGGTTTGGCTGCCGGTCATGCGGGTGCATCTGGCGTTTGCCTGCCTTGCGCTGCTGTCCGGGGCAGTGAACTTCCCGGAGCGACTGCGGCGGAAGCGCCGGAAATTTCATAAGAGGAACGGATACCTGTACGTCATCTCCGTTCTTATTGTCTCTCTTACCTCCGGTTATATGGCACCGTATGCCACAGGAGGCAAGGCGGTTAGCATCGCGTTCAATATACTCAATATCATCTGGCCCGCCTTTACGCTGCTTGCGGTCATGCGCATTCGCAAGCAGCGCATCGTGCAGCATCGACAGTGGATGGCGCGGAGCTACGCGCTCTGCTTTACGAACATGCTGGTCCATCTGCTGACATATGTGCTGAATCAAGCCGTGGATATTTCCTATCCATTAAGCTATACGGCCGCCGTATACAGCGCGATTATTGTGCTGCTCGCAGCGGCGGAAATCGTCGTACGCGTGTTCTTTAAAGGGCCGGTCATTAGATAAAGACCGCGTAAGCATAGTGAAAAAGTAGAACTTGGAGCTGCATCAGCTGCACAGGAGCGGCATGTTGCGGCTCTTTGTGCTGTGAAGCTGACGAAATGTGCTTCAATTACCTCCAGCAAATCAGATTATAGGTAGAGGAGCGGCAAGTATAGCTGCCCCTGCAGATGGTTTGGGCGATATTGGTGCAGGGTAAAGAAAGAATGAACAGCGATTGTGTGCCGAATACATGTAAGGAGGCGTTTTCGATGAGTTTCTCCCATATTCTTGTTGCGTACGATGGCGGATTGCCGTCTGTCAGAGCGCTTGATCGGGCTGTAGAGATGGCGCAGCATTTCCCTTCCGCTCAATTAACAGTTGTCCACGTCTACAGCACCGCAGCCGTTGCGGTTGCGGACTCTATCGTGACCGTGCCTTCGTCTGTGCAGCGGCAGCAGATGCACGAGGCCCAGGAAATGCTGAAGGATGCCGAGGCCAAAATAGCACAGCTGCCTGCGGCGCGCGCCGTGCTGCTCGAAGGCAGTTCCGGCGAGTCTATCATTCGTTATGCGAATGAGCAAGGCATTGACTTGATCGTGATGGGCAGTCGAGGACTCGGGGGGATTCGCGAGTTCGTCATGGGAAGCATCAGCCACTATATGCTTCAGCATGCTGCGATGCCGCTGCTTATCGTGAAGTAAGCCTCGGTTCTACCCATTATCATGCGCTTCGTCAACCTGTAGGAGGAACGCGCCGTAGCGGCGCTCCGCCTGCGGGTTATTTGCGCATGAGGCTTATAAATTCGCTGGGCTCATCTTAAAACAATACTGGTAAAAATAGGGACAATATGATATTGTAACTTTGTAATTTATATTACAAATGTTGCAACAACGAGTGGAGAAGATAAACCAAATGCAGGCGAAAAACAAGAAAAGCATGGTGCTGTCCATCCGTCTGGATGAGACTGCCTTGCAGGCAGTTGACCTGCTAGTGGAGGCGGGGCTGGAATCAAACCGCTCCCGAGCGGTTTCTCACCTCCTAACGGTTGGGATCCAAGCATCGGAGGTGCTTCTGCTTAAAGCGAAGGCGCTTGCGGATGATGTGGCACAGCTTCGCAGCGAGATGATTGAAGCGGTTAGGTCCGGAAGCGTCGACAAGGTGTCCGAGCTGTTGAACGCGGACCCCTCGCTTGCGAATGCAAGCAGCGACAGCGGAGAGACGGCGGTACTGATGGCCGCCTACTACCGGTCAATGGAAATCAAGCAGCTGCTGCTTGACCACGGCGCGGAGCTAAGCGTCTACGAGGCTGCGGCGGTCGGCAATACGCAACGGGTCTCGGAATGGCTGGCGCAGTCGCCTGGTCTGCTCGGCAGCTGCAACAGTGACGGCTATACGCTGTTAGGGCTTGCCGCGCATTTCGGCAATGAGGAGACTGTTGAGTATCTGCTGGATCAAGGTGCGGAAGTGAATGCGAGGAGCCGCGACGGTAATCTGAACAACATGGCGATCCATGCGGCGATCGCGGGCAATTACGAGCCTATTGTTCGGCTGCTCATTGCGCGGGGCGCCGATGTCAACGCGGTGTGCGAGGGAAAGTGGCGGCTTGGGTTCAGCACGCTTCATGTGGCTGGCTATTTTGGGCGGAGTGCAATGATTCCCCTCCTCCTGAGCGCAGGTGCGGATCGCACGCTGCTGACGAAGGAAGGCCAGACTGCGGCGGAAGTGGCCGCGCTGCGGGACCATCCGGAAGCTGCGGCACTGCTGCGGTAACGAGAATATTTGACTACCCAAAGGGAGATGAAGCGGTTGGAGACGAAACCAGTGATCGCAGCAGAGCAAGTGAAGGAATTTGTCGGCAATGCGCATGGGGATCTCAATCGGGTAAGGGAGCTTCTGGATCAAGAACCGGGGCTGCTGAACGCGGCCTGGGATTGGGGCGGCGGCGACTGGGAAACGGCGCTTGGCGCCGCGGCGCATATGGGCAGACGGGATATTGCGCTGTTTCTGCTGGAGAGGGGAGCAAGGATCGATTTGTTCGCGGCGGCCATGCTTGGCAAGCTTGAGATCGTTAGGGCGCTGTTGGCGGACAACCCTGCGAGGAAGGATGCGTTAGGGCCGCATGGCATCCCGCTGCTCGTGCATGCGCAGGCAGGCGGAGAAGAGGCTTCGGAGGTCGTTAATTTTTTGCAGCAGCTTGGCTGAAGCCGATAGGCGGCGGCAGCTCTCCTCAATCCTTGACATGCTTGGCGCCCCGGCCGCATATATTGACTTGAATGCCAGGGGAATGGGGGATGGGGATGAACAATAACGTTAACTATGCCATTTCGATCGTACAGCATTTCATTCCGTATGGTGCGGAACTGGCTGTGCTGTCAAGGCATGCCAACATGCCGGCGGTCCTGTTCGCGGATATCGATTACGATTACAACGTTGAGCTTATCGCGCTCTATCGCTATCAAGGCGAGCAGAACCTCATCGTATTGAAGAATAGCAGCGGGCAATGGCATATGTTCGCGCATGCCGGCGGCAAAGGCGTGTATGTGGCCGATTTAGCAGCGGCTCCGGTTACGAGGGCTGGACAAAGCAGTATCATTATCGGCTGGCAGGATGACGACGGCAGGGTAGAATTGGATATTTTGCAGTGGTCGGGCGATGGCTTGGTGCGAATCGTCCCGGAAGGCATTCAGTACAGCTGGCTGGAGATCGAGGATATGCCGGGAACGGCTGGGCAGGACGGCCGGTGCGAGCTGGCGCTCTGGCTGGAGGATCAAGATAAGGCCTACGAAATCAACGCTTACCGCTGGGAAAGCTACAATTTGGTGCCGGCAGTTGACGTGTACCCGTATTATTTTGGCAAGGTGACGCAGTATTACGAGCAATTGGTTGCCGAGGAGCCGGAGGTGCCGATGTACCGGAGCGTGCTGGAGGAGGCGCGGCAGAAGGCGGCTTCCTCGGAGTAGATAGAAGGGTTTGACTCCGATTAGGCGATGAATGAAGCGATGGATTCGGGATGAGCAGGATCAAGTCAGCGTATGAATTTGAACCGGGGCGTCTCCGTCATGACAGAGACGCTCCGGTTTTTGGCATGGAGTTGTACGAGTAGCATAGCGATCCAAGAGACAGAGGTTTTTTCGTCGTGCAAACGATAAAACAGGGTTTTCCTCCCAAAATATGAACAGTTAATCAACCATTTATGGTACACTATAGAATCACCATTGTTAATATTTAGGGAGGATTTACACTTGAGAAAGAGGCTCAACTTTTTGCAAATTGCTCGATGTTTAGCGGCCGTTATGGTGGTTATGCATCATGCTGACCGAATCTTGCTGCAAAAGTATCAAATTAGCGCTCTTATTTTTCAGCCTTTTGATTATCCATTTGCGCGTGTGGATTTATTCTTTGTGTTAAGCGGTTTTATTATCTATTACATTCACAATCAAGATTTCAGTACACAGTCGAAGCTTTCTCCTTTCCTAATCAAACGTTTTGTACGTGTTATACCAGTGTATTGGCTTGCTACGCTGATTTACATCTTGCTTTCCATCGTTGCACATGAGCATTTTACGGCCTTAGAGTTTGTGAAATCGTTCCTTCTGCTTCCTGATGTTAAGCAGCCCATACTAGGTGTAGCTTGGACGCTTCGGTATGAAGTGTTTCTATATCTCGTATTCGGCCTGCTTATCCTTAATAAGCGGTGGTTTATGCCTTTGCTCGGCGTTTGGACAGCTGCGATGCTATATTTTTTGGCTGCTGGCATTACGTTCGCAGAGCAGCCTTACTTTGACTTGCTGTTCAATCCGCTTAATTTAGAATTCATTGCAGGGTGTGTTGCAGCCCATATTATATTGCGCTATATGATGAATTTGACGGTTGTTGGCTATGTTGGCCTGGGTCTCCTGTTGGTGTCGCTGATTATGCAGCAGCTGTGGACGATACCGTTGAATCATATTATTTTGTGGGGTGGACCGTTCTTTCTTATTATTCTTGGTTTTGCCAGCTACGAGCTTCGCAAGACTATCAAGGTTAATAAATGGCTGGTGGCTATAGGTGATGCGTCCTATTCGATTTTTCTCACGCATATCATTGTCATTCTGTGTTTTAGGAATGTTAGCGATAAGCTCCATCTGTATGTAAAAACAGGACATCCCATCTTCCTGGCAGTCTTTGTTTGCATAATTGCGGTTTGTGTAGGCTGCGCTTTTTATAAAGTGGTCGAGAAACCGGTACTTCATTGGCTTCGCAAGCATGTAGTGGACCGGACACTGCAATCGCAGAGCAAACGCAGAATAGCTGTTCCTTCGGAGAACCAGTCTGTGTAGATGATAATGAACAGCCAGGGCCGCGTTGATTGCTGGCCCTGGCTTTTTGACGTCTCAGCCGCAATGGTATAATAGGGACAGTCTGGTTATAAAAAGGAGTTGTGCAGCATTGGCACTTGAAATTGAACGGAAATTTCTGCTGCCGGAATACCCGGAGCAACTGATTCAGGATGGCGTGCTGGTCATTCTGTCCGAGCAGCGCATCGAGCAGACATACTTGGCGATCGATGAGCAGCAGGAGGTCCGCGTTCGGCGGATCGTGGATATAAACTCGGAAGACGTGCAGTTTACCCACACGTTCAAAGCCGGTAACGGCCTGGCGCGAGAGGAGATCGAATACGGCATTACGGCCAGTATTTATGAACAGCTGACGAATGCCCGCAAGCTCGTACCCTTGACGAAGAATCGCATAACGGCACAATGGGAAGGACTTACCGTCGAGATCGACTGCTATGACCAAATCCAGCTTACGGTGCTGGAGGTGGAATTCGATTCCGAGTCCGCAGCGCATGCGTTCGAGCCGCCAGCATGGTTCGGCAGGGATATTAGCGCGGAACGGCAGTACAGCAATAAGAAAGTCTGGCGGGATCTGCAGAGCCGCGGGGCAGGGCAGCCGTTATGAGCACACCTAGCAGCCATAGCCCCGTGAAGCAGCGTATTCTGGATGCGGCGGAGCTGTTCGCCCGCGCCGAGCTTGGCGGCGATGTCACCGGCCATGAATGGTGGCATATTCACAGGGTCGTGCGCATGGCACAGCAGTTGGCCGGACAGGAAGGCGCGGACACCTTTATCTGCTGCCTCGCGGCGCTGCTGCACGATGTCGCGGACGAGAAGCTGAATGACTCGAAGGAAAGCGGTCTGCGCAAGGTGAAGGACTGGCTGGAAGGCCAAGCGGTGAACGGGCCGGACGCCGAGCACGTGATGGAGATTATCGCCAATATGTCCTTCAACGGCGGCGCCAATCCGCCTATGCGGACGCTGGAAGGCCAGGTCGTGCAGGATGCGGACCGCCTCGATGCAATCGGCGCGATTGCAATTGCAAGGGCGTTTCTGTACGCCGGCTGGAAGGGTCATGCGATCTATGATCCGGAGCTGAAGCCCCGCGAAGCGATGACGCCCGAGGAATACCGCGGCGGCAAGACGACGGCGATCAACCATTTCTACGAGAAATTGCTGAAGCTGAAGGATCGCATCAACACGACATCCGGGAAGGCCATCGCCGAGGAGCGACACCGGTATATGGAAGCGTATGTGGAGCGGTTTTTGCAGGAATGGGACGGGCTTGACGCGCAGCAGCTATCTACCGATTCGGACAATTCGGCTGATTTGATTATATAGTGGATGCCGATGGGAAAAGCTAGAGGGAGCATCTTGCCCCGTGAACAAAGCGGAATTACAATGAGAAGAACATTGCCCGAATAAGCCATTTAACAAGGGATGATTACGACGAAACCAACCCTGACGGATGTCCAACATTATTTAAATTCGCTGCCCTTTCTCTCAGAGCTTCCGGAGGAGGAGGTACGCTTTGTCTATAAGCACATTGAATTTGTCGCTTTTAAAGACAGAACGCCAATCGTCAAAAAAGGTGAAAAAGGCGATGCCTGCTACTTTGTATATGACGGTGAAGTCGAGGTTGTCGGGCGGGATTTAATCGGTCTTGATACCGTACTTGCCACGCTTGGCATCGGTCGGATATTCGGCGAAGTGACACTTTATCGAGAGAATGTGCGGAAAACGTCGGTCCGAGCAAAAAGCGATGTTTTCTTGTTAAAGATGTCTCACCAATCCCTGGAGCAGATCGGTTACGGGGCGCCAAACTTCTTCAAGCAGCTCGAAAACTTCTCGCTTCAGCGGCAAAAGACAACGTTCATGCGGCTTGCATCTATCTTTGCACGTCTGCCGGAAGCCATCATTGACCGCTTGGGACAACAATCTTCCTATCGACAGGTTACGACTGGCCAAGTCGTGGTTCGCGAAGGAGAGTTCGGCCATCAATTTTACATGGTGATTTCAGGCGAGCTGGATGTGAAAGCAGGTACAGCCGTGATGGAGACATTGCGGACTGGGGATTTTTTTGGCGAATACGGTTTGATTCGCAACCAATCTGAGCCTTTTTCGGTCGTCAGCCGCGGCGATTGCGAGCTGCTTATTTTGCCGCGTGATAGCTTTCAGCACGTACTCGAAGATCATGAAAGCTTACGGACGCAGTTTGAGGAAGTCATTCGAATCCGCAATAAAGAGGCGTTTATCGAATCGTTCAATCAGGCGGCCGTACATGCGCCGTTAATTGAAAGCGGGAAGAAGCGAGAGCATTGGACGATTATGGGCGCTGGCCTTTTTTGCTTCATCGTGCTCTCGATCTCATGTATTAGGTTGGAAAACGATTGGCTGTTGATACTTGCCATCGCGATCGGCAGTTTTATCGGGCCGCTTGCCTTCGTCAATTATTTGCACACGCGCAGCATCCTAGGCAATCAGCCTTACCTTCTGGTGTTGTTGTTCTTCTTGACCGCGCTCATCGGCATACCGCTTGCATACAAGCTTGAAGGGCTTGATCTATTTGCGAACGCGAACCCCTATCTGATCAGCATGTCCACGGCATGCATCGAAGAAACAAGCAAGATCCTGCTCGTTATCATACTCATCCGTCGCAAGCGTTCACGTTTCTTAATGGATAGCGTTGTTTATGGAGCAGCAGCGGGTATGGGATTTGCTGCGATTGAGAGCATTATTTATGGACTGAATACGTTACATAACCCGCAGCAGGCGTTAACGGTCATTCTCTATCGGGCGCTGTTATCTCCGTTCGGGCACGGAACGTGGACAGCGATTGCCGCGACCGGCATATGGTACTTGCTGCTGCATCAAAAATGGCTTCGGTTCGGGCTTCTAATCGCGGTTACGCTGGGCATGCATGTATTGTGGAATTTACAAATCAGTTCGAATGAGGTCCATTTGCTGCAAATGCTGACGGTGGGCAGTTTAGGTCTGCTGCTGCTTCGCATGTTTGTTCGACGGGGGATCTCCGATGAGCGTCGTTCCATCATTTCCTTGAACCCCGAGCTGCTTGCCATGGAAGGCAATTTGAAATACATGAAATGCGGTAATTGTTTAAGTGAGCTGCCGTACGGTGCTCATTATTGCCCCCGCTGCGCACAGGCGATGCGGGCCGCTGAAGAATAACAAAACGAGCATAAGCCCGCTGGCATATGCTCGTTTTGTTATTTGTCGTATTTGCTTTCATAGAGATCCGGGAGGACGAACCGATGCTGACTAGGCAGCCGTTCTTCTCCTTCTTCTGGATGAATCAATGCCAAGCATCACTGGAAGCAGGGCAATCAAGAAACCAAGGACAAGACCGGCTAAGCCTGCTGCTCCGATATAAAGCTTGTTGGAGGATGTTGGAGCTTTGGGTGGCTGCGCTGCCTCGATTTCAATAACGCTGTCATCAATCGTGATTTTTTTGGAGAACTGTTTGAAGGCATCTAAAACGGCGTTCGCGATAATTGCCGCTTTCTCTGGATCCTTGTCGGTCACGTTGATGGCAATGATGTGGCTCTCGTTTCCGTTTTCAATCCGCACTTGTGAAGCCAGCTTCTCCGCTGTCAATGCTTTGCCCCACTCGTACTGAGCGGCAAGTGCCTCTTGTACGGATGCGGTGACCGCCGTTGAAGGAATAAGGACTTTATAATCTTTAATCAAACTCAGCGCCGCGAGCAGCTCTTGGTAGAGATTGGTGGATGTGCTCGTCGTTTGCCGCAGGATATACGCGGAAGCGCTGGCTTTATATTCGACTGGCTTACTATTCGACCAGTATATAACCGGCCCTACGCAAACTGCGACGGCTAGAATAATGATCCAAATCCGTTTCAACAGATAAACAAGCAGTGTGCTCATTCTCAATGTTCTCATCCTTTATTATCGTGCGCAGGCATTGCTAAACGCCGACACCGAAGTAGTTAAAACCATACTGCAGCATACGTTGTTTGTCGTAAATATTCCTGAGGTCGAAGAAGTTAGGGGATTTCAATTCCCGTTTCAGGCGGTCGAGGTCAAGGTTGCGGAATTGGTGCCATTCCGTCACAATAACGACGGCATCGCTGCCTTGAATCGCTTCGTATTCATCCGAGCAGAAGCGGATGTCTTCCACTTCCTTGAGTGCATGCCTTGCTTCTTCCATCCCGACGGGATCGTATACGCGGAACGAGGCTCCTTTGCTTGCAAGCTCATTGATGATCGTCAGCGACGGTGCATCCCGCATGTCATCAGTTTTCGGCTTAAACGTAAGTCCTAGCACAGCAATTTGCTTGCCGGCTACTTGGCCAAGCGCATTCTCGATTTTGCTGACCATTCGGAGCTTCTGACTGTCATTCACTCTAATCGTCGCCTCTACCAGATGTAATGGCGAACCATGCTCGCGTCCGATATGTGCCAGCGCCTGTGTATCTTTAGGGAAGCAGCTGCCGCCGTAACCCGGACCGGAGTGAAGGAATTTGGATCCAATCCTGCCATCCTTACCAATCGCTGTCGCAACATGCTGCACGCTTGCTCCAACGCTCTCGCACAGATTGGCGACTTCGTTTATGAACGAAATTTTCAAGGCAAGGAAAGCGTTGTTGGCATATTTAATCATTTCCGCCGTTTCGATATTCGTATTAATAAACGGCGTTTCATTCAAATACAGCACACGGTATACATTCTTCATGATTTCTTTGGCTTTCTCTGTTTCGGCTCCGATTACGACCTTATCAGGATGCGTAAAGTCATAAATTGCTGTGCCTTCGCGTAAAAATTCCGGGTTCGATACGACATCGAATTCGAAGTCTTTGCCAAGCTCGGAGAGTTTCTCCGCTATAGCCTGTTTGACCTTCCGGCCAGTACCGACCGGTACGGTGCTTTTGTTGACGATAATCTTGAAGCCGTTCATATGCGTTGCGATTTGTTCTGCTACCTTCATGACGAAAGTCAAATCCGCGCTTCCGTCTGGCTGAGGAGGAGTTCCGACCGCAATGAAGATAACATCCGCTTCTTGAATCGTCGTCTCCATGTCCGTCGTAAACTGCAGCCGGCGATACTGCACGTTGCGTACGACCATTTCCGTTAGCCCCGGCTCATAAATCGGAATAATGCCGTTTTTTAGGTTGTTGATTTTTTCCTCGTTGATATCGACACAAATGGTTTCCATACCGAAATCAGCTAAGCACGTTCCGGTTACTAGCCCCACGTAGCCCGTGCCTACAACTGCGATTTTATACATAAAGCACCCCACCTACATTCTTTATGCCATGACTTGCTTGGCCAGGTCATCGATCAATCCGATAATTCGTTTGTTGCCGCTGACGAAAGGCTTAACTTGAAAGGCATCTACTTGCTTAAGCGCGGCTTCCAGCTGATCAACCTCGTCAATGCCGATAATCAGGTCCATTTCTGAGAAATAACCGATGATTTCTTTTTGGTGATCGTCAACGTGTTCTCCGTGCTTCTTCAGACGCGGTACGGCAATTAATTTCTTGCTTCTCTTCAATCCCCCGATGATCGTTCCCGTGCCCCCGTGCGTAATCAGCAGATTACATTTCTCCAGCAGTGCATCGAATTCTTGAAAATCGGTAAAATCCTTATACTTGAAATGTTTAGGCTTATAGTCGTTGTAGCCAATTTGGGCGAACACTTCCTCTTGAATAATCCCCTGCTCGATTAAGTGGTCTACTTCTTTCAGGAGACGTTCAAACGGGAAGTCTTGCGTCCCGAGCGATAGCAGGATCAATAGATACTCCCCCCATAGACGGCATTAGGATAGAAGCGCATCATGGATTCCCATTGTACGATAAACATATCGGCGAATTTATAGACGAGACGTCCTGTCAGTGTAGGTGAATTCATCTTTGCAAAGCTCTCGATGTACACGACCTTTTTACGCATGAGCTTCGCTAGCAAACAAGTCGGGAAGGAGCTGAGCGCGCCTGTGCAAATGACGAGATCAGGTTTCTCCTTGTGCAAAAAATGCCATGTTTTAAAGAAGTTCATAAAGAACAATACAGGAAAGTTCCACTTCTTCCGATTAATGAGGCGAAGCAGGTATACGGGCTCGTGCTTAGCGAGTTCTCTTGTCATCAGCGTATCTTCGGTAATAAAAAAGTACTTATGCTGTTTATAAAATTTTTCCAGCTGTCTCATCTGCGTCAGATGTCCGCCAACAGAGCATGCTAATGCGATTTTCATGTGTGTAACCCCCTATCGATCGAAGAACGGAACCAAATTTCGAGATTAAGCAGCATCCAAATCTCTTTTTCGTGGTTGGTCACGCCATCCATATGGGCTTTAACCAATTCTTTTATTTTGTCCTTGTTGAATATACCGCGGTTGAAAAACGTTGACGATAGGAGATGGTCGGTAACGAAGTCCTTCATCTCGTTTCTGAACCAATCGGCGATCGGCATATAGAAGCCTATTTTCTTGCGGTTAATGATTTGGGCAGGCAAATATTTGCTCGCGAGCTGCTTCACGATGTATTTGCGGTTGAACCCTTTGATCTTATAGCTTTCTTTCAGACGAAACGCGAGTTCGGCAACTCGGTAGTCTAGGAACGGCAGTCGACCTTCAATAGAAGCGGCCATCATTGTACGGTCCCCGCGTTCAAGCAGGTTGTCTGTCAGCCAGTACCGCATATCAAAATACTGCATGCGGTCCAAGTTAGTCAATCCATGAATGATAGGCCCTTCGCCGGCCGGTTGATTCAAGTAGGTCAGTTTGTACTCTTCGGACAGCAAGCTGTTCGTTTGTGCCTCGGAGAAGGAGGCAAACCAGTTCTTATAGCGCTTCACGTCGTCTGGTATGCTGAGGCTGTTATAAGCAAGCTTCGCTTTACGGAATGAGTACGGAAGCGTATTGACGATCCTGGCTATCAGCGGGTTATTAAATGCCATTTTTCCCAGCGCGGAGCTTGTCAGCCGGTCATACGCATATTTCGGATAGCCGCCGAACAACTCGTCGCATCCTTCGCCGGTCAGCACGACGCTGACTTTCTTCTTTGCCTGCATAGACATGAGCAGCATGGGAATATCGGCCGTCTCCGAGGACGGTGCATCCCGAAAGTGAACGACCTGATACAGGCTGTCCCGAAAGTCCTGGGGATTGATGACGAATTCATGATGGTTGGTCTTGTATAAATCAGCAACGGCTTTGGCATAGCCAAGTTCGTTGTACTGCGAGTTTTCCAACCCAACGGAGAAGGTATTGATCGGCATGCTGCTGTTCTGCGCCATTAGTGCAACGATCAGGCTGGAGTCAAGCCCGCCGCTAAGGTATGCACCGACAGGTACGTCGCTAATCATCCGAAGGCGTACGGAATCCTGCATTAATTCATCGAGTCTGCTTAATGCTTCATCGAAGGGAATATTCCACTTTTCAAAATGGGTAATGTCCCAATACTTGCGCTTCGTGATTTGTTCACCCCTGAGCGTAAGAGACATACCGGGTTCAAGCTTCATGACGCCGTCGTAGACAGTCTCCGGATTACTGACATACCGGTTGCTTGTATATTCGGCAAGGGCCGGACGATTGACGGCTTTCCTTGCGCCGGGAAATTGAAAGATGGATTTGATCTCCGAAGCGAAAATAAAGGCTGTCCCCGGCTCATGCTTGTAGAATAGGGGGCGAATGCCCAGTCGGTCGCGAGCCATAAACAGCTGGTCGCGCACATGGTCGTAAATGGCGAAGGCGAACATACCGTTAAAGTAATGCAGGCAATCTTCGCCGTGCTTCTCGTAGAGGTTCAGAATAACCTCAGTATCGGTCTGGGTTCGGAAGCTCCAACCCTCTTGGATCAATTGCTCTCGAAGAGGCTGGTAGTTATAAATTTCACCGTTAAATACGATGGTAGATTTGCCACTCGTGGATGTCATTGGCTGCTTGCCGTTTTCTGAGAGGTCAATGATGCTCAGCCGTTTGTGACCAAGTCCGATGATTCCTTCCTCGCCGCTTGTGATAACCTGCGTGCTGTCTGCATCAGGTCCGCGATGATGGATGGCATCGATCATGGATTCAAGAACATTGGTGTAAGCGTCATGGCGCATAGATGTATAAAAGCCGGCTATTCCACACATATAGAGCCTCCTTTCAGCCTGTTCAGTCAACGCCGCTTAGCTGCGAGAAGCAGCAGATAAATGACGGTAAATGGTTAATAACTGGTCTATAACCAGGTTAATGTCGTGAGGATGAACGATTTCCTTGCTTTTCTTTCCATAGGCGTTGCGTGAATCCTCATCCATGACGAGGGCTTCGATGGCTTGAGCGAGTGCCGCCGGCTGTCCGGGCTCGAGCAGCATGCCGTTTTGGCCAGAACGCACGATTTCCGGAATTCCGCCCACGTTCGTGCTTATCACGGGAAGGCCGTATGCCATTGCTTCTAGAATCGATATCGGAAGTCCCTCCGCATACGAAGGCAAAATAAAAACGTCGGCATTGGACAGCTGTTTCTTTTTCTGTTCACCGCTTGTCCAGCCATGGACAGTAATAATATCGTTCAGCTTCTTTGCGGAGACAATGGTCTTGAGCCTCTCGATTTCGTTGTTGCCGCACACATGGAGCTGAATGCGCGATTTGCAAGCTTCTGGGAGCATTTCGATGGCATCAACCAAATCGTAAATACCCTTCCGCGGGCCGATCTCACCCAAGAACAGCAGCTGCACTTTTGCGTGAGCGGTACGGAGGGAAGCAACCTCTTTCGCCGCAGGGATGGTGACCGGATTCGGCAGCACGGTAATCCGATCATTTTCGCAGAAGTGATGCACGAGTGCTTTCATCTGGTCGGATAGAACAATAATATGATCGGCACAATTCAGGGTCCGACGAACGATCCATGCGTTAAACGAATTGCTCTGTTGGAAGGTTTCAAATCCGGAAGCATGTATGTGGAAGACCAGTTTTTTGCGAAGAAGCTTGGATAGAACGGTATAAATGGACTTGCGGTAGAAACTGCCTTTCGCAGCAGAATGCAAGTGAACGATTTCGTAAGGAGTCGAGATAAATACAAATTTAAACATGGACATAAGGGAATAAGCGATACGCATGAGGGGGCCGACGCTGTCGATGTAAGAGGGAAATCTCGTCGAGATAATGTGCTCATCGCTATGCCTCAAACCTTCGAGAAGCGACTTAATTACGGCATCGATTCCGCCCTTTACATGTTCAGAGTTTGCTACCGTTATTATTTTCATTTTGACACCTCATATGAAGCCGCAGAATTCAAAAGTCGACAATATAGTCCGATATACTCGCGATAATCCGGGAATTGTCGATTTCTTCTAGTTCTTGCGTCTCATTCCTGTTTTTGATTATAGCATAGTTACTCTCAGAAACTTGCAAAAGTTTTTCAAATAAATCCAACTTTTTCCCAATTTAGATCAGTGAAAAGGCTAGAAGCACATAGCAGACATTGGCCGTATTCAAACCAGACTGCTGTATAAATGGGTGTAATGTCCCAGCATGACGGACATGTCATAGTCACTTACGCGTCGTGCCGCCTCTTCTGTCAGAAGAAGACGTTCTTCACTATGAAGAGAGAGACGCACGATCTGCTCAGCCAAGTCTTCTGGCTGTTCGTTTTGGAACAGCAAGCCGTTGACGCCATGCTCGATAAGCTCCGCGGGTCCGTCGATATTCGCCGCAATGACAGGTAGG
Organism: Paenibacillus sp. R14(2021); assembly: GCF_019431355.1. NCBI lineage: Bacteria > Bacillati > Bacillota > Bacilli > Caryophanales > Paenibacillaceae > Paenibacillus > Paenibacillus sp. R14(2021). The sequence goes on from NZ_CP080269.1 coordinate 4,206,967, forward strand.
CCTGCAGCCATAGCTTCTAGTACTACGAGTCCAAGTCCCTCGTAACGTGACGGTAGAATGAAGATGTCGTAATTGGCTAGATGAAGGTGAACGTCCAGAAGATTGCCTGCGAAATGAATATGCTCACTTATGCCAAGCTCTGCCGTCAGGGCTTTCAGGAAGGGCATTGATTCTGTATCGTACGCATAGGTGCCGCCGATTAGTGTACATGAGACGTCGAGACCTCGGTCGCGGCATAATTTCACGGCACGAATAAGAATATCCTGACCTTTCGTTTTATGCGTTAGCCGCGCTACATTGACAAGGCGAATCGGTTCGCCGAAGCTGGAGTTTGACTTGGAAGCAGACTTGAATTTATCAATGCGGATGCCGTTGTATATTTTTACCGCATTGTTTAAGCCTCTTACGATGCATTCCTGTTCGACGGTGTTGGATATGGCGATGTTGGCGCTAAAAACCTTTAGATGGATAAAAAACTGGAGCGCATTCAACTTAGAAATGATATTGGTCGTATGGATTGTGAATACAAGCTTGAGCCGCGGAACGGCTAATTTGCATAAAACAGCCCATAACTTGCTGCCGAAATCATGCGTGTGAATAATTTGTATCCGATCCCTGCGGATAATAGAGAGCAGCTTGAACAGATATTTGGGGTGGCGATGCGACGGCGGTCTCTTTAAAAGGTGTACTGTAACGCCTTCTGCTTGAAGCTCATCCAAGAGCGCATCGTTAATGAGGTCATTCATAATAACGACGACAAAGTTCACTTTAAGCTGAGACTTGTTTTCGGATATCAATTCCAGAAGCAGCTTCTCGGCTCCCCCCATCTGGAAAGACGAAATTAGGTGCAGTACGCGTACATTCGGATCAATCGTCATGAGACCTCCTAGCTCGACATCATTATTGGGCCGAGAACGTTTTTTTAGTGTAATTTCTATAGAACAGCGAGATCAGCACACCATACAGCAGCCTTGCGATTGCAACCGAGATGGCCGCCCAAATCGCACCAAGAAAAGGCACGGTTGCGGTAATGAGCAGTACAATGACGAGGATTTGCACGCACTTCCCAACGGTTATAAACTTCGGCATCCCAAGTGAATAGATAGCTTGTTCGATCGGAATAAGTCCGAAAGCAATGATGGCAGATACGAGCATGAACTGCAGAATTGAAATCGAGGGCTCGTAGCTTGGGCCTAGAACGATAGTAATAACTGGTCTTGCGAGTGGAATCAGGAGCAGCATGCCGGCGCAGATAATCAATGTCGGCTTGATCATTTTCCTGGTAAAAGCAACAACGTCCGCCGGTTTAAGCTCGGCCATGCTCGGCAGCATGACTTTGCTGAGAACGAACGGAAGAAAAGCGACGATGGCTGAAAGTTGAAAAGCAACATTATAGATACCGAGCTGATCGTAGGCTACCCAAATGGATATCATCAAAAAGTCAATTCTTCCGAGCGTATTGTTGGGAATAGAGATCATGAACATCCATTTCTCATAATGAAAAATCTCTTTTAGTACCTGGCGGTCAATTCGCTGGACCAAATAAGCTTTCAAAAACAACACGTACTTAACGATAAAGAAAATAGAAATCAATAACGGGAGAAAGAAGAGAAAGCAGACATACTTGAGCATAATGGCGTGATTGACGTACAACGCAGCAATAAACAGCAAAGACGTAATGAAACGTGTGATATTAATTATTGCCCGCAGTTTAAATCGCTGAATCGCCTGCAGATAAGTATCATTCACAAAGAGCAGCGATTCGCCCAGAAATCCGACAATGAAATAAGGGAGATAGGGGGCCATGTCGGACCTCCCAAGCAGGTGGAGAACATCCTTGCCGAATAGAATCAAGGCAGCACAGATGAGCAGCAAAATGGAAAGTTTGACGGTTAAATAGAGGCCGAAATAAACGGTTGTCTTTGTTTTATCTTTGGCGGTAAAGCGCACGGCCGTATTTTCCATGCCAAAGTCGAATAAAGCGCTGCAAAAGGCGATATTTACGAACAAATAGGAGTACTTCCCATATTCCTGAGGTCCTAGATGGAGGGATAACAGCAAGATGATGACAAAATTAAGAGCCCGGGTAATAATGTTTTCAGAGAAAACGACACTGAGATTTTGAAATAAACGATTCTGAAAAATAGTTTGGAGCTTGTTGCCCGCCATACTTACCTCCTATTTAAACGAAGCCAATGCCTTACCTGATACTGTATCTTTAACTTCAAAAATCGATATTGCAGTTTGCGGACGCTGATATTCTCCACGATAACGCGATTAAGTTCCCAATGATTGGAATCTATGCCGTTAATACCGTTCACGGCGGTGACGGCTGTATCGTAATGGCGTGCCGCTTCATCCCTGACGCTTTCATTAAAGTCCGTATATAAACCGTAAGGATACGCGAAATGACGAACGCTGCTGGATGTCTTCGTTTCAATCAGCTTCTTGGATTGAACAAGCTCAAGTGAAGCATCAAGCGGGCTGATGGTACTAAGCGTTGGATGGGACATTGTATGCCCTCCCAAATTCACCTGCAAGTCGACTAGGCTTCTAGCTTCCTGCCAGTCCAGCATAAGATTTCCGTTTGTCGGCCGCTCAACGCCGCATTCCAGCCTAAGCTGTTCGAGGAGCCATTGTTTAACTTCTTCGTTGTAGCGTTTGATCTCGTTTTTGATTCTTTCAGCGATTTCGATGCGGCTGCCGGTCTCCGCAATTGAGAATGTACCTTGAAGGCCATCCCATAAGAGCGTTATGGACGTTTTTCTGCTGCTTGCGATCATTTCGTCTACCATATCCGTCCACAGCGGCTCCCGATTCTCGATGGGGCCAACTGTCAGATAAATGGTTGCTGGGATCTGGTATTGCTCGAACAAGGCAGCACCGAGGGTGTAATTATCCCGGTAGCCATCATCGAAGGTGATGACCATGTAGCGCTTTGTCCATTTGGATTTGCCCTCCAGGAGCCGCTTGGCTTCATCCATAGAGATAACTTCATAGCTTCTCTTATAATAGCGGAAATGCGCTTCAAGGTTTTGCTGCGTGACAGCAAGAACATGTACGTCTGAGGGCGGGAGGTTTCTCTCGATGCGATGATAGCCGACAATATAAAGCCCTTTTGGCGAGAAAAGCTTATCGGTGATGTAATAGAGTCCGGAATAGTAGAGAAAGGATAATAGTGCAGACCGAAGCGCTTTGGAAGGGTTAGTTTTCATGCATTCTCCAATCGTTTCTAGTAATGTTCCTGTTTCGACTTGAAGCCTATGACTAGGCATGGACATATCTTATATGCTATAGTGCCAAAGAGCAACGACAGGGAAGCGTTTTCGACAATATAAAGTCGTAAAATTCTCATTAAATTTAGGAATTTGGTCTGAAAGCAGCTAGAAGTATGATACAATATGCCCAAAGACAATAACAATATTTTGTAGGAATTGCGAGAATCTGGTCGTTTCCCAGCGCTAACGTTCGTCAACCGCGTCAACTATCAAAAAAAGGATGGAGTACATGCACAAGTTCAACAATAATTCGTTTTTCCACTTTTCTATGCTTTTCAGTGATTTAGCTGCCATTATGATTTCGTTTGTAGCCTCCTACGCACTGTGCAGCTCCTTGATCGATTTGTTATCCATGCAAAACTACTTCTGGATCTTTATTATTTTCTTCGCGTTATATACTTCAACGATGAACTTCTACAACATGTACAACAAGCTTACCTTTACCTACTATGACCGCATTATCCGTAACGTACTTCGGTCAACTGCTGTTTCTACGATTGCGATTGTGCTTATACTGATATTCCAAGAGGGCCTGAGCTTCGAAAGGAATTTTTTCATCACCTTCATTTTTCTCTCGGTTGTTACGATCATTTCATTGCGCACATATTTTACCTACTCGAAGAAACGCGCGAACGGACTAAGCAAAAGCGTACTGGTTATCGGTGTGCAACCTGTTATTGAGAAATTCGAATACTACATGAATAAAACGAATATTAACCTCGATATCATCGGCTACGTGGAGCTTAGCGAAGAAGACCGGATTTCAAATAAGCGAGTACTCGGCAATATTGCCGATCTTGAGCTTATCTTGCGTCAGAATGTAGTAGACGAGGTTATTTTTGCCATTGGAGACAAGCATGTCGGTCGCATCGAAGATCACGTAGCACTGTGCGAGAATATGGGCATCACCTGCCGTTTAGTGTTGGATTTATACAGCTTGAACGTATCCAAATCGCACTTTACGGGCATCGGGACGCTTCCGATGCTGACGCTGCATACGGTTAGTCTCAATGCCGTACAGCTCTATTTCAAACGAATTCTTGATCTAATCGGGTCAATTGTCGGAATCATCCTTACAGCATGTTTGTTCTTGGTTTTGTATCCCCTCATCAAGCTGGATTCCAAAGGTCCTGTGTTGTTCGCCCAGGACCGCGTCGGTATAAACGGCCGCGTATTTAAAATATACAAATTTCGAACGATGATCGTCGATGCCGAGGAACAGAAGAAGAAGCTGATGAAGCAAAACAAGATCGACGGCGGCTTCATGTTCAAGATGAACAATGACCCTCGTGTCACGAGAATCGGCCACTTCCTTCGAAAGACCAGCCTGGATGAGCTCCCGCAATTCGTCAATATCTTCCTTGGCGATATGAGTCTCGTGGGTACGCGCCCGCCGACTTTGGATGAGGTAAACAAATACGAAACGCACCACTACCGTCGGATCAGCATCAAGCCGGGATTGACCGGCATGTGGCAGATTACTGGGCGCAGCGAAATTACGAATTTCGATCAAGTCGTGAAACTCGATACGGAATACATTGATCAATGGTCGATCTGGCTTGACATCAAAATTATATTAAAAACGATTATGGTTGTATTTGCCCGCAGAGGGGCGTACTAACAACCTTAGAGGGGTTCTGATTATGACTGTTAAAAAAGCGATTATTCCGGCAGCCGGCTTAGGGACACGGTTTCTTCCAGCGACAAAAGCGATGCCGAAGGAAATGCTGCCAATTGTAGATAAACCGACGATTCAGTATATTGTCGAAGAAGCGGTTGCGGCCGGCATTGAAGATATTATTATCGTTACAGGTAAAGGAAAACGGGCGATTGAGGATCATTTCGATAATTCGGTTGAGCTTGAGAAGACGCTGATCGATCAGCGGAAAACTGAGCTGCTGGAGCAGGTACAGCACCCAACATCGCTTGCGAATATCCATTATATCCGCCAGAAGGAACCAAAAGGATTGGGTCATGCCATTTGGTGTGCTCGTAAATTTATTGGGAACGAACCGTTCGCGGTGCTGCTAGGCGATGACATTGTCGTATCCGAGAAGAAACCATGCTTGAAGCAATTGATTGACGTGTACGAAAAATACCGTGTATCCGTGCTAGGCGTTCAGCCGGTTGCGGATGAAGCAGTGTCCCGTTACGGGATCGTGGACGGTATGGCGCTTGAGGAACAAATTACGCGGGTAACGCGACTTGTGGAGAAGCCAAGACGCGAAGAAGCACCTTCTAATCTTGCGATCATGGGCCGATACATATTAACACCGCGGATTTTCGAGATTTTAGACTCCCAGAAGCCGGGGGCTGGCGGAGAGATTCAGTTGACAGACGCCATCGCAACATTGAACCTCGTCGAGGCCGTCTACGCATACGAGTTTGATGGCAAACGTTACGATGTCGGCGAGAAGCTGGGATTTATTCAAACAATGCTTGAATTTGCGCTGCTGCGCCCGGAACTTCGGGACGATCTGCTGGTGCAAATGCAAATTTTACTGGAAAAGTATGTACAAACTCCAGCAAAATAGTACAATAGTTGACATAGCCAGTAGTTCTTATGGAACCTATGGTATGTCTCCACAGCGTACACCGGAATTAACTGGTTTGTGGTAGTTCTCCTGATTGTCGCAAATGCGACAAAAGGCTAATCCGCATGCCGGGACAAGCCTTTAAGGGAATAATCTATAGAGGGATGGGTGATGGAGCGTGTTATTCCAGTTTGCAAGGAAGCATGGATGGAAAGTAACAATTATTACGCTGTTAGCATTGAACCTAGTCCTCAAGACACCAGTTTTTGACGTATTGTCCAATCTCACGGATGAGTTGAGCAATCAGGTGTACAAGTCTTCGACCCCGGGGCTTCGTGATGCTGCCGTAGCTAAAGGCAAGCATATCGGTGTGGCCACGCAATCTTGGTATCTGACGGATAAGAATTATGCCAAGATTATTAGTAACGAATATGATATGCTGACGCCTGAGTATCAAATGAAAATGAGCGAAGTGCAGGCTCAGCGAGGCGTGTTTGATTTTACTGAAGCGGACAAGCTTGTGAAGTTCGCAAGAGACAATAATATGCTGGTTCGGGGCCATGCGCTCATCTGGCATGACGCTTTGCCTTCTTGGGTACTAGACGGAAAGTTTACCCGTGACGAATGGATTCAAATTTTAAGAGACCACATCACGACGACCGTGAAGCACTTCAAGGGTAAAATTTATGCCTGGGATGTCGTAAACGAAGCATTCTGGACAAACGGACAGTACCGGCCTTCAATCTGGTATACCAATATTGGACCGGAATATATCGAATTGGCTTTCCGTTATGCACACGAAGCAGATCCGAATGCGAAGCTTTTCTATAATGATTTCGATACCGAGGTTACGAACAGCAAATCTACTGCAGAATATCAGATGGTTAAGCAGCTTAAAGCCAAAGGGGTTCCAATCAACGGTGTTGGCTTCCAAACTCACCTGACGATAGACGGCGTAAACTATGCGGATATGAAACAAAACTTCCAACGTTTTGCGGCGCTTGGCGTGGATACCGACATCACGGAGATGGATCTCATCAGCCATACCTTTAAGGGCACCTTCCAAGCAAAAATGAAAGCGGAAGCCGACGTGTATGCCAATGTCTACAAAATTGCACTTAGCCTTCCAAGCGTCAAATCGTTTGTAACGTGGGGATTGAAGGATGATCATAGTTGGCTGAATCAGGATACCGGCTATCAGGAATATCCGCTGCTTCTCGACAACTCGTATAACAAGAAACCAGCTTATGACGCAATTCTGAAATTATTAAAAGGCTAATCTTGTTTACGAGAAGAGGCGAGTAGGATGAAGTTTCTGCGCAGAAAGATTTTTTGGGAAAAATACGGGCTCAAAACAGGACTTGCTCTGTTATTAATTACGAATCTTTGCTTACATACTTCGTTATTTGATTTACTATCCTCTATGTCAGGTCAACTCAAGAACGAAGTCAACAATTCTTCAGAGCCCACTCTCAAGAAGTTCGCGGAGATTAAGAACAAGCATATCGGAATCGCAACGCAGTCTTATTATGTTAACGATGCGCAGTATGCCAGCGTCTTGACCCGCGAGTTTGATATTTTGACGCCGGAATATCAGATGAAAATGGGACAGGTTCAACCGCAGCAAGGCGTTTTTGACTTCGGAGAGGCTGATAAGCTCGTTTCATTTGCACGCAAGAATAATATGCTTATTCGCGGTCATGCACTCATTTGGCATCAATCGCTTCCGGACTGGGTCGTTAACGGTCATTTTACCAAGGAGCAATGGATTCAGATTATGAAGGATCATATCACGAAGACCGTCTCTCATTTTAAAGGAGAGATTTACGCTTGGGATGTCGTGAATGAAGCTTTTTATCAAAACGGAGCTTTCAGGCCTACGGTTTGGTATGACAACATAGGACCGGAATACATCGACTTAGCCTTTCAATTCGCGCATGAGGCAGACCCGAACGCCAAGTTGTTCTATAATGACTTTGACACGGAGGTAACCAATCCGCGGAGCAACGCCATCTATAAAATGGTTACGGGCATGAAAGCTAGAGGAGTTCCAATCGATGGGATTGGGTTTCAAACGCACCTGAAAATCGAAGGTGTGGACTACAGTGAAATGAAGAAAAACCTGAAACGATTCGGCGATCTGGGTCTAGATACGGATATTACGGAGATGGACATCGTTACGCACACGTTCGCTGGTACGCAAGAAGAAAGGCTGCAGGCCCAAGCTAAAGTGTACAGCGGTGTCATACAAGTGGCTATGAGCTTGCCAAGTTGCAAATCTGTCGTATTTTGGGGCTTGAAGGATGGGAACAGCTGGCTTAATAAATATACGGGCTTTAGCGAGTACCCGCTTCTGTTCGATAATAACTACGATAAAAAACCAGCCTACGAAGCGACGTTGAATCAATTGAAGTTGTAAGAAAAGCTATTGCTGAATGGAAGACAGCCCCTTATGGCGCTATCGCGTTTACTTCATAGTAGATTCGGTATGCCCCGTAAGGGGTCCTTATTTATTTGGACATCTTTATAGAATGAATAGATTGGTTTCTATTATTTCCAGTAAAACACAAAGGAAGATTGAGTTGAAAAAGGAACCGAACTTAGCCCGAATTGGCAAGAATCTTATCATTATTCTCTGGTGTGTTGCGATCAGTTCTGGGTTGGCGGCTTATTATACGTTCAACAAAACGACGACAGAGTATGAAGCCGTGTCAAGCATTATGGTATTGAATCAACCTTCTGATGTTTCAACGCCGGGCAAAGATGCTTTTGAGAATACGGAATTGATCCTTGAGCTTCTTGCTGGTCTTGCTATCGTTAACGACTTCCAGACTATTCTACAGTCAGATGTCATTATGTCGGATGTTCTAAACCAGTTAAAGGCGCAGCATGATTGGGCGAAATCCTTGACACTAGAACAGCTGCATAAAATGACAGACGTTAACATTAAGAACGATACTCGTGTACTCAATATCAGCGCACTAAGTTCCGATCCGGAGCATGCTGCGGTGGTTGCTAATAAAGTGAAGGATGTTTTTCAAACCTTCGCCAAACAAAAGTTTATGCAGCATCTAATTATTGATATCAAAGATGCTTCAGTTCCAGACAAGCCTTCTTTTCCTATGCCAAAACAGTTTATCGGACTTGCAGGTTTAACCGGTCTATTGGCGGGAATTATTCTAATTCTTTGGAAATTCAGCAGACGATCTTGGAAAGTTGTATGTATGCTTATTGAACCGCTGGCAGTAGGGATGTTTTTTGCGTTCCTTCTGAGAACACATTTTTACGTTTATTTGCCGTATGTATTGCTTGGTATTGTGTATTACCTGCTAATGAAGAAGTACGGCAAAGAGATCACGTTTATATTTATGATTCCAACGGTAACGATTGCGCTCGTGCTTGTCGGGCAAATCTTTATTCTTGATTTCTATGATCATAACGGGCTTAATCCGCTTAAGATTCATCCGATGATTTTGGCGCTCTTGGTGATGATCTATTTATCATTTTTGGAAGATATACTAAAAGGCAAATTTGCTTGGAATCGGATAACCGTAATCTCGCTCTTGGTGCTATTTATCTTTTTGGCCATTACGGTCTGGCACCGCGGCTTCAGTGGTATCAGTATGTTTAACCATAATTACCTGGCTCCTATTTCGTTTTTTTACTTCATCTACAGTCAGAAGCAGTATAATGAAGCGAAATTGCGGCTTGCCGCAAATGTAATGTTGGTTGTGCTTGCGTTAATCGGTATCGTCGGATTGTTTGAATACATGCTGCAGGTGAACCCGCTCCAAACCATCTATGATAATGAGACGCCGACATGGATTGAAGGAACATACCATGAGGGCTATCGGATTAAAACGTCTATCGGGCATCCGCTTGATAATGGGCTGGTTTTCTTATTCAGCATGATTTTGACTCAGATTAATGTGAGGAAACTGTATATCAAATACCCGCTGCTTATTCTATTTATGCTGGATATACTCGTTACGGGTTCGAGAAGTATCTTTATCCTTTCGTTTCTTGTACTGGTATACAACAATTCCATCAAAGGGAGCGGTTGGGCGTTTATCCGAAAGTATCTCATGTTCCTGACACCGATCATTGTACTGATAGCCGCATTGATTTTCTCACCGCTCGGGCAGACATTTATCAACCGGATCAATGGCGCTGATTCGTCCACGGAAGCGCGGTATCTCATTCTGGATTATTTTTTCCATCATTTGTTCTCGTTCAGGATGCTTGGATTAGGCGGGGCTTCGGAAGAGATATTGCTCTATAACAGCAGTCATGAAACGGTCTATCTGGAGAATCCATGGATCATTCTATTCTTTGATGTGGGTTACTTCATGCTCTTGTTTGTCTATTATTTGTACAGTGCCATACGTAAGATCGATCATAAATACTTTGCAGTTGTCATGCTGATTGCACTATCTGCAATGAATTCGTTCGGCGTTAAGTCGATCGATATCTATCCCTTGTTTTATATCCTATCCTTCTCGTACGCACTTCGAACATCGAACCATGGCTACCAGAGGGAAAAGCAGCCTGAATTTATCCATAATTAGAAAAAGCATTGTGACCGGCTTCGTTTGAATAGGAACAAAGCCGGTTTTTTATGTTGTTCAGCATTGCAATCACCATAAGGGGAGAAGGTCGTTACCGTGCAATTCGTGGATCAATGGACTATTGAATGGATTAATCATCACGTTGTGTTCTCCATATTTATGAATAAAATCATTCACATGATTGCAGATAACGACGAATTCAAGGGGCTATTGTTTATGACAATTTTCTGGTCGCTTTGGTTTCACAATTCGAAGCAGTCTTCGAACCGGATAACGCTGCTAGGCATGCTAACCGGCAGTTTCTTTGCTTTACTAATATCGCGTACGATAACCGAGGTTATTGTAAATCGACCAAGGCCGATGATAGAATCTACCTTAAACTTTCGTATACCATCCGGTTTGACGTTGGATTTGCTTCCAAAGATGAGTTCTTTTCCAAGTGATCATGCTGTCATGTTTTTCGGAATGGCGCTTGGCTTCCTATTTGTTTCACGGCGAGTTGGCGTGTTTGCATTTAGTTACACCGCTTTATTTATTGCGTTTCCTCGTGTATATATGGGCTATCATTATCCGACGGATATCGCAGCGGGTATGCTGATCGGTCTCGTTGTTGTATTTCTGTTCACTAAGCAGCCTATCATTCGCTACATGATTGAACAGCTTATTGAATTTGGACAAGCAAGACCGATGCTAATGTACCCTTTTCTTTTCTTACTCACATTTGAGTTTGCGACGATGTTTGATAACATCCGTCACTTTGCATCAGGCTTGCTTGGCCATAGCATGTAGAAGCGCGTCTACAGAGGGAGAAGCTTATCCGAATCGAGCTCCAGCACAACCGGGCAATGGTCGCTGCCCATAACCTCGCAATGAATGTCGGCGCCGATTAGATTCGGCGCGATTCGTGCGGATACTAGAAAATAGTCGATCCGCCATCCTACGTTCCGTTCTCTCACCTTCGGCATGTAAGACCACCAGGAGTAGACATCGCCCCGGTCGGGATAGAAATGACGGAATGAATCCGTGAAGCCAGCCCCTAGCAGATCAGTCATCTTGCCCCGCTCTTCCAGCGTGAAGCCGGAATTGCCCATGTTCGGCTTAGGATGCTTCAGGTCGATCTCCTCGTGAGCCACATTCAGATCCCCGCAGATAATAACCGGCTTCTTCGCGTCCAATGCTAACAGGTAGCTGCGGAACCGGTCCTCCCATTCCAACCGGTAATCCAGTCGGGCCAGATCGCGTTTCGCATTCGGCGTGTAGACGTTAACGAGGTAGAAGCCGGGGAACTCCAGCGTCAGCAGCCGGCCTTCAGGCTCATAATCCTCCTCCATGCCGTAGCGGACGGATAGCGGTTCTTCCTTCGTAAACACGGCGGTGCCGGAATAGCCTTTCTTCTCCGCGTAATTCCAATACGAGTGGTACGCTTCGCCGAGCTCCAGCTCGATCTGCCCTGCCTGCAGCTTCGTCTCCTGCACACAGAAAATATCGGCGTCCACCGACGAGAAATAGTCCATAAACCCTTTGTTCACGCAGGCGCGCAAACCGTTCACGTTCCAAGAAACCAGCTTCATATCCGAATGTTCTCCTCATAAGTAAAGATGATGTCGGGTCTACTCTATCGATAAACGGAAAAGGTGTCAACATGTCCGCGTATAGTGCGGTCCTGCACGGATTGTAATGTGTTAGCGCCTGCGTTGACTTGGCGGAAGCGGCTCCACTATACTAGCTTTCAGCAGGCACAGCCGCGCAGAATAGGGGAATGAGCAGGGATGACGACGAATCGGAAACAGAAGTACGAGAATGCCGTTCCGACGGCAATGGACATGAGCTTCAAGTCTACGATGAGCATGCTGCGGGAAGCGGTCAGGCGCGACCCCGAGCGCAAGCCGGCTAAGCCGATTCCGATCCAGCCGCTGTCGCTGGGCGCGCAGGCACCCAAGGAAGGCATTCATGCAACCTGGTTTGGCCATTCGGCGTTTCTATTAGAGATTGAAGGGAGAAGGCTGCTGTTCGATCCCATGTTCGCGGACACGCTCTCGCCAGTACCGATCTTCGGGGGTAAAAGGTACAGCGGGGTGCTGCCGCTTGCGCCGGTGGAGTTTCCAGCGCTTGATGCCATCATTCTGTCGCATGACCACTACGATCATTTGAACAAGAGCTCCATTCGCAAGCTGATGCACAAAACATCGCGCTTCATCGTTCCGCTAGGCGTACGCAGCCGTCTTATCAAGTGGGGGGTTGATCCGGAGCTGGTGACGGAGCATGGCTGGTGGGATGAGCTGGAGCACGACGGCTTGCGGCTGGTCTGTACGCCTGCCCGGCATTTCTCCGGCAGAGGATTATTCGATCGAAACCGCACGCTGTGGTGCTCCTGGGTCATCAAAAGCGGGCATAACGCGGTCTTCTTCAGCGGAGACAGCGGCTATGCGCCCCACTTTAAAGAAATCGGCGAGAAGTACGGTCCATTCGATCTTACACTGATGGAATGCGGCCAATACGACGAGCGGTGGGCGGCCATCCACATGATGCCGGAGCAAACGGTGCAGGCGCATCTCGACGTGCGCGGCGGTCTGCTCATTCCCGTGCATTGGGGTGCATTTACACTGGCCTACCATGCCTGGCATGATCCGGTCGAGCGTGCCGTAAAGGCCGCCCGCGAGCGCGGCGTGCGCATTGCGACGCCGCGAATCGGCGAGACCGTTCATGCTTCGGAGCAGGATTATCCGCAGTCGGCCTGGTGGCGGGAATAGCTTGCGGCCTATTAGTCGCCCCGTTCAAGAGTAAGCTCCAGACAGTGCCAGTCTGTTACCAAGCCGGGCTTCCCTAGAGGATGTCCGGTTTTTTTGTGCATGGCGCTAAGCTTTCGTTAATACACTCTAGTACATGCAAAATAGGGTGAGAGCGGAGGCAGGTCCCCGTATGAGAACCAAGCTTATCAATTCCCCGGTCATGTATGCATTCGGTATGCTGGCCATGATGATACCAAGCACGGCATTCGGATCGTTCTACAGCTACTTCTATGTGGAGAAGCTCGGGCTCGGTTTAGGCTTAGCTACGCTGGCGCGGACGATCTTCCTGATCTGGGATGCGGTTAACCAGCCCCTGGTAGGCTATTTGTCTGATCGCACGAAATCGCGGTTTGGCCGGCGAAGGCCGTGGATTGTTGGCACGATGCCCTTGTTTATGCTCATGTTCATACTCATCTACACGGTGCCGCATGGTTTGGAAGGTTACGGGCTGTTCGCTTGGTTCATGGCTGCGCTCATTCTCTACGAAGCGGCAGCGACCGTGCTTTGGGTCAATTACGGCGCGCTCTTCCCGGAGCTGTTCAAGGGCGATGTCATCCGCGCGAGAGCATCGGCTGTGCAGCAAGGGTTTCAAATCATAGCGCTGCTCATCGGTACGGCGCTTACGCCGATCCTCTACGCATGGCTTGGCTTCAGCGGCATGTCCATCGTATTTGCGGCGGCGTTCGCCTTATTCATGCTGATTTGCGTCAAGTACGTGCGCGAGGACCCGGATGCAAGCCGGGAGATGCCGACGGGGCTTGCCGATGCGTTCCGTACAACGCTTCGAAACCATGCGTTCTGGATATTCAACCTGGCAAATTCCTTCGCGCAGACGGTCAATGGCCTGCTGAGTTCGATCATTCCGTTCTACGCCAAATACGTGCTCCATATTCCGGAATCGCAGGTGTCGATTCTGCTGGCTTCGATCTTCGTTTCGGTCATTCCGCTCGTAGGGGTCTGGTATGTCATCCTGCGCCGCATCGATCCCGTAAAGGGGTGGCGCCTCTCGCTGCTCGCGTACGGGCTGTCGGTCATTCCGCTGTGGTTTGGGAACAGCCTGCTGAGCGGCATTATGGCAGGCGTCATGGTCGGCTTCGGTTTAGCGGGTTTCCTCGTATCGCCGCCGATCGTGAGCGGCATGATCATCGACCGCGACTATGCGGAGAGCGGGCTTCGCCGGGAAGGGGTGTATACGGCGGTCAGCGGGTTTATCACAAGGTCCAGCGGGCTCATCTCTTCGCTTGCTTTTCTGCTTGTCGGGCTGGCTTTCGGTTATAAGAGCGGCAATGAGCCCGGACCGAATCCGGAGGCAACCTTTCGTTACTTGATCAGCGTCGTGCCGCTCGGGCTGCTCATGATATCGTTCCTGCTCTCGTGGTTCGTGCGAATAGGCGGGGGAAAACGGAGCGAAGCATAGCCGAGTAGAACAACAACTCCTATAGACAGCAGATAGATCTAAGCTGCAAGCATGTGCTGGAATCCGTACAGGAAGTATGGGAAAAGTTGAAATGTGTCTGCGGATGCTGCTGATCGACTCAAAAAAAGGCTCAAGGGAGCAGCGGCTGCTTCCTTGAGCCTCTTGCGTGCGCCGAGAACGGTTAAGCCGTTAAAATCGGCTTCGCCGCTTCTCTAACCCAATCATGGGCGTACGACCAGGTGGACCACACGTACCGAACCCATTCTTCAATCAGGGCATCGCGCACCGGTCCGGCTTCCGCCTGAAGCACGTCCTGCACCGTGATCGCGCCCATTGCCCGCGGCGGCGTTAAGTCCGGCCATTCCGTCTTTTTGCGTCCGAGCTCCATATGCGCCTGCTGCACCTGACGGCCGGTAAAGCCATGTTCGACGACCAGATAGAGTCCAATTAGCGAGAACGCCGTCGTAATCGGGCGCGAGCCTTCACCGGCATGCTGCGCGCCGTAAGCGTCAAGGGATAATTGATGAATGAAGGCCTCTTGCCCGTGCGACATGGTGTAGTAGGAGAGCTGATTATACAATTCCATGCATTCGCCTGATGCATGATAACGCGGAGGCTCCGCAATGGATTGATTGGCAAGCAGCAGACCGCAGCCGGGACATTTAACGATGGATTGTTTCATGGTATCGCCTCCTGAAAGTTTTCTGCGTCATGCTTCGTGGAATTTCCTCTAGTGAGCAGAAAACTCGCTTCGAAAGCATAAGCTTGGTTTTTGCATAACTACATGGCTTGGCTTCCTTGGGAGCAAAAACTTGCTTCGGAAGCGTAGACTTCGTTTTCTGCGTCATACTTCGTGGAATTTCCTCTAGTGAGCAGAAAACTCGCTTCGAAAGCATAAGCTTGGTTTTTGCATAGCGCTTACTTTGGAACATTCACGGATCAGCGCGTTGCGTTCGAAAATTGCCGGCTCCGGAAGCCGAAGGCGCTCAGCGTTTTGGGGGAGAGGGTCCGGTCGTTCGATTCATGCAGCGGCTCACTCCCTTTCTGGTCAGCTGATCTTGCCGCGCGAAGACGGCCTAGTGTCATCATCTATTCCTGTAAATCGGGACACCCTACGAACAGAGAAACAATGGCTGCAGGTGCAGCAGCTGGAAAAGAGGACGCAGATGACATCGGCTTACAGTATCCAACATGTAATTTCGGCGGACGGCACTTCGATCGGATACCGCAAGTGCGGCAGTGGACCGGGGCTGGTCTTGATCCATGGCGCTTTCGTCTCAGGGCACGAATACGAGATGCTGGCCGAAGTGCTATCGGACACATTTACCCTATATAACGTCGACCGCCGCGGACGGCTGATGAGCGGCCCGCAGGGCAAACGGTACAGCATGAACAAGGAGTGCGAGGATGCTTGGGCGGTGCTTCAAGCGACGGGTGCGGCCTATGTATTCGGTCACAGCTACGGCGGGCTGATCGCGCTTGAGCTTGCGCGCGCAAAACCCGATGCGGTTGCCCGCATCGCTGTCTTCGAGCCTACGGTATCCGTCGCCGGCGCTTTTCCGTCGGAATGGCTGCCTGCGTATACGCAGGCGATGGCACGCGGCAAGGGCTTGAGCGCGTTCGTTATTTTCCTGAAAGGCGTCGACGGTTCGCGGCGCTTGACGCATATGCCCGGCTGGCTGTTGAAACTGCTGCTGCTGCCATCCATGCTGTTCAAGGAAGGGCGCAAGCTGCGGGATAAGCTGCCGACCTTGATCAAGGAGATGGAGCAGGTGTTTCGCCTCGATTCCACGGCTGCAAACTATGCCGCGATTACGGCGGAGACATTGGTGATGGTCGGGAGCAAGAGTCCGCCCTTCATGCTGCAAGGCGCCCGTGCAGCGGCAGAGGCTATTCCGCAGGGCAGGCTGATCACGCTGGAGGGTCTCGGTCATAATGCACCGGATTTGTTCAACCAGGCGGAGATCGCAGCACAGCTGAAGTCTTTTTTTCAAGCAGATGAAGCATTCCTAGGATGTATGAATAGCGGCAGGCAGGTGTTGGACGGAGGTCTTGAAGGGGAAGCTTCGGACGGCTTTTCTTCCCGCTATGACAGACTTACTTAAATTATAGCGGATCGGGAAAAGCCGTCTATCGCTTATTTTGACGGATATTGGCGAAAGTGCTGATTTAGAAAAAGAATTCGTTCTCGCTGCTGCGACTCGCTCACTTCATGGCCGTTGAACGGGTAATCCAGGAGCATTTTGTCCGCGGTAATCCGGTTATAAACCGCATAGATCGTTTCCGGCAGGCAGACGGAATCCTTCCAGCAGGCGGACAGGAGGACGGGCGATTGAATCCGCGTGGCGAGATTCAGCATGTCGTAATGGGCGAGCGTACGCAGCACGGCTTCCAGCCGGTCTGGGTAGCGCTTCAGATGCTGAGCGAGCTCTGTCAGCGAGCTGGCGGAATGCAGCACGCCGTAATCCATGTGGCACATATTCGGAATGTCGGCGATAACGGCGGTTACACTTGGATTCAGAGCCCCGCAGATCAGTGCCAGACCGCCGCCTTGGCTCGCGCCTACGACAGCAAGTCTGGCCGCGTCCGTCTCTGGCTGCGCCGCGGCAGCGTCAACCGCACGAATTGCGTCCAGCGTTAGCGCGTGGTAATACGAGCCTTCGGGCTCCAGCACATTGCCGGATACCCAGCCTTTGACGGCGTCGGCCCGCAGCGGCATGTAATTGCCCGTTTCTCCGCCTTGGCCGCGAACATCGACGGCCAGCACAGCATAGCCCTGGAGCAGCCAGCTAGCGTACCGCTCCGGATAGCCGCGGTCGTCGGTGTAGCCTGGAAATGTGACGATGCAGGGAAGGGGATGGGCAGCGCCTGCGGCTGACTCTGCGTGACCTTGGAGCTCGGGCACCATGAACCAGCCGTGAATCGGTGTCTCGTCATAGCCTAGGTACGTAAGCCGCTCGACCGTGACGCTTGCAAAAGGCGACTCCGCCCGCTCGCGCCGAACATCCAGCGGCTTTGCCGCATAAGCCTGCAGCACATCAGACCAGAAAGCATCGAGCTCAGCGGGATCCATCGTCAGAGGAGCGTTATAGTGCTCCAGTTCGCCTTTACGGCGTGTGATAGCATGCTCCAACATGAAACCTCCTTCATTTAGAGCGAATGGGCATGCTCCTCGGCTGCTAGGACAGCGCCGCGGCCGGCTTGGCGCGCGGCAATCGAGGCCCACAGCATGACAAGGAGCAGGGCAAACGTGATACCGGCAAACAGCCAGCGGGTCGGACCCGGCCCGTACGCATCGAGGAACCACCCCGCTGCTTTAGGCAGGAGCGCGCCGCCGATGCCGCCGCAGGCCATGAGCAGGCTTGTCGTTAACTCGGTCACGCCAGGCACGGCGCGGTTGGCGAAGACGAGCGCGATGGCGAACATGCCGGACATCATCACGCCGACGAGGAAGATGAGAATGAGGGCAGGCACGGTGCCTGTCATGAACGTCATCAGCGTAAAGAGCACCGATGCTGTCAAGCAGGTGATGAGCAGGTACATAGCTCCGCCGATCCGGTCGGCCAGCTGACCGGATATCAGACGCCCGAGAACCATGGCGCCCCAGAATATGCTGAGCGTGAGCGTAGCGGAAGACTCCGTCATGCCGTTGCTGATGACGAGCAGGGAAGGGAGGTAATGCACGTAGCTCATTTCAAGACCGACGTAAATAACGAAGAATAAAGCACATGCAGTCAGAATCAACCTGTTGCGCCGGCGATAATCGCGCTGCGCTGGCATAGTGCCGCTTCGAGCGCCGTGCGAATGAGCGGGCTGGACAGGCTGCTCTGCCTGATTCAGCACGTCCGGCCATTTAATCAGCCACAGCAGGAAGGTAGCGGCAGCGAGCAGGCTCACGATGCCGAACGACAGCTTCCATACGCCCGCCTCGATCAGCGCGGCGCCCGCGAACGGAATGAGCAGCGCGCCAACGCCGAAGAACGTTTCCACGCGGCTCATGGCGGTATTGGCTTTTTCGCCGGAAGCGCTGATGATGAACGAGCCGACCACCGCTTCCGTCATGCCGAGCCCGACGCCGGCGAACGGGGCGATGGTAAGCATAACGCGCCAAGGCGGCAGCAGCGTGTACAGAAATTCGGCAGCGACGATAAGGCCGATCGCCAGCAAGAGCACGAATTTTTTACCGTGTTTGTTCATCAGCCACGGAGCGCACAGAATGCCGAACATGCCGCCGAGGAATTGGTGCATGACCAGCTGCCCACCGTCCCCGTAATGAATGCCGTAAGCGTGGACCATGGGCTCCATGACAGAGCCGATGACCAATTGGCCGAATCCCGTAACCAAGTAGGCGATGCAGCCCAAAACAATAAGTCTGGACATTCGATGACTCCTCACATGATAGACTCCTCCCACCATAACACAAAAGGAAAGCGGGAAGTAGGTGGAAATCATGCATCCGGCAAGGGTGAAATCATCCGAAAAGGATGCGGGAAAGAAGGGAAAGCGCGGCATAGGCGATATGAAAGGCATGCCCTTCGAGACGGTTGAATTCAACTTGGACCGCCCTTTGAACCGAACATGCAGGCAGCAAGGCTGAGCAGTAGGCGGGGCACGGGCGGTGGGGCGAATTGATTGGAAATCTACTCAGAAATCATCGAGGGAATCAATCGGGAAACAGCTGCTGCGAATGCGATAGAGCCGTCCAGCAGGGCTGGACGGCAGGGTAAGAGATTTGCTATTCAGGCAAGGCAAGGCTAATACGTCATTTCAACGCTGCCCGCCGGTCGGCATTACCGCAAATCGCTCGGCCAAATCACGAGCGAGCGGTTGTCGCGCTCTGCGCCGAGCGCCCGCAGCATATCGGCTGCAGGCGATTCCGCGACGGGCGCGCCATTCCAGCGGTCGATTTTGATCTTACTCAGCTTCTGCTGGCGAAGCAGCGTGCGGAAGATGTTCCGCAACGCGGGAATCGCTTCATCGCTAGGCTTCACGTTTTCCAACATATCCGGCTGCTTAAGAGACGGTGTCAAATCAACGATATGGCGGCCGTTGTTCTCCAGCCAGTAGCGCCACTTGCCATGCTGCAGCACCAGGTAGTTGCCGCTTTTGCGCGCGAAGCCTAGGCCGCTGCCCGTCGATGGCCAATCGGCTGCAAGACCGAACGGGTTGGCCGGGTCCGTCGCGGACAGAACCGTGATGGCATCGTTATCCTGTCCGGGCAGCGGCTGACGGACGGCCTCTATATCTTCGCGCCTTGCAAACTGCAATGACCCCGCGCCCTCCACGAGGAGGCCTCTCGTGACGACGCCCCACTGTTCCAGCTGCTTGAGCACGGGCAGCAGCTCGTCCCAGCTGAAGGGCGACAGCTGCTGCACCAGCTCCTTCGAAACGATGCCGCAGCTGTCCAGCAGATGCTGCGTCCAGTGCAGCGCCGATGCCGATAGGTCGGAACTGACGGCGCGCAGCGCTTGGGCGTCCAGCTGACGCCCGCCCGGCAGGCTTTCGCCCTGGGCGCCCGCCTGCGAAGCCGCAGCGCGCTCTTCTGAACGGGCAGGCTCATCGCCTGCATCCGCGAGTGAGCCCGTCCAATACCATCGCCCGAGACCGGAGCCTGTGCGGGCGAGCTGTTTGCCCTTGGTCGCCAGCTGCAGACGCAGCGGGGCGAACTGGTCGTTCGAGACGGCGCCCTCCCAGACCAAGTCGAGCAGTTCGCCCAGCAGCTCGGACGGCACCTTGCCGTAACCGCGGCTCAGCTTCGTAAGGAAGCTCGCGCCGCCTTCGCGCAGCAGGGCCAGCAGCTGCGGGTGCCTGCTCGGAGCCGATGCCGCCGTATCTGCAGCGGCTTTCATAACAGGCGCATAGAGCGCCTTCACCTCCGAGAGGAAGAAGGCAATGCGGCCCTCCTTCTCGGCGTCGACCTTGCGGCCGATCCAGATCACCTCGCCGGAGGCGCAGAGCAGGTCCAAGTCCTCCTTGCGATAGCCTGTTACCCGTGCAGGGAAGATCAGCGACTCCCAGTACGAGGCGGGCAGGAAGAAGCCCTGCAGCCGCTCGATGACGAGGCGGAGCCCGTCGATGCCGCTCAGCTGCGAGCCGGATAAGGCATGCTGCAGCAAGGACATCTGCGCGAGCCAGCGTACCGGATCGATAGCTTCGGCTCCTTTGCGCGCCTGCTCCATCGTGAGCCGGACGAGCCGCCTGGCGACGCCGCGGCTTGTCCAGATCCGCTCCCGTTCGTCCGCGAATGGCGCATGCTCCGTTCGGTCCAAGGCCAGCAGGACGTCCGCGGCATGCGCGGCATCATCGGCGGAGAGCTGCGGATACCGCTCCCGCAGCTCATCCTCCGTGAAGGACAGCCGGTTATCCGCGAACCGTCCGGCGATGAAGGCGATCGCGCGCTCGCTGCGCGGAAATTCCGCATACAGCTCAGTTTCTTCCGCGCAGATCCATCGCGCCGCGTCCCCGAAGCGCAGCTCCGCGGCTCGGCCGCCGGCGTGCAGCGCGGACAACCACGACGGCGCGTCCGGACCGGCAATGCCGGCCAGCTCCTCCGCCGTCATATCGCCGCGCCGCTTCAGCAGCGTATACAGCTCCTCGGCATTCGCCGGAATGAGCTGCCCGGCTGCGAGCCGCGCTTGCTCTTCCCTTGCGACGGCGGGATTCACCGCCCGCTGTACGGCGTCTTCCCCGAACAGCTGGCCCGCAAGCGTCTTGCTGACGCTGAGCAGCTGCAGCTGCGTGGCCTCGCTCAGCCCGTCGCCCTCGTACAGCATCGTGTTCGCGTAGTCCGCGATGAACTGCACCGCGAAGGGCGAGGGCGCCTTGGATGCAGCGACCGATACCTCGATCTCCCCGGCCGTGACCGCCGAGAGCAGCTTTTTCAATCCGTTCGTGTCCAGGTAGCCGTGCAGGCATTCCCGCATAGCCTCTTGAAGGTAAGGGAAATGTGCCGCATACGGCAGCGCCTGCTTGAGCAGCTCTTCGCTGCGCAGCCGCTTCTGCCACATCGGGGTGCGCGTGAAGCTGCGAGACAGCAGCAGGGACGTCTCCGCGATCCGCCGGAAGGCGATAGCAAGCAGCGGAGAACCTGTAATGGCTTCCGTCAGCAGCGGTTCCACGCTTGAGGCGTTGATTTGCCAGAGCGTTTGCAGCCAAGAGGCGTCCCAGTCCGTCACGACCAGCTCGATCCCGTTGTCCTTTGCGTTGCCGTATATCGAATAGGGGAGCAGGCGCTGAAACTGCCGCTGGATCGCCAGCAGCCAGGTGCGGTTGATGCGCCGCCCGAAGGGATTGTGAATAATAATGCGCGTTTGATTCATCAAGTCGCGGTAATGCTCGATGACAATTCGCCGCTCGGTTGGCAGCAAGGTCGCCCGGTGCTGCGCCCGGATGAGATCGATCAGCTCGGAAGCCGCATGATGGTCCAGTCCATACTCCGCATCCAGCCAGACCGCCGCCGCGTCCTCGCGCGCCCGGTCGGCTTCCGAATCGGAATCGCCCCCGCCCCCGAGGTTCAGCCGGACGGACAGCTGCTCGAGGAAGGCGCCGAGCTGAACCCCCACTTCCACGCTTCGGCTGTTCGTCTCCGCGCGCCAGAACGGGATCTCGCTGAACCGGTTTGGCGCTTCCTTCACGTGCACGCGGTCGTTCTCGATGCTGCTGATCATCCAGGAGCTCGTCCCTAGCTGGAAAACATCACCAACTCTGCTTTCCGCGATATACTCCTCATCCAGCTCGCCGAGATGGGTGCGGCTGTCGGCATGGTGGATGGGGTATGCGGAGCTCTGGGGAATGGTGCCGGCGCCCGTGACAGAGGCCATGGCCGTGTTGGCGCGCTTGCGAATCATGTCCGCGGTCCTGTCCCAATCGATGAGCGGGCGGGCGAAAGGGTAGAAGCCGGACAGCACCTTAAGCGCCGCCTCCAGTCGCTCGCGCGGAAAGGACCGGTAACACTCGCTTTGCAAAATAAGGCTGTGCAGTGCGTCCACGCCAATGTCCGCAGCCGCCGTTATAGAAACCACATGCTGCGACAGCACGTCGAGCGGCTCGTGGGGCAGCGTAATGGCTTCGATGTCCCGCCGCGAAATATTGCGGCACAGCACGGCTGCCTCCGGCAGCTCGCTGCGCTGACGCGCCACGATATAGCCGCGGCTGACATCGCCGACGGCATGCCCGGCGCGGCCGATCCGCTGAATGCCCGCGGCGGCGGCTTTGGGCGAGTCGACCTGAATGACGAGGTCGACGTGGCCCACGTCAATGCCAAGCTCCAGCGATGAGGTCGCAACGAGGCAGCGGAGCTCGCCTGCCTTCAGCATGCGCTCGACCTCAAGACGCCGCTCCCGCGCCAGGCTGCCGTGATGCGCCCGCGCAAACTCCTGGCCGGCGTGCTCATTAAGCCGAAGCACGAGCCGCTCGCACAGCCGGCGGCTGTTGACGAACAGCAGCACGGAGCGGGCGCCCTCCATCAGCGCCATGATCCGCTCGATGATCGGCTGCCACACGCCGTCGCGCGTGCGGACGGGCTGGTTTAGGTCCGGCATCGTTACGCGGACTTGAACAGCTTTGGTCATCGCGCTCTCGACGATGACGACCGCCCGCGGCGCGTAGCCGAGCGGGTGGATCTCGCCTGCAGCCTGCTCGCCCGGCTTCAGCTTGTTTCGGGCATCGTCCGGCTCCCAGCCGCCCAGGAACCTAGCGACCCGCTCCAGGGGCTTCTGCGTCGCCGAGACGCCGATGCGCTGCACGGGAAAGACCGTCAGCGCGGACAGCCGCTCGAGTGAGAGTGACAGATGTGCCCCGCGCTTATCGCCGGCCAGGCTGTGAATTTCGTCGACGATGACCGACTCCACGTTCCGCAGCATCTGGCGGCCCTTATCCGAAGTAAGCAGCAGGTAGAGCGACTCCGGCGTCGTGACTAGTACATCCGGCGGCCGGTTAGCCATGCGTGCCCGCTCGCTTGAAGGCGTGTCGCCCGTACGGACGGCGGAGCGGATTATCGGCCAGGCTTCCGCCCCTTCCCGAAGTCCGAACGGCTCGATTTGCTCCATAAATCCGAGTAAATGATGCTGAATATCGTTATTCAGCGCCTTCAAGGGGGTAATATACAGAATACGCACGCCGGGCAGCCAGCTCGTCCCGCGGCCATGAGCATTGTTTTTGGCGATAGCGAGGCGGCTGAGACAAGGCAGCAGGGCGGCAAGCGTCTTGCCGGAGCCGGTTGGCGCAGCGATCAGCGTATGCCGGCCGTCCGCAATGGCAGCCCATGCTTCCTCCTGAACGGGCGTCGGTTCACCGAACGAATGACCGAACCAGGCGGCAAGCGTGGTATGGAATCCCGCAAGCGCGGGAGAGGATGAGGACATGAGGCGGCAGCTCCTTTATCCGGCATGCAAAATCATACCGTCATCTAACCTATTAACCTAGTATTCATCATTTGTCTTTTCATTCCTCTTTAGACACGGGACAAGCCTAAGGAGCAGATTTGTGGTCAGTTGGCAGGCTGCGAAGCATAAACATAATGTTAACCTTACGTCGGTCAGCGTAAGGAACATCGGGAGGTATCGGTAAAATGGCAAAATGGCGGGACAGTCTGGAGAAACGCTTCACAGAGTGGAGAAAGCTGGAGTACGCGCTGGAAGATACGCTGGCGGGCAGACGTGTGCTCAGAGTAACGGGGCCGCGGACGCCAAGGCTGGCGACGCCCGTCTCGGTGGCAGTCAAGCAGAAGGAGCTTCATGCTGTAGCGGAGAAATTCGAAGCAGGACTTGCTTGCTTCTGCCTGGGCGAGCTTTCTCGGGAGGAACGCACAGCCTTTCTTGCCTCCTGGCATGACCGGCTGGACGCCGGAGCGACTGTTGTCATGGTCGACCGCCGCGGCGAAGGCTGTGACACACCGGTCGAGCTGCATAATTTGTTCGGGCCGCACGCCAAGGGCTTGGATGTCCAGCTCGGCCCGACCTTCTGGTGGGTACGCTATGAACGGGTCTGAGTGGTGCGGCCGCCCGTCTGCGGAATAGACAAATAAAGCCGCGGCTGCTTGTCCTAAGGACAAACAACGGCGGCTTTGCCTGCAATATCAGAAGCGCTCTGATATTCGTGAAATTCATGCCTGTTGCAGCAATGCTTTAATCTGAATCGTTATCGCCTGGTTCGTCGGATGGATCGTTAGCGTATTTCTCATACGTTTCCGGGCTCATCACGCGGCGGGCAGTGACATAACGTTTTCCGAAGTAGGAATCGTTCAAGCCGCTGATCGTGACACCTTTGCTGGAGGAGGAATGTGCAAACTTGCCGTCTCCAACATAAATGCCAACATGCGAGATGCCGTTGCCTGTCGTATTGAAGAATACGAGGTCTCCAGGGAGTAGATCACCCTTGGCGATTTTCTTGCCCAGCTGCGCCTGCGAACGGGATGCGTGCGGAATGTCGATGCCGAGTTTCTTGAACACGTACATCGTGAATCCGGAGCAATCAAACCCTTTCGTCGTCGTGCCGGTGTACACATAAGGTGTTCCGATCAGATCTTGGATAACCCCGTCCATTTTGGAGTCGGCGTAAACGCTGCCGGCTTGGAAAATGAACAGCATGGCAAGTCCGATCACTAGTGCAGAAAGCTTCTTCAAGAGAGAAACTCCTTCCGGTGCCTACGAGGTTAGCTGTGGGGTTCGGTTGAAGGCTCCCTATGATACCCTCTGGCAGCCGCGAAACGCTTTCGTGCGGCTGTCGGGATCAATTCACCCAGAATGGTTCCCCCGTTTCCCGTTAGGGAATTCGGCAAAATTTTCATTTCTTACGGCTACTTATTCGTCCATTTTGTCGGTTCTCCTTCCGACTTCACGATTTGTTCACAAATTAAAATTATTAGAGTGAAACCTTTTTGTTCTCAGATTCGTATAGGGGCGCCGTTTCCGAGAGAAATTGGCGCCGTTTTCCATGCTTAAAGGCAGCGGGCGACAGGCGCAAAGATTGTCTCATCTTGGATGCGGAATTTGCGACAAAATGAACGGCCGCCCGGTCATTCCGAAATGGAATGGCCGGGCGGCCGTTCATAGGCTAGGTTTGCTTGGACTGCCAGACGTCGTACTGGGCGGCCGCCGTCCACACCTTCATGATTGTTCGCAGCAGCTGGTAGCCTTGATGCAGAATGAGTGCGAGCAGACCCGCCCAGATCATGGATACGGAGGCGATCGTCATGCTGAGCAGCGCGCCGATCCCCCACATGAAGAGCGACACGCCGGCGAAAGGAAGGAAGTTGACGACGCTGCTCCACAAGGCGCGGAGCGGGCCGCTTTGCGAGACGACGCCGAACTGCATCGCGAGGAATAACAGATGTAGAAGCACCGCCCACAACAGCCAAGCACCCGCCCAGGGCGCGGCTGCCTTCGCGAATTCCACGAGTGTTCCGCTGGCAAGGAACAGCTTCAGCGCCTGCGGCAGGAGCCACACAGCCGGTAGAAGCGCGAGCGTGGTTTCCAGCAGGTAGAGCAGGGCGACCGGCTTCCATGATTTTCGAATACCGCTCAGAAACTTGGTGCCTTGCTCATCCGTCGCATGATGCAGGGAATGGAACAATCCCGCGTTCAGAAACGGCGTCAGGAGCATCCTTCCCGCAAGCAGGCCGCAGAAGAGCCACGCATAAGGCTGGACCAGATCCGTCTTCAGCAGCTGAAATTGTGATTCCGTCATGAACAGCGAAACGGCGCTGCTGCTTCCTTCATAGGCGTCCGGGAACCGCTTCAGCAGCGGAACGGCAATGCCTTCGACTGTACGGTAGAGGAAGAAGCCCCAAATGAGCTCGTACAGAAACAGCATGATAATGATATAGAAGTGCTTCATCGTCAGCCGCCAGCCTTGCTTCATATGCTTGCGCAACCTAATCACCTCCTTTGGGCATGTGCGTTACCAGGCGAGCGAGGAGAGGATGCTCTCGATCAGCTTCGCGGCGCCGACGCTCCAGCGCGTGCGGGTTTTCTCCTCGATCTCGGCTTTCATGAAATTATTGATATGCTTATTGTCGAGCACGTTGTCGTTCTGCGGATCCACTGCCGCCCAGAGCAGCTTGGCGCTGTGCACGATTTTGTACTGGATATGGGCTTCCTGTCCGTCCCACACCTTCGGCATGACCGTCCCGTCGGCGAAGTGGAACAGAATAGAGACAGGTCCGAAGCTGCCGCCGGTTTTCTTGATCAGCACGACGGATTCGTACTGGGTTTGGCCATCCTGCTTGACAGGCGTCACATGGATGGAGGCGACCGAATAGTCCGACATGGCGTCGCCGTACACGAAGTGGCTGAAGTAGTCGTTCCATTTCGTCTTCGTGACCAATTCGACAACACGCTGGAAGTCCGCGGTGGAGGGATGCTTGAATTTATACTTCTGGAAGTAGGTCCGCATGATTTTGCGCATTGTCGCATCGCCGACCTGCTTCTCGATGCCGACCAGTACCAGCTTGGCGCGCATGTACACATTTTCCGCGTAGTGATTGTTGCTGTGATAGGACCAGGACAGCTGCTTCAGAGGTGCGGGGTCGGTCATGTAGCTGGCTTCCACGGGCAGGTTCGGCGATACGCCGTATTCGCTCTCCATGACCTTATCCTCTGCATAAGAGGTGAAGCCTTCGTCCAGCCAAGCTTCCTCGAACTCGTTGGAGGCGATCATGCCGTACCAGTATTGATGGCCGATCTCGTGCACGACGGTGCGCTCCAGGTCGTAGCCGGGATTGTCGTTCTCGGCGGAGAAGGCGGTGATGAGCGTCGGATACTCCATGCCGCCCGCGCCGTTGCCGCCCTTGGGCGGTACGACCACGGAGAGCGTGGAATACGGATAAGCGCCGTACCACTGCGCGTATTTCGCAAGCGCCGATTTGGCAGCGTGCATGTAGCGATCCTTGTATTTGGCATGGAGCGGGTCCAGGTACAGCTTGATGCGGACGCCCGGAATGCTCTCGGTCGAGAAGGGCTCCTCCGAGTAGACGAAATCCGGCGAGGCCGACCAACCGAAATCATGCACGTCGTCGGCATAGAATGGATACGTTTTGCGGCCTTCCGATACGATGGAGGCTTTCGTCTGGAAGCCGGTCGCCGCCACTTTATACGCCGCGGGCACGTTGATGTTCACGCTGTAGATGCCGAAATCGCTGTAAAACTCGGAGTTGCCGTGATATTGATGCACGTTCCAGCCTTCCGTCGCCCGGCCGCGGGTGCCGGCCGTCTCATAGACGCACAGCTTCGGAAACCACTGGCCCGCCATGACGAAGTTCCCGGAATACCCCATGCGTGCGAATACCTCGGGCAGCTTGACCTCGAACTTCATGCGCAGCGTGACGCTTTTGCCCGGTGCGACGGGGCTTGGCAGCCTGAGCTTGGCCAGCGTGAGATCGTTCGGGTTGCCGTCGTCGGGTTGTACAAAATGAAGGCGCGGCAGCAGGCTGTAGCCCTCCGTCGTCTCCAGCGTCAGCAGGTTCATGTAGCCGGTGCTGTCCGAGGTCGCCCTGTCTTCCCGCAATTGACCGCCGGATTCACGCATGAACGTCGTGCTTTTGGAGCGGAAAGCGTTCGGGTACAGGTGAAAATACATTTCGGACACCTGCTGCTTCCCCGGGTTTATCCAAGTGACGGTTTGCTCGCCGGTCAGCATATGCGTGCTTTCCTGCAGCTGCACGTCGATGTGATACTCGGTGACGCGCTTGCTGAGCGCTACCGGCTTGGGCTGCATGACGCTGTCGGGCTCGGGAGCGGCCGGTTGAACGGCCGGCGGCTTAGGCGCGGTGTCCGGCGTCGCTGGCGCGGAAGCATACGTATATTGCGAGACCCAGGCATTCCCGAACCCTTGCCGCGCCGTTACGCCGAGCAGCACGGCGACGAGGGCGAAGAGCAGAAAACGTTTGGCGTGACGTGGATTCATAGAAAGATTCCCTCCCGTTGACAAGCATCTAAAGCATGTATATGTTTGCTTTTCCGAGATTATTAGCTAAAATGGAATTAAAGTATGGACAGGTAGGAAGAGCCGGCAAAAACCGTATATTGGCGGTTTTGGCAAGTTTCTTCCCTCTATTTTCGAAGGCTTGGGACAGGGAGTTGATCGGTCACGTGAGCGAACAAAATAATGAACAGCAGCCGCCGGAGAAGAAAGAACGGAAGTCTCTCTCTCTGAACGTGGTGAGCAATAAGGAACATAAGGGCTTTGGTGCGGGGACGATTGATTTGAGCGACGTCGCCTGCGTCATCATCGACCAGGGCGAAGCTTATATCGATGTAGGCGCGATGCATGCCAAGAGCAAGATCGAGAAGGGTATCAAGTTTAGCGTGAACAAGGAAGACGTGCCGAATGGCCGTTCATGCTGGATCGTATGGGTAGCGGTTGACCGCAATGAGGAAGGCTCGTTCTATGCGGGGGCGACAGCCTGCCCGATGCTGATCGACACGGAAGCACGCAGAGGCTGGAAAATTCTCGCGCAGCACGTGAACAATCTCGACTACGCGATCAAACGCCGGTTCGTGCTGGATGAGCTGGGTGCGGAAGAGAAGGCGGCGCTCAAGGCGCTGCTGGTGAAGCACAACGCGGAGTGGTGGGACCGTTCGTCGGATAAATTGAAGGATGCGCTGAACGTATAAGCGTGGGTAAGCAAAGAAGCTGCCTTGCCGATCTCCTGCTGGAGACGGCGAGGCAGCTTCTTTGCTTTGCACGCGGGTGACGCTTCATATAGTAATACCAATCGGCTCTAGCATCATGATGGGCGGAACGCGCTCATTCGCAATCGGAAGCGAGCCGATCCCGGTCCGCGCCGATTTCGCTAGTTCGACCACCAGCGCTTGAGCTGCTTCCACCAGCTCTTCGACTGCGCGGCCTTCGCGTCGCTGTCGCCGCTTGCGGACGCGGCCGTATCGCCGTGCACGCCGCAGACCTCTACCGGCTGCGTGCCGCTGACGAAGGTTTCCAGCCGGCGGGCAGGGCAGGTCTTCCCTGCGAGCTTGCCGCTCTCGGGATCGATATAGACGGAGACGACGCCGTCCGGCAGCGGGAAGATCTTCGGCGGGACCGCCGAGAGCGCCTTCTCCGTATAGTCGGCGAAGATCGGCGCTGCGCGGTGGGCTTCCGCGGGCGTGAGCTTCCGCCCTTTGTCGTAGCCGACCCACACGGCCGTTGCCAGCTCCGGCGTATAGCCGACGAGCCAGGCGTCTGTCGCGGTCGTGCCGGTCTTGCCCGCGACAGGCCGCTTGATCATGGCGGACACGCGGCTGCCCGTGCCGCCCGTCTCGAACACGCTCTCCATAAGGCTCGTCAGCACATAGGCATGTGCGGCGTCGACGACCGGAATTGCGGCCGGCTTCGCTTCATAGAGCACTTCGCCCTTGCTGTCCTCGATGCGCAGGATTGCCGTCGGCTCCACGCGCACGCCGCCGTTCGCGAACGTCCCGAACGCGGAAGCCATCTCGAACGGGCTGACCGGGAACGTCCCGAGCGCGAGCGACGGGACCGGCTTCATCGGACTGTCGATGCCGAGCTTTCTCGCCATGTCGATGACCTTCTCGGGGCCGACCTTCATAATGGAATTGACCGCATAGATATTGTCGGACGTCGCAATGGCCTGCCGCATATCGATAAGCCCATTCGTGTATTTGTCGTTGTAGTTACTTGGCGCGTACGTCTTGCGGCCGTCATCGTAGGTGAAGACGGTCGGCGCGCTCTTGAACTGCGAGACCGGCGTCATGACACCCTCCTGCAGTGCCGTCAAGTAGAGAAACGGCTTGAAGGACGAGCCGGGCTGCCGCGTATCAGCGAACACGCGGTTGAATTGATTGGTCTTGTAGTCGCGGCCGCCGACCATGGCTTTAATGTAGCCCGTGCGCGGATCGAGCGAGACGAGCGCGGCCTGCTGCTCCGATTGCTCGGGAATCCCTGCGGCGACGGCCGCCTCCGCGGCCCGCTGCGCTTCGGGGTCCAGCGTCGTGTAGATGCGGATGCCGCCTTCGCTCAGCATCCCTTCGTCGATGCCGAGCTTATCGACAGCCATATACCGGACGTAGTCCCGGAAATACGGTGCGATCCCGGTTTGCTTGCTTGTTCCGAGCGGGACGAAGCTCAGCATTTCGGCGCCGGCGGCTTCGGCATCGTTCTGCTGGATAATGCCTTGATCCGCCATCGTCTGCAGAATGGTCCGCTGCCGGTCTTTGGCGTTTTTCATATCCATATACGGAGAGTAATATTTGGGCCCCTTCGGAATGCCTGCTAGCATCGCGCTTTCCGCGAGCGTCAGCTCGGAGGCGTGCTTACCGTAATAGAGCTCCGACGCCGCTTCCGCGCCGTATGCGCCGTGGCCGTAGTAGATTTGATTGAGATACAGGGAGAGAATCTCGTCCTTGGAGTAATGCATCTCCAGCTGGATCGTATACATCGCTTCCTTGAACTTCCTTGACCACGTCCGCTCATGCGTCAAATACAGGTTTCGCGCCAGCTGCTGGGTCAGCGTGCTTGCACCCTGCTCGCGGGAGAAATGCGTGAAGTTGACGACCGCGGCGCGGGCCATCCCTTTCATATCGAAACCCAGATGATCGTAGAACCGCTGATCCTCTATCGCAAGCGTCGCCTCCACGAGGTAAGGCGAGATGTCCTTAAGTGGCACGGACTGCCGGTTCTCCCCGGCGTGAAACGTATCGATGACATGGCCCTGCAAGTCGAGCATCTGCGACGTCTGGCTGATGGAGGAAGCAGGGAGCGCCTGCACTCGCAAATAATAGAGGAAGCCGAAGGCTGCCATAAACAGCACAAGCAGCGCGCAGCCCGCATAGAATAACCCCTTGCGCAAGCGGCGCAGCAGCGGCGTCCACCGCTCGGCTCGCAGCGTAATTGGCAGCCGGAGCTTGCCGCCGCCCGGCGTGATACGAAATCGTCTCATCTCAGATGTCTCCTTACTGAAACCTAGAGTATCCTCTTAGTATGGAAAACATTGGAGACACCTATTCAAGACGGCCGATGGCAGGTATGAAATTTTTGTGTAGGAATGGCAAAAGGTTGCTTTTTCCCCTCGTTAACTTATAATACAGATTGACACATTTGGCCCTATGATCAATAGCAGCACCATACATAGAAGAAAGCAGGGATTAACCCATGGAATTGTGGTACACGGAGAAACAAACGCCGTCTTACGGCATTACGGCGAAAGTGAAGGAAACCTACGTAAGCGAGCAAACGGAGTTCCAGAAGCTCGATATGATCGAAACCGAGGAATTTGGTACGATGCTTGTCTTGGACGGCATGGTCATGACGACTGACAAGGATGAGTTCGTTTACCATGAAATGGTGGCGCATCCCGTGCTCTACACGCATCCAAACCCGCGCAAAGTGCTTGTGGTCGGCGGCGGCGACGGCGGCGTAATCCGCGAAATCCTGAAGCACCCGAACGTGGAGAAAGCCGTGCTTGTCGATATCGACGGCAAGGTTATCGAATATTCGAAGAAATATTTGCCGAACATCGCGTGCGGCCTCGACGACCCGCGCGTCGAAGTCATCGTGAACGACGGCTTCATGCATATCCATGATCACAAGAACGAATACGACGTCGTTATGGTAGATTCCACGGAGCCTGTCGGCCCGGCAGTCAACCTGTTTACACGCGGCTTCTACCAAGGCATCTATGATGCGCTGAAGGAAGACGGCATCTTCGTCGCGCAAACGGACAATCCATGGTTCACGCCGGATCTGATCTCGAGCGTCAACCGTGACGTGAAGGAAGTATTCCCGATCGTGCGCGTATTCTGGGCGAACGTTCCGACGTACCCAAGCGGCCTCTGGACCTTCACGATGGGCAGCAAGAAGTACGATCCGCTTCTTGTAGAAGAGTCCAGCATTCCTGAAATCGACACCAAATATTACTCCCCGCGTCTGCACAAAGCGGCATTTGTTCTGCCGAAATTTGTTGAAGATCTCGTGAAGTAAGAGAGGGAGCGTAAATCATCATGAAACTCGACCAAAAATATTCCGGCAACGTGTTTATCCTGAGCTCGGAAGACTACAACAAGTCTAAAGCGGTCATCTACGGCATGCCGATGGACTTTACCGTATCGTTCCGTCCGGGCTCGCGCTTCGGCCCGCCGCGCATCCGCGAGGTGTCGATCGGCCTGGAAGAATACAGCCCTTATCTTGACCGCAGCCTAGAAGACATCGATTATTTCGACGCAGGCGATCTGCTGCTGCCATTCGGCAACGCGGCGCGCTCGCTCGACATTATCGGCGAATTCGTAGGCGGTGTGCTGGCGGACGGCAAGATGCCTGTCGGCCTTGGCGGCGAGCATCTCTGCTCGTGGCCGATTTTCCAAGAGGTATACAAGAAATATCCGGACATGGCGATCATCCATTTTGACGCTCATGCGGACCTGCGTGAATCGTACGAAGGCGAGCCGCTCTCGCACTCGACGCCTCTGCGCAAAGCAGCTAACCTGATCGGCGGCAAGAACGTGTACCAGTTCGGCATCCGCTCAGGTTCCCGCGAAGAGTGGCAGTTTGCCCGCGAGAACATCAATTTCCACCCGTTCGAGGTGCTGGAGCCGCTGAAGAAGGTGCTGCCTGAGCTGGCTGGCCGTCCGGTTTACCTGACGATCGATATCGACGTCCTGGATCCGTCCGCTGCGCCGGGCACGGGCACGGCGGAAGCCGGCGGCATCACGTCGAAGGAATTGATCGATGCGGTTCACGCGATCGCGCGTTCCGGCGTCAATGTTATCGGCTGCGATCTTGTTGAAGTCGCGCCTGCCTACGACCCGACGGAACAAACGCAGATCGTCGCGGCGAAGGTCATCCGCGAAATGCTGCTCGGTTTTATTAAGTAATGAGCGATAACGCCGTCATTGTGCATGATGCACGATGGCGGCGTTTTTTTGTCGTTTTTTTGCCGGCAGCCGGATTTACTCTATTTTCACGGTCAAGATACCAAGTGAAGCCTCTCGCTGTAAACTAGGAGTAGAGCGGCGATTTTCCGAAAAAGTTGTCCCGGCCCTGCGGAAAGTCGAGGTCTCGGCGCTTGGAAGCTTTCTTTTTTGGTCATACTGGCTACTAGTGTGAGACGATTGAGGGAGGCACGAGGCATGACGATTTTGCCGATACATGAACGGCTGGCAGAGCTGTGGACGATTCGCGGAGGCCGCCGTCTGACGGGAGAAGAGCAAGCGGATTTCGAGCATTGCCTGGCGGTGAATGCGATGCATATTAGACAAATCGCCAATTTGCACAACCTTTCGCTGGCCGCATCCATGATTGGAGACGTGGAGTGGCAGCATGAAATTTGCCGCAGACTGGAGAAGCTGAGCGGACTTCCACCGGGCTCGCCCCAGCTGTAGCTGCAGCATTGCGCTGTCCATTTCTCGGGCGGACAAGCTTGCTGCCGGCGTGCTTTGCCCATTGCAGATTGCGCGAGCGCCTGCTTCCGTTTAAGCTCGAAGCATGAAGGAGGAGGAAGCCATGCGTGTTCACTCATTTCCACCGATCATCGACGAGCGGGCCAAGGTGCTGGTTCTCGGCAGCATGCCGGGCGAAGCATCTCTGGCCTTGAACCAATATTACGGGAATCCGCGCAATCATCTTTGGCGCGTGCTGTACGGTCTATTCGGCCGGGAACCGGACGAGGCTTACGAGGCGAGGCTGGCATTTGCGGCAGAGCAGGGATTTGCCTTATGGGATGTTATTGCATCCTGCGAGCGGGAGGGCAGCTTGGATGCCAATATCCGCGCGGAATCGCCCAATGATTTTCCGGGCTTGCTTGCGGCTTACCCGGGGCTGCGCTGCCTGGCGTTCAACGGAACGAAGTCGCACGACACGTTCAAGAAATATTTTGGCGGCCGTCCGGAGTTCGCGGCGCTTGCGAAGCTGAAGCTTCCTTCCACGAGCCCCATACCGACCAAATTCATGCGGACGACGGCTGACCGGATCGAAGCTTGGCGGGTGCTGCTTCCGTATTTGAAGTGAGATTTGCCCTTTGCAATTTGGGTGAGGTCGCATATAATAGGGGAAATAACAGCCACATACGATGAACGGGACAGTAGCTTGCATTGAGCTGCCAGCAGCGAGCCGGGTTGGTGAAAGCCGGCGCAGCGGTGCAAGGGAAGCGGACCCGGGAGTTGATCGCCCGAACACGGCCATACGGTGAATGGTTATGCAGCCTTCCTCCGATGATCCGCTTTAGGTCGATCCGGTCACGCCGTTATCGTGTTCGAGAGGCTTATCACGCGCGTCTAACCGTCGCCGTTGTCCGCATTTTAGCGGCAGCGGATACCCGGGCAGAACGATGCGGTGAATGAGCCAGAAGAGTGGTACCGCGGAAATCAACCTCCGTCTCTTTCATTAGAGACGGGGGTTTTCTTGTTTATTTCGAAGAAATTGTCTCGGTTGTATCTGCCGTTTCTTTGAATTTATACGGAGGTGAAAGGGATGAACCTGTTATTGCAATGGGCGGCGGTACAGCTAACAGACCATTTGGCCATGCCGCATGAGGAAATTGCTTCGCTGCTGGAGATCCCGCCGAATCCTGAGCTCGGCGATGCCGCGTTTCCTTGCTTTACGCTCGCGCGCACGCTCAAACGCGCACCGGCAGCGATAGCCGAGGAGCTCGCCGCAGCCGTAACCGCCGGCGGCGGCGCCATCCGCGCGGAAGCCAAGGGGGCGTATCTGAATCTGTTCTTCCAGCGCGAGACTTGGGCGCCTAAGCTGCTATCGCCCGTGCTGCTCCCCGATTTTGGCTATTCGCAGCAAGGTGCGGGTACGCGCGTCATCATGGATATGTCCTCCCCCAATATCGCGAAGCCGTTCGGCGTGGGGCATCTGCGTTCCACGATGATCGGCAATGCGCTAGCCAATATTTATCGCTCGCAGGGTTATGACGTCGTGACGGTGAACCATATCGGCGACTGGGGGACACAGTTCGGCAAGCTGATGGAGGCATACGCGCGCTGGGGCGACGAGGAGAAACTGAAAGCAGCGCCAATCCGGGAAAGCCTCCAGCTTTACGTTCGTTTCCATGAGGAAGCGGAGCAGGATCCCTCCCTGGAAGAGAACGCGCGCCGCTGGTTCTGGAAGCTCGAGAACGGGGACGCGGAAGCGAAGCGCTTGTGGCAGTATTTCGTTTCGTTCAGCATGGAAGAGTTTGACCGCGTCTACGCCCGTCTCGGCGTGGAGTTCGACTACACGCTGGGTGAAAGCTTCTATAATGATAAGATGGGTGCTGTTGTCGACCTGCTGAAGGCGGACCGGCTGCTAGTGGAGAGCGACGGCGCGCAGGTGGTTCGGTTGGAGGAGGAAGGGCTGCCGCCATGTCTAATTCTCAAATCAGATGGCACGACGATCTATCCGACACGCGATTTGGCCACTGCACTCTACCGCAGGAACGAAATGGGCGGAGACCTGCTGTTGTACGTGGTCGGCGGCGAACAGAGGCTGCATTTTCAGCAAGTATTCGCCGTGCTGTCGCGTATGGACGAGGAGAGCGCCGCGCAGTGCCGGCATGTCGCCTTCGGGCTTATGAAATTCGAAGGACGCAAAATGTCGACCCGCAGAGGGCAGGTTATTTTCCTCGACGAGGTGCTCGATGAAGCCGTCTCCAAGGCAGCGGCCATTATCGCGGAGAAGAATCCCGATCTGGAAAGCGCGCAGGACACGGCGGAGGCTGTCGGTATCGGGGCGATCGTATTCGGTGATTTGAAGCATAACCGGATGCTGGAGGTGGACTTCTCGCTGGATGAGGCGCTTCGTTTCGAAGGGGAGACCGGTCCGTACGTGCAATATACGGCGGCCAGGGCGTTCAAGCTCCTGGAACGCGGCGGACTTTCCTTGGCCGAAGCGGAGTCGCGCAGCCTCTCCGGCGCGGTGGACACGGCTTCGCTGCAGCACTATCTGGCCGGCGCGGCGGCATGGGAGTCTCTCAAGCAGCTTGCCTCGTACCCCGAAGCGGTGCTGGAGGCGCTGCGTCAGAACGAGCCAGCCGTCGTTGCGCGGTTCCTCCTGGATGCGTCCAAGCGCTTCAACCGTTTCTATCATCAGGAACGGATCATTACGGACAATAAGGAAGAGACGGATGCGAAGCTGCTGCTTGCCGCAGCCGTGGCGGGCGTGCTCCGTTCAGGGCTTTCGCTGCTTGGCCTGCGGACGCCGACCCAAATTTGACGGTCGTGCATTGAAATTGATACGGCACCTGTATATAGTGAGGACAGGAGTATGAAGGTGACGGGAGACCGTAATTCATGAATGATAAAGCTAAAGTAAAGATTACGCTCGAGAGCAATATTGACGGCGAAGTGGAGAAGAACGTATTCAGCGGTGAGTGGTACCGCAAGGGCAGTACAGTCTACCTCAAGTATGAGGAGCTCGAAGAGGGCGGCAGCGAGGTGCGGACGCTGGTTCGCTGGCGTGACGGCGAGCTGAGCGTCACGCGGCGCGGCGACGTGGAATCCCAGCAAATTTTCGCGGCAGGCGTCCGGCGGGGCGGGCAGTATGCATCCCAGCATGCTTCCTTTTATTTGGAGACCGAGACGAGCCTGCTCTGGGCGCAGTTCGGCGATATGGCGAAGGCAGAGCCGATTGAAGAGCCGCTGCTCCCGCATTTGCCGATGCTGCTGGAGTGGCATTACCGGCTGCTCGTCGACGACGAGCCGACAGGGGAATTCGTGATCCGGCTTCGGGCGGAAGAAGCGTAAATGAAAGACCATGCCTACGAATAGGCTTACTAGAATCAGGAGGAAATGATTGGTTATGAAACTCAATGTGATTGAACAGCTTCACCAGCAAGTGAAAGACGCGCTCGCTGATGCGGTCGTGGCGGCAGGTCTTGCTGCGCGCGAGGAGCTTCCGGTATTCGTGCTGGAAGTGCCGAAGGAGAAGGCGCACGGCGATCTCGCGACGAATGCGGCGATGCAGCTGACCAAGCTGGCGAAGAAGAATCCGCGTCAGATCGCGGAAGCGATTATCGCGCATCTGGATACGGCCAAGGCCTCCATCCAAAGTGCGGAAATCGCCGGTCCCGGCTTTATCAACTTCCGCATTGACCGCGGCTATCTGTACCCGGTCATCGGCCAAGCGGCTGAGCAGGGCGCCGATTATGGACGTATCGGCGTCGGTGAGGGACAGACCGTTCAAGTCGAATTCGTCAGCGCGAACCCGACGGGCAGCCTGCACCTTGGTCACGCGCGCGGCGCGGCTGTAGGCGACGTGCTCTGCAACGTGCTCGATTTCGCGGGCTACAAGGTTACCCGCGAATACTATATTAATGACGCCGGCAAGCAGGTAGCGAATTTGGCGTTGTCGATCGAAGCGCGCTACAAGCAGGCGCTGGGACTAGAAGCCGAGATGCCGGAGGACGGCTACCACGGCGAGGATATCGTTGGCTTCGCCAAGGCGCTGGCGGCTTCCGAAGGCGACCGCCTGCTCTCGCTGCCCGAGGAGGAGCGTTTCACTTTCTTCCGCGATTACGGCCTGGAGCGGGAGCTGAACAAGATCAAGCGCGATCTCGGCGAGTTCCGCGTAGCGTTCGACGTTTGGTACAGCGAAACTTCGCTCTATCAGACCGGCCAAGTGGAGCAGGCGCTTGCCGCGCTTCGCGAGCGCGGCCAAGTCTATGAGGAAGAAGGCGCAACATGGCTGAACACGATGGCTTACGGCGACGACAAGAACCGCGTTCTCGTGAAGAATGACGGCTCGTACACGTATTTGACGCCGGACATCGCCTACCACCGCGACAAATTTGGCCGGGGCTTCGACAAAATGATCAACATCTGGGGCGCCGACCATCACGGCTACATTCCCCGCGTGAAAGCGGCGATGGAGGCGCTTGGCAACGATCCGCAGAAGCTGGTCGTGCTTATTGCGCAAATGGTCAGCTTGTTCCAGAACGGCGAGAAGGTCAAAATGTCCAAACGGACCGGTAAAGCGGTCACGATGGAGGATCTCATGGAAGAGGTCGGCATCGACGCCATCCGTTACTTCTTCAGCATGCGCAGTATGGATTCCCATCTGGATTTCGATATGGATCTCGCGATCTCGACTTCTAACGAGAATCCGGTGTTCTACGTCCAGTACGCACATGCACGGATCTGCAGCATCTTCCGCCAGGCGGAGGAGCAGGGAATAACAGTGCTGCCGCTTGCGGAAATCGATCTCAGCAAGCTGACCTCGGAGCATGAGTTCGATTTGCTCCGCAAAATCGGCGAGCTGCCGCAGGAAATCGCGGAAGCCGCGGCGCAGTATGCGCCGCACCGCTTGATTCGCTATGTATATGAGCTGGCATCGTTGTTCCACAGCTACTACCGCGCCGACCGTGTCATCACCGAGGATGCGGCGCAAACCCAGGCGCGCTTCGCGCTGCTCGGCGCCGCAAGGATTGCGATCGCCAACGTGCTGCGGCTCGTCGGCGTCTCCGCGCCGGAGCGCATGTAGCACTTACGCCAATCGCCTCCAACATACGGGCGGCTGCTTAACCCAAACATTAAACAAGCCGGGAGCTACCGTTCCCCGGCTTGCAGCATACGCATCACATCAAGCTCCCCGGTCAGCCGGGGGGCTTTCGTGCCCCTTAGGGGCAGCATGGACCGTTTGACGACGGCCTTGATTTCCGTCGGAGTCAGCCCGGGCCGGTATGCGAGCAGCAGTGCAATGGCGCCGCTGACATGCGAGGTGGCCATGGACGTGCCGCTCATTTCGTTATATTTGCCGCGCAGCCAAGAGGATAGGATCTTATCGCCAGGTGCATACACGTCGATATGAAGCCCGCGGTTGCTGAACGGTGCAATGCGGCGAACACGGTTCGTCGCGCCAACCGCTATCGTCTGCGGATACCGGGCAGGGTAATCGATGGATTTGCGTTTCCCGTCGTTGCCGGAGGATGCCACGATAATAACGCCGGCATTGAATGCGTTCGTCACGGCGGTAAGCAGCGATTTGCTGCGCGTTTTCATGCCGAAGCTCATGTTGACGATATCCATGTTGTTCCGCACGCACCAGTCGATGCCGAGTACAATATCGGATACGAAGGCGCTGCCGTTCTGATCGAAGGCTTTGACGGGATACACGGTCGCACGCGGCGCAACGCCAATCATGCCGTGCACCTGGTTGGCGGCGGCGATCGTGCCGGCGATATGCGTGCCGTGGCCGTTGTCGTCATGCGGCAGCGTGCCGCGGCTGAGCAGGTTGATGCCCCGCCCGAGCGATTGTTTCAGATCGGGATGGCTGAAATCGACGCCGGTATCGATGACGCCGATCTTGACCCGGTGCCCTGTCGTGGTGCTCCAGGCCAGCGGGGCTTTGATTTCCTGCACGCCCCAGGGGATGCCCCTCTCCCGCGCTGCCGGCTTATGCACGGAAGCGTGGACGGAGACGTGAGGATCGTTTTCGATCCATAGTCCCTCGCAGGGGGCGGCTGCCAGCAGTTGATTGGATACAGGCAGGGAGAAAGCTTTTATGGAGGGTAAATGGCGAATGGCATCGAATCTGCCTTCGTCCGGTTTTTCGAAGTTCGACCACTCGAGAAGGAAGCGTTCGTAATCGCTCTGCTGCTGA
This sequence comes from Paenibacillus sp. R14(2021), assembly GCF_019431355.1. NCBI lineage: Bacteria > Bacillati > Bacillota > Bacilli > Caryophanales > Paenibacillaceae > Paenibacillus > Paenibacillus sp. R14(2021). Next base: position 4,247,083 of record NZ_CP080269.1, read on the forward strand.
AATCGGACAATTCGCCGCTTTTCGACCGGTGCGGCGAGTGACAGCGCGTTGTGCAAGAGGCGGAGAATTGCAGATCTGTCCAAATTTGGCTTCCCCTCCATGGCGAATCATGCTGAAGTATTGTATGAATTCGCGCAACAAGCTGTATAAGCAACTTGCCTTTTTTAACATAATTAGGCGCCAAACCGTGTCATTCGCCGCGGGTGCACATAATATAAACCAAGAGCCGTTCCCCGGCTCTTATACCCGGAAGCGGCGGTAATCGCCACGGCCGGAAGGATACAGTCAGAGCGGAGGGTCGTCCTCCGCTTTTTCTTTTTGTCTGCCCGGATGAGGGAGCGCTTGCTTTTTGAGAAGAAATAGGTTTTACTATAATTTGATAATGGATTGCCTGCATCCGGCTGGCAGTTTGACATGAGAGGAAGTGTCCGAAATGAGCAGCGAGATCGTCTTGAAGATCGATCCAGAGCGCTTGAAGGAAATGCCGATGGTCGACCTGGCATTTGAATTGCTTAAGGCGGCGAATACGCCGTTTTACTATCGTGACATCATGATGGAAATTGCAAAAATTCGGGGCTTGTCCCAAGAACAAATCAACCAAGTGATTGCGCAAGTATATACAGAAATCAACATCGACGGACGTTTCGCGTGCGTCGGAAGCAATATGTGGGGATTGAAGCGCTGGTATCCGGTTGAGCGCAACGAGGATCCAGTCGGCAACGCGAAGCGTTCGCGGATTATTAACGACGAAGAAGACGACGACGACGTCTATACGGACGAAGAAGAAGAAACCTACGCGTCGGAAGATGACGATTTCGATTCCTATGATGAAGACCAAGAGATTTTCGACGAAGCGGAAGCGGAAGAGGAAGTTGACGAAGAGGTCGTTATCGACGACGAAGAAATCGAAGAAGACGGCATAGAAGGCGAAGTTGACGGAGAAGAAGCCGACGACGCCGAGGACGAAGAAGAAGATTTCGAGGATGACGACGCTGAGGCTGACAAGTAAATAAGAACGCCGCGGCACGCATCGCCGAAGTACGGCAAATGCCGCTTCATCATGCCTTGACAGGCAGCCTAGCCGCGGAGTAAACTATTGTTTGGGCTTCAAGTTCGGACATAAGTATAAGCCAAATTAGAAAGTGCCCCGTTTGTATACGGGTGTCACTTTTTTCTTTTTTATGGGCCGTTTTTCTTCGGAAATTGGGAGAACCTATATAATAACCATACAGGCGTGGAGGGTATCATCAGTGACTAAATACATTTTCGTAACAGGCGGTGTTGTTTCGTCGCTTGGCAAAGGCATCACGGCAGCTTCGCTCGGGCGTTTGCTCAAGAACCGCGGTCTTAAAGTGACCATTCAGAAATTCGATCCTTACATTAACGTTGACCCGGGAACGATGAGTCCTTATCAGCACGGCGAAGTGTTCGTCACCGACGACGGCGCGGAAACGGATTTGGATTTGGGCCACTATGAGCGTTTCATCGACATCAATCTCTCGAAGAATAGCAATGTTACGACAGGGAAAATCTATTCGACGGTTATTACCAAAGAGCGCCGCGGCGAATACTTAGGCGGTACCGTGCAAGTTATCCCGCATATTACGAACGAAATCAAGGACCGCGTATTCCGCGCCGGCAAAGAAACCGGCTCCGATGTCGTCATCACCGAGATCGGCGGAACCGTGGGCGATATCGAGAGTCTTCCTTTCCTGGAAGCGATTCGTCAGATTAAGAGCGATATCGGGCGCGAGAATGTCATGTACATCCACGTTACCCTCATTCCATATATTAAAGCAGCCGGCGAGGTGAAGACCAAGCCGACGCAGCACAGTGTGAAGGAGCTTCGCAGCATCGGCATTCAGCCGAACGTCATCGTTTGCCGTACGGAATATCCGCTTGCCGAAGACATGAAGCGCAAGATCGCGCTGTTCTGCGACATCGATGCGAACGCAGTTATCGAGTGCCGCGATGCTTCCACGCTGTACGAAGTACCGCTGAACCTGCAGGCGGAAGGGCTTGACGAGATCGTCGTCAACCATTTGAAGCTGACCACGACGCCGCCGGATATGACGGCTTGGGAAGACCTTGTGCGCCGCGTGAAGCAGCTTAGCCGCACGACTGAAATAGCGATCGTAGGAAAGTACGTCGCGCTTCATGATGCATACCTCAGTATCGTCGAATCCTTAAGCCATGCCGGTTTCGATGCGGATGCAGACGTGAAGATCCGCTGGGTAAACGCGGAAGAGTTGACCGAGCAGAACGTGGCTGATAAATTGCAGGGCGTTAACGGCATTCTGGTTCCGGGCGGTTTCGGAGACCGCGGAATCGAAGGCAAGATCACTGCGATCCGCCATGCGCGCGAGCACAACGTTCCGTTCTTCGGCATCTGTCTCGGCATGCAAGTGGCCGTGATCGAATACGCCCGTCACGTAACGGGGCTGAAGGATGCGAACAGCTCCGAGATCAACCCGCTCACGCCTTACCCAGTCATCGACCTGCTGCCTGAGCAGAAGGATATCGAAGATATGGGCGGCACGATGCGCCTCGGCTTGTACCCTTGCAAATTAACGCCGGGATCGCTGGCTGCGCGTGAATATGGCGATGAGCTTGTGTACGAGCGTCACCGTCACCGGTACGAATTCAATAACGAATACCGCGAGACGATCGAATCCGCGGGTCTGCGTATTACGGGCACGTCGCCGGACGGCCGTCTTGTTGAAATGGTGGAGCATCCGGAGCATCCGTGGTTCCTTGCCGTTCAATTCCATCCGGAGTTCACATCGCGTCCGAATCGTCCGCAGCCGCTGTTCCGCGGATTTGTCCGCGCGGCGCTGCAGGCAGCAGAAGGTAAGTAAGACTTCAATTAGTCAAAGTTTTTTTCCAACGGAGCAGGAAAATGAGTGCCTTAGCACGAAATCATTAACGATTATGGAATTCTAATCCAATCGAGACGATTTGACTGTCGTGCATTCCTGGGAGGGTTTCAGTTGGAAAACAAGAAAGTCTTGATAGTCGATGATCAGAATGGTATCCGTATTTTGCTGATGGAAGTGTTCAGCAGCGAAGGGTACATCACGTTTCAGGCGCCGAACGGCAAGCTTGCACTGGAAATCGTGAAGAATGAATCGCCTGACCTGGTTCTGCTTGATATGAAGATTCCAGGCATGGACGGTCTTGAAATTTTGAAGCATGTCAAGGCGATCAACAAAGAGATTAAAGTCATCATGATGACCGCTTACGGTGAACTTGACATGATAAAAGAAGCGACTGATCACGGCGCGCTCATGCATTTCACGAAACCATTCGACATCGACGAGATGCGGATGGCCGTGAATCAACAGCTGCGCGGCGGAGAATCAGGCGGATGGTATGCGGTGGGATCCTAGTAAAGGGTCCCGCTTTTTTTTGTGTCCAGCGCCGTGACTCTGGCAAGACTTGTACAAATCGAAACCTGATTGTGGTATAATCATTTGGTGCGATATCAGAGGCGTGATGCAAGATAAGTCAGGCGCATGTCTTCCAAACCAGTTGTCTGCAGCCTGCAGAAGTGGTGTTCGAAGCGTCGCATAGATCAAAGACAACGTATGGAGCCCACAGCGACCCCATACCACTTTAGGAGGAGTAGAGAACTATGCCACTCGTTTCAATGAATGAATTCCTGCCGAAAGCCAAAGCAGGCAAATTTGCGGTAGGCCAATTCAACATGAACAACCTGGAGTTCGCGCAAGCGATCACAGACGCTGCAATCGCAGAGAAATCGCCGTTTATTTTCGGCGTATCTGAAGGCGCCCTGAAATATATGGGGATCGAGTATACTGTTGCAATCGCTCAAGCGGCTGCGAAGAAATCCGGTCTGCCGATCGCGCTTCACCTGGACCACGGCAGCAGCTTTGAAGTTGCAATGAAATGTATCCGTGCGGGTTTCTCGTCCGTTATGTTTGACGGTTCCCACTACTCGCTCGAAGAGAACATCGCGATTACGAAAGAAGTCGTAAAAGCAGCTCATGCGATGGGCGTATCCGTTGAAGGCGAGCTTGGCACAATCGGCGGCGTTGAGGATGACATCAGCGTTGACGAAGAGAATGCTTCTCTTGCAAAACCTGAAGAGGCGATCCGTTTCTACGAAGAAACAGGCGTAGACTGCCTGGCAATCGCAGTAGGTACGGCTCACGGTATGTATAAAGGCGAGCCTAAAATCCATTATGATATTATTCAAAAAGTAACCGACGCTATTCCAGTTCCTGTCGTATTGCACGGCGGTTCCGGCGTACCGGACGAAGCAATCCGTTTGTCCGTTGCAGCAGGCGTGGGTAAAATCAACGTGAACACAGAGAACCAAGTTGCTATGACGAAAACGATTCGTGAAGTGCTTGCGGCCAGCGACTCCGTTTACGATCCGCGTAAATACCTGGTTCCTGCACGCGCAGCTATGCAAGCCGTAGTACAAGAGAAAATCCGTTTGTTCGGCAGCAGCAACCAAGCTTAAGCTTAACTTCCGATAGTCAAAGGAATTAAACAGCCGCGTAAAGCGCAGATGAGAAGCAGGCGCCCCGTCCTTCAAGATCGTTTGAAAGATGGAGCGCTTGCTTTGTGGCATTATGGGCCTTCGGGCTGTTTGCTCCTTTGCTCACACCGGATGGGAGGATAACGAATAGGTATGGAAAAGTTGATGATTCGCGGCGGACGTCCGCTGCGCGGCACTGTGCAAATCAGCGGTGCGAAGAATAGTGCGGTTGCGCTGCTGCCCGCAGCTATTTTGGCCGAATCTACGGTAACGCTGGACAATTTGCCGCATCTGAGCGATGTTGCCGTATACAGTGAAATTCTAGAAGAGCTTGGCGGGGTAGTCGAGTGGAGCGGCGAGTCGATTGTTATTGACCCTTCCGCTATGAAGTCCATTCCGATGCCTAATGGTAAGGTGAAACTGCTTCGTGCGTCCTATTATTTGATGGGCGCTATGCTTGGACGCTTCGGTGAAGCGACTATTGGAATGCCTGGGGGCTGCAACTTCGAGCCTCGCCCGATTGATCAGCATATAAAAGGATTTGAAGCGCTTGGTGCGACGGTTTCCAATGATCATGGTTCCATTCGCATCGTGGCGGAGGAGCTGCGCGGCGCCAAAATTTATCTGGACGTTGTCAGTGTAGGGGCAACGATTAATATCATGCTGGCGGCTTCAAGAGCCAAAGGCTCCACAATCATCGAAAACGCGGCAAAAGAGCCTGAAATTATAGATGTAGCTACGCTCCTTAACGCCATGGGCGCGAAGATTAAAGGAGCCGGAACGGAAACGATCCGAATTGAAGGCGTAGAGCGGATGCACGGCTGCCGGCATTCCATCATTCCCGACCGGATTCAAGCGGGTACGTATATGATTGCTGCAGCGGCAACGCGCGGCGACGTACTAATTGACAATGTCATACCGAAGCACTTGGAAGCGATGACGGCGAAGCTTCAGGAGATGGGCGTTCATGTTTACGAAATGGATGAGTCGATTCGCATCGTCGGACAGCCCCAATATGAAGCGATTGACGTAAAAGCTCTCGTTTACCCCGGATTCGCCACGGACCTGCAGTCTCCGATGACAAGCCTGCTTACGCAAACGACCGGCGTCAGCATTCTGAGCGATTACGTCTACAGCAGCCGGTTTAAGCATGTGCCGGAATTGACGCGAATGGGCGCGAATATTCGCGTAGAAGGGCGCTCGGCGATTATTGAAGGCGGGCCGCTTAACGCAGCGAAGGTCCGTGCGGCCGATCTTCGCGCAGGTGCCGCACTCGTCGTAGCGGCGCTGACGGTGGAAGAAGGCGTAACGGAAATTACCGGCGTTGAATATATCGACCGGGGGTATGACAACCTGGTTGAGAATTTGCGCATGCTCGGCGCCGATGTTTGGCGCGAATAGTAGATTTTATAATCATAGAATCGGCCCGGAATAGAGTAGGCCGATTCCGGCAATGATGGAAGAAGCTTGTCCTTTTATGCAAGACTAGGGGGACGGTCTCCTTCGAATGTTTGATTATATTTCCAGGGGAAGCAACTTGCACCGCCATAAGGACGGCGACAGCCGGTTCTTCTTGAACCTTGATAAGAAGTGGTGATATTATGTCTGAACTTCAGATCACAGATCTTGAAGTCATGAAGCTCACAGAGCTTTATAAGCTGGCCAAACAGCACCAGATTCAGGGCTATGGCCAATTGAAGAAGAGAGAATTGATTTTCGCGATTTTACGAGCACAAGCTGAACAAAGCGGTCTAATGTTTATGCAGGGCGTACTTGAAATTTTACCGGAAGGCTTTGGGTTTCTGCGTCCCATCAACTATTTGCCAAGCCCCGAAGATATCTACATTTCAGCCTCACAAATCCGCAAGTTTGATCTTCGCACTGGTGATTTAGTATCCGGCAAGTGCCGGGCTCCTAAAGAAAACGAAAGATTTTTCGGACTGCTTCAAGTGAATGCCGTCAACGGAGAAAGCCCCGAACACGCTGCGGAACGACTTCATTTTCCAGCCCTGACTCCTCTCTATCCCGAGAAGAAACTCGTTCTCGAAACCGCCCAGCCTAAACTTTCAACGCGTATTATGGATTTGCTCGCACCCGTCGGCTTAGGCCAGCGCGGACTGATCGTTGCGCCTCCCAAGGCAGGGAAGACGCTGCTGATCAAGGAAATCGCCAACAGCATTTCTACGAATAATCCCGAGATTGAGCTCTTTGTGCTGCTGATCGACGAGCGTCCGGAGGAAGTGACGGATATGTCGCGTTCCGTGAAAGGCGAGGTAGTGGCTTCGACGTTCGACGAATTGCCGGAGAACCATATCAAAGTGGCGGAGCTTGTATTGGAACGGGCGCTTCGGCTTGTAGAGCACAAGAAGGATGTCGTCATTCTGCTGGACAGCATTACTCGCCTTGCGCGCGCATACAACCTTGTCGTGCCGGCATCCGGCCGCACGCTGAGCGGCGGTATCGATCCTGCGGCATTCCACCGTCCGAAACGCTTCTTTGGTTCGGCTCGGAACGTGGAAGAGGGTGGAAGCCTGACGATTTTGGCGACAGCCTTGATCGACACAGGCTCGCGCATGGACGACATCATTTATGAAGAATTTAAAGGAACGGGCAATATGGAGCTGCACTTGGACCGGAAACTTGCGGACCGCCGTATTTTCCCGGCATTGGATATCCGCCGTTCCGGGACGCGCCGCGAAGAGATGCTGCTGACCAAAGAAGAGCTTGATAAAGTATGGGCGATTCGGAAGAATATGAATGATTCCATCGAATTCATTGACGGCTTCTTGAAGAAGCTTGCGGATACGAAGAACAACGAAGAGTTCCTTGCCTCCTTGGATACGTCCGGGGTTACACCGCCGCCGGCGCCTAGAGGCAGACCGAATACAGGAAGCAGCACGAGCGGAAGCACGGGCTCAGGGGGCAGTGCCTCCAGACGTCCTGCAGCACGTTCCACGTCAACCACGTAATAGGAAATAGCAGTCAGGTTTGCTTTAAGGAGGTACACCATGAATCTTGTTTATGCAGATGAACAAGGCAACTTGTTTGATCATCCCGATTGGACGGCGCTTGGCCGCAGCGGCGATATGGTTGTTGAACTGATGGAGGATGAACTGATTCCTCTTCCGGACGGCGCAACCATGGTCGGCTTGCCGCATACGCGGCCGATCGGTATTCATACCGCATCAGGTGAAATGCGTCCGCTGCCGGGCAATGTCCAGGCTGTCGGTGCATTATTGCCGCAAGGCTATACCCGCTTGTGCATTCCGGGCTATATGAAGACGGACAAGTCGCACAAGCTTCCGCTGTTTGGCTACTCCGCTGTCGTTTGGAAGGATGGCGGCTTCTACGTTGCTGCGCAGAAGACCGATGATCCGGAGCGGTGGAATCCACTCAATTGCGATCCGCAGGAGCTTAACGTCGGCGTTGAACGCCTGCTTGCCAAATACCCGGAGAACCGTCTTTACCAGCACCTGTCGAACTGTGCGCTCGGCTACGAATGCCTGACGGCCTCCAATACGTTCCTGCAGCGCTGGGAAGGCGCCGTTCCGGTATCTTTCTCCTGCAATGCGGGCTGTTACGGCTGCATTTCTGAACAGCCGGACGACAGCGGCTTTGTGGCGCCGCAAACGCGCATGAACTTTAAGCCGCAAGTCCAAGAAATCGTTGATGTGATGATGGAGCATTTGAACGCGCCGGATTCCATCATCAGCTTCGGACAAGGCTGCGAAGGCGAGCCCTCCACGCAGGCAAGAATTATTATCGATGCCATGCGCGAAGTGCGAAGCCGTACGTCGCTCGGATATATCAATATCAATACCAATGCCGGTCTGACCGACCATATTCGCGGCATCGTCGATGCAGGCCTAAACTTAATGCGCGTCAGCACCATCAGCGCGCTCGATGAGCACTACAATGCGTACTACAAGCCAAGGGGCTATTCGCTTGCGAATGTCGAGAAGTCGATTCGGTACGCTTCGGACAAGGGCGTTTATACGTCGATCAACTATTTAATTTTCCCTGGCGTCACGGATCGGGAAGAGGAGATCGAAGCGATGCTCGGCTTTGTGAAACGGACGGGATTAAAGCTGATCCAAATGCGCAACCTTAATATCGATCCCGAGAGCTATTTGGAGCTGATTCCGAAGGCGAAGGGTGAGATTTACGGCATGAAGCAAATGCTGGAGATTTTCGCGGACGAGCTCCCGGATGTTGTCATCGGTTCGTACACGCATGTGCCCCCGGCACCGGTGAGGCAGCAGCTGTAAGAATGGCTTGGCCTACAATTCCATTGCTTAATCGGAAATCACCTGTTATAATCGTCATTGTATTATTAAACTCTGGGTCCGCATGTTGATCCAGGGCAGAAAGAGGTGAACGAGATGAAACAAGGTATTCATCCGACATACCACGTCACGACAGTAACTTGCGCTTGCGGCAACAGCTTTGAGTCTGGTTCGATTAAACAGAACCTGCGCGTAGAGATTTGCTCCGCATGTCACCCATTCTTCACGGGTAAGCAGAAGTTCCTGGATGCCGGCGGCCGCGTCGACAAATTCAAGAAAAAATACGGAATCTAATTTCATTAGTCCGTTTTTTCCGGAAATTAGCAGAATACAAGAACCTCCCCCAGCCATCCTAATGGTTAAAGGGAGGTTTTTTTATGTCCAAGAAACGCGTAATGATCGGAACATTGGCGCTCGCCGCCGCCATCTCGCTTGCAGGCTGCGGCCATAAGGATGCAACGAATAATTATAACGCCGATTCCTATGGTCATGACGGTTATATGGGACTATCCAACAGCAATCCGCATCTTCCGAATCGCAACGGGTCTTTCCTCAATTACGTTAGCGACGGCAAATTTGCGCAGCGCCAGTTGAAGCAAGTACAGGGCATCGATAAAGTGTCGATGATGTTCCAAGGTCCTAATATGTACGTAACCATTAAGGCTAGGCCGGGCTTCGACGCGGTTCAGATTAGGCAGAAGGCGATCGCTGTGCTGCGCTACAACATGCCGCGTTACACGGTTCATGTGAAGACAACCCCCTAAGTGGATCAGCTTCCGGTAATCGGCAGTTGCACTTTGGGGGAGAACAAGCTATACTTATCTCTGCCGTGCTAGATGGGGAGGTAGCGGTGCCCTGTAACTCGCAATCCGCTGTAGCGAGGTTGAATTCCTATCGTAGGTTTTTGCAGTGTGAGGCTGGTGTGCATAAACAGTGTTGACGGTTGGGTCCTCCGCAATGGACGCTTGTGAACGGGTCAGGTCCGGAAGGAAGCAGCCATAAGCAAGTTAGTTCATGTGCCGGAGGAGTGCTTGACCCGAGCTGGGAGTGCGCGTTCCGCTCATGTCGCTTAAATCGAGGTTAGGTGCACGGTCCTACTTTATTTACAGAGATGACATCCGAATTGACTCTTATCGAGTCATGCAGGATGTTTTTTTGTGTTTCTGGCAGGATTATCAACTTTTCTGGACGAAAGAAATAGAACTGGACTCACGAAAAGGGGATCATGCATGTACGAATTGCCTTTTGACTCAGTCGTTCACCTTAGCCTCCGAACGCTTGAAAGCTATTGCAGCCGTTTTTCAAGCAAAATGATAGTTGTGTTGGATGAAGCAGCGAGAATCGTACATATGAATGCACAGTTTCTCAAGCATACGGGATACACGGAGTCGAACGTATTGCACAACAGAATGACAATGCTGACAGACAGTGAGCTGTTTAAGGGCGGGCCTGAGCCATTTATTCCGGCGCTGGCGGGCAGCTTGCTGCAAGCGAATCAGGATACGACCTCGTTCCGAATCCGCAAGGCTGACGGCAGCAGCATGTGCACAGCGGCAAAGCCGATGATTGCCCAAACGGAACAAGGCCTCCGATGCGTGCTTTTTTTATACAACCAAGATCAAGCGCAAGATGGCAATCTCATCGAACGTTTTGGCGAAACCATGCTTAGGGACCAGCATATCGGTGTTATTTTGCTGCATGCGGAGTCACTGCACATCTTGGAAATAAGTCCGCTCGCCTGCCAGCTTCTTGGTGTAACTAAGTCATCGGTCGTCAACGAGCCGCTGTCTGCGTTTTTCGCGGATTCCATGAACGAATACAAGCTAATCTGCAATGCGCTTTTGAGCGGCGAGCACGTTCGCAATTATCCGATGACTTGGCGTCATGGGGAGAAGCAGACTGAACTGCTGATGGATGTGGGCCTGCTGCACAGCGACAGATTTGTCAAGGAAGGCGCGTATATCATATTCAAGGACGTCACGAACTTAAGATCGCTCGAAACGCAGGTACAGCGAAGCGACAGGCTCGCCATGATCGGGCAAATTGCAGCTGGAGCCGCGCATGAGATTCGCAATCCGCTCACGGCAATAAGGGGATTTCTCCAAATGTTCCGCAAGACGATGGACGAGAACGGTATGCGCAAAGAAAAAGGATATACCGAAATCATGCTGAATGAGCTCGACCGAATTAACCATCTAGTAGGTGAGTTTCTGCTGCTCAGCAAACCCAAGGAAGCCGTGACCAGCTGGATTCAGGTCGGCGACGTGCTTCGCGGCATTATGCCGGTCGTTTCGTCGGAGGCGCTGCTGCACAACGTATCGATACAATGGGATGAAGGGCTGGAGCTGCCGCGGGTGATGGCTGATGGAGAGCTGCTGAAGCAGGTTTTTCTGAATTTGTGCAAGAACGGGATCGAGGCGATGACGGAAGGTGGGACGTTAAGCGTTCGGGGATATGCAGATCAGAGTACCAAACCGCCGCAGCTCTTCATTGAAATCGAGGATACGGGTCCGGGGATCCCGCCTCATTTGGTCGATAAAATCTTCGACCCTTTCGTGACGACGAAGCAGAACGGTACAGGTTTAGGCTTGTCGGTCTGCCAGCGGATTCTGCATGATTTTGGCGGTACAATTAAAGCAGCAGCTAGAGAAAAGGGCGCTCTGTTCACTGTCGTGCTGCCGTGCTGATAAACGCATGAAGAACGGTTTTTTTGACCGGCGGCATCGTGTATAATGGAAGGACAACCGGTACATACCGGGATGCACGGGCAGCAGTCGGAGAGGAACGGACACGATGTCACATATCGCCTTATACCGTGCTTGGCGTCCGCAGACGTTCCAGGACATGGTCGGCCAGCAGCATATTATTCAAACGCTTCAAAATGCGATCCGCGAGCAGCGGGTGTCGCATGCGTATTTATTCAACGGGCCCAGAGGCACGGGGAAAACAACAACGGCGAAAGTGTTGGCGAAAGCAATCAACTGCGAAAGCGGCCCATCACCTGAGCCTTGCAACGTTTGTGACGCTTGCCGCGGCATTACGGCCGGCACTATCATGGATGTGGTTGAGATCGATGCCGCATCCAACCGAGGGATCGATGAGATTCGGGATATCCGGGATAAAGTGCGGTATGCCCCGTCAGAAGTTCGCTTTAAAGTGTATATTATAGATGAAGTCCACATGCTGACATCAGAGGCATTTAATGCGCTGCTCAAGACACTGGAAGAGCCCCCTGCACATGTGATTTTCATTCTGGCTACAACGGAACCGCATAAGCTGCCTGCGACAATTATCTCCCGCTGTCAGCGTTTTGATTTCCGGCAAGTGTCTCTTCCGGAACAGACGAATCGTCTTCGTCAGATTTGTACGGAAGAAGGCATTTCAGCCGAAGAGGATGCGCTTGCCTACATTGCAAGGCTGTCGGACGGCGGCATGCGGGATGCAATCAGTCTGCTGGAGCAGGTCTCTGCTTACGGCGGTGCGCATATCACGCTTAACGCAGCCGTGGACGTTACCGGCGGGCTAGCCGCCGAACAGTTCGAGCAGCTGGCGGAAGCGGTTCGAGACAGGGATGCAGGCGCGATTATGCCGCTCGTCGAAGGCTTGATGCAAGCAGGCAAAAGCGCGGATAAATGCCTGGAGAACCTGGTCTATTATTTCCGCGATTTGCTGGTGCTGAAGCTGGCGCCGCAGGGGAAGGCGTCAACGGAGCGTATCGTCGATCAGGACAAATACCGGCAGATGGCAGCCGCGTTCAGCTCGGAGCTGTTATTTCGGATGATTGACGTGCTGAATCAATACCAGCTGGAGATCAGGCACTCGGCACTGCCGCAAACGATATTAGAAGTCGCCCTTATGAAAGTATGCACCCTGCAGGAGAACGGCAGCTTGCCGGCAACGGAGTCAAAAAGCACAGCGCAGGCGCCGGGGAACGAAGCCGCAAGCGGTGAGGTGCAGCGTCTGCAGCAGCGAATCGATGCACTGGAACGCAAGATTGAACAGCTGCTCCAGACCGGTGTAAGGCCGGACGGCGGCAGCGCTTCCGCAAGCAGCGAACAAGGAAGCTCTTCCCGTGGAGCCAAAAGCTCCAGCTTTGGCGCGAAGAGCGGATCGGCCAGCGGGGGCGGTTCAATTGCACGCGTTAAACTGGATCCATTCCTTGCAGCCGCGGACAGTCAGGCCACAGGCCAAGTTCGCATGAAGTGGGCCGACATCCTGCAGCGCGTGAAAGGTCATAATATTTCCACGCATGCATGGTTTGTGAATGGAGACCCCGTTGCAGCCGCGGACAACACGATCCTCGTGGCGTTCAAGAATTCTATCCATCGCGAGACGACAGAGAAGCCCGCGAACCGCGATGTAATTGAGCATGTATTGAACGAGGCGTTCGGTCGGCCGATCCGGCTTGCGACGGTTATGCTGAAGGAATGGCAGACGGCAACCGAGAACGGACCTGCTCCGGCGGGAGAACTGCTCATGCTGCAGCAGGATGAGTCAGGCGGTGCCCCTCCGGAACCGGAATGGGTGGAAGAGGCCGTGAAGCTCTTCGGGGAAGATCTGGTTGTCGTGGAAGACAAGTAACGGCGAATACATGTAACTCAACTACACTTAAGGAGTGACGATATCAATGAATAACATGAACCAAATGATGAAGCAAGTAAAGAAGATGCAGGAGCAAATGCTTAAAGCCCAAGAAGAGCTCGGCACGAAGACAATTGAAGGATCTGCTGGCGGCGGTGTTGTAACTGTTCAGGTGAATGGTCACAAGAATGTTCAAAGCATCATCATCAAACCGGAAGCGGTAGACCCGGAAGATATCGAAATGCTGCAGGATCTCGTCATGACGGCGATTAACGATGCGCTGAACAAAGCCGACGAGCTGGCAAACAAAGATATGGGCAAATTTACGGGCGGCATGAAAATCCCAGGCCTGTTCTAGATTGTTTAAAGAGTAGAGGAGCTGCGCTTTGTATTATCCCGAACCGATAGCCAAACTTATAGACGCCTTTAGCCGACTGCCTGGCATCGGTCCGAAGACAGCGGCCAGGCTGGCCTTTCATACGCTCAAAATGAAGGAAGACGATGTCATCGATTTTGCTAAGGCGCTTGTCAGCGTCAAACGCAATCTTCATTACTGCTCCGTCTGCTGCAATATTACCGACACGGATCCATGCCGGATCTGTCAGGACAAAAGCAGGGACCAATCCGTCATCTGCGTTGTTCAAGAATCCAAGGACCTTGTAGCGATGGAGCGTACCAAAGAATTTCAAGGACAATACCACGTCCTTCAAGGCGCTATTTCACCCATTGAAGGCATTGGTCCGGATGAAATCAGAATTGCCGAGCTGCTTCGCCGCCTGAGTGACGAGACCGTTCAAGAGATGATTCTGGCGACGAATCCGAACATTGAAGGTGAAGCGACGGCGATGTACTTATCACGGCTCGTTAAACCGTTCGGCATCAAAGTCACCCGTATTGCCCATGGACTACCGGTTGGCGGAGACCTGGAATATGCGGATGAGGTAACCTTGTCCAAAGCACTTGAAGGCCGCAGAGAGTTAAATTAATCGTATAGCGGCTTTCCAAGCCCTGTGAGAGATGACTCTTACAGGGCTTTTTGTTGCTTGCAAGGAAAGCGCTCGGGGACTGGCTTGTTCTATTTCCACTGCTTCGTCATACATTCAACTATGTGCATTTGTACATGCAGCTTGTAGGCAGCATAAGAAATGACGGACAAGCGGGAGGTTGGAGTGACATGTGGAAGTGGTTGAATACGAGAAAACGGACGGCTGATCTAAAAAAGCAAAGAAGCGAGCAGCAGGAGCAGCTCGAGCTGCTAGCGGAAATCAAGACGGCTAAGCAGGAATGGGAGAATGCGCAGCGATTCTTTGAATACGCAATGGGGGACGATCAAATTGATTATGCGATCTTTGCGATGGCCGCAGCCGAGAAACGTTATGAAATGCTGATTCGAAAGGCGAAGCGAATGCCCTTGAAATGGACGCTCCTGAAAGGAGGAGAAGTGTATTGAAAAGCATTTGGATGATTTCGCTTATTGTATCATCCCTGTTATTAATTGTAGTTGCGTTCCGTAATCGGCTTACCTTTCAGTGGGTGAAGAGATTCACGCTGCATTTGATTGCGGCAGCGGCAGTATTGTACCTGCTTAATTACTCTGGGCTTATATCGGGCTATGAAGTGCCCATGAACCCAACAACCATTGGGACGGTCGTGCTGCTTGGCGTACCCGGAATCGCGCTCGTGTTAGGACTCCAAACCACATTGTTCTAGCTGTAAAATATATCACGCAATCAAATTGTTTTTTAATGCTTGACCTGTATAGTGAAGATGTGGTAAATTAATTTTCGCGTCACACGAGTGCTTTTGATTTTGTGAAGACAAATAAAAAAGTGCTTGCATTTAAGTAGACGAATGTGATATATTAATCAAGTCGCCGCTGAGACATGGGCGAATGAGATTAAAAAAATTTGTTCCTTGAAAACTGAACAATGAGCGATCTGTCATACAGATTTAAATACGGTGAAGCGACCGAAACCACTTTGGTGGTGACGCAAGTTTCATCGGGTAAGTCAGCGATGAGCTAACAAGCCATTCTGAAACTGGG
>NZ_CP080269.1:4265000-4332500 GCF_019431355.1 Paenibacillus sp. R14(2021)
AGCGAAGCAGTACCGTGAGGGAAAGGTGAAAAGCACCGCGGAAGCGGAGTGAAACAGAACCTGAAACCGTGCGCTTACAAGAAGTCAGAGCCCTCTATATGGGTGATGGCGTGCCTTTTGTAGAATGAACCGGCGAGTTACGTTCCCATGCAAGGTTAAGGTGAAGAGCCGGAGCCGCAGCGAAAGCGAGTCTGAATAGGGCGAATGAGTATGTGGACGTAGACCCGAAACCGTGTGATCTACCCCTGTCCAGGGTGAAGGTGCGGTAACACGCACTGGAGGCCCGAACCCACGCATGTTGAAAAATGCGGGGATGAGGTGGGGGTAGCGGAGAAATTCCAATCGAACTCGGAGATAGCTGGTTCTCCCCGAAATAGCTTTAGGGCTAGCCTCGGAATTTAGAGTCGTGGAGGTAGAGCACTGATTGGGTGCGGGGCCCGCCAAGGGTTACCAAGTCCAGTCAAACTCCGAATGCCATGTACTTATATCCGGGAGTCAGACAGTGAGTGCTAAGATCCATTGTCAAGAGGGAAACAGCCCAGACCATCAGCTAAGGTCCCCAAGTGTGTGTTAAGTGGGAAAGGATGTGGAGTTGCAAAGACAACCAGGATGTTGGCTTAGAAGCAGCCACCATTTAAAGAGTGCGTAATAGCTCACTGGTCGAGTGACTCTGCGCCGAAAATGTAACGGGGCTAAACACACCACCGAAGCTATGGCTTGCAACTTATGTTGCAGGGGTAGGGGAGCGTTGAATGTACGTTGAAGTCAGACCGTAAGGACTGGTGGAGCGCATTCAAGTGAGAATGCCGGTATGAGTAACGAAAAGACAAGTGAGAATCTTGTCCGCCGTAAGACTAAGGTTTCCTGAGGAAGGCTCGTCCGCTCAGGGTAAGTCGGGACCTAAGGCGAGGCCGAAAGGCGTAGTCGAAGGACAACAGGTTGATATTCCTGTACCACCGTAAGCCGTTACGAGCAATGGGGTGACGCAGAAGGATAGTGACGCGGGCTGATGGATGCCCGTCCAAGCAGTGAGGCTGATGTGTAGGCAAATCCGCACATCGATAAGGCTGGGCTGTGATGGGGAGCGAAAATTGCAGTAGCGAAGGTCATGAGTTCAGGCTGCCAAGAAAAGCCTCTAGCCAGGTGAAGGTGCCCGTACCGCAAACCGACACAGGTAGTCGAGCAGAGTATGCTAAGGCGCTCGGAAGAACTCTCGTTAAGGAACTCGGCAAAATGACCCCGTAACTTCGGGAGAAGGGGTGCCTCGGTAGGGTGAATAGCCCGAGGGGGCCGCAGTGAAAAGGCCCAAGCGACTGTTTAGCAAAAACACAGGTCTGTGCGAAGCCGTAAGGCGAAGTATACGGGCTGACGCCTGCCCGGTGCTGGAAGGTTAAGGGGAGTGGTTAGCCGCAAGGCGAAGCTATGAACCGAAGCCCCAGTAAACGGCGGCCGTAACTATAACGGTCCTAAGGTAGCGAAATTCCTTGTCAGGTAAATTCTGACCCGCACGAATGGCGTAACGACTTGGGCGCTGTCTCAACGAGAGATCCGGTGAAATTTTAATACCTGTGAAGATGCAGGTTACCCGCGACAAGACGGAAAGACCCCATGGAGCTTTACTGCAGCTTGATATTGGACTTTGGTACGATCTGTACAGGATAGGTGGGAGCCTAAGAAGCCGGAGCGCCAGCTTCGGTGGAGGCAACGTTGGGATACCACCCTGATCGTATCGGAGTTCTAACCTGGTACCGTAATCCGGTACAGGGACCGTGTCAGGTGGGCAGTTTGACTGGGGCGGTCGCCTCCTAAAATGTAACGGAGGCGCCCAAAGGTTCCCTCAGAATGGTTGGAAATCATTCGCAGCGTGCAAAGGCATAAGGGAGCTTGACTGCGAGACCTACAAGTCGAGCAGGGACGAAAGTCGGGCTTAGTGATCCGGTGGTACCGAATGGAAGGGCCATCGCTCAACGGATAAAAGCTACCCTGGGGATAACAGGCTTATCTCCCCCAAGAGTCCACATCGACGGGGAGGTTTGGCACCTCGATGTCGGCTCATCGCATCCTGGGGCTGAAGTAGGTCCCAAGGGTTGGGCTGTTCGCCCATTAAAGCGGTACGCGAGCTGGGTTCAGAACGTCGTGAGACAGTTCGGTCCCTATCTGTCGTGGGCGTAGGAAATTTGAGAGGAGCTGTCCTTAGTACGAGAGGACCGGGATGGACGCACCGCTGGTGTACCAGTTGTTCCGCCAGGAGCACCGCTGGGTAGCCAAGTGCGGACGGGATAAGCGCTGAAAGCATCTAAGCGTGAAGCCCCCCTCAAGATGAGATTTCCCAATTCGTAAGACCCCTGGTAGACGACCAGGTTGATAGGTTCGAGGTGGAAGTGCAGCAATGCATGTAGCTGACGAATACTAATCGGTCGAGGGCTTATCCTATTGAACCCTGTTAAGGGGTTCACTTCGGAAACCAACGTTAACATCTTCGTTCAGCTAAGTAATGACCTTCGCAAAGGTTCGTATCCAGTTTTCAGGGTGTAAATGAGATGTAATGACCGACAAGTTCGGACAGAGCTTCTAATTTACAGAAACGTTTGGCGACGTTTAAACCTGACCTTTATGACTGCCTCAGTCGTGATGGACAAGCAATGTATGAGGCATTTGTGTGGCGGTGTAGCTCAGCTGGCTAGAGCATTCGGTTCATACCCGGAGGGTCGGGGGTTCGAGTCCCTTCGCCGCTACCACATACCTTAATATGGAGGCTTAGCTCAGCTGGGAGAGCATCTGCCTTACAAGCAGAGGGTCGGCGGTTCGATCCCGTCAGCCTCCACCATATTTACAAGCGCGGAGCCGTGGTGTAGTGGCCCAACATGCCTGCCTGTCACGCAGGAGACCGCGGGTTCGAATCCCGTCGGCTCCGCCATTTATTTATATGTAAGGCTCGGTAGCTCAGTCGGTAGAGCAGAGGACTGAAAATCCTCGTGTCGGCGGTTCGATTCCGTCCCGAGCCACCATTTATTATCAAGGCGATGATGCCTGTTTTTTTCGTGGAGGGCTAGTGAAGTGGCTAAACACGGCAGACTGTAAATCTGCTCTCTCTGAGTTCGGTGGTTCGAATCCATCGCCCTCCACCATTCCCTTAATGCAAGAGCCATTAGCTCAGTTGGTAGAGCACCTGACTTTTAATCAGGGTGTCGTAGGTTCGAGTCCTACATGGCTCACCATTTGATTAAATATTCACCTCTAGGTCGTTGACCTGGAGGTTTTTTGTTGTCTAGGATCCGTATGTAAAACGGGTCGTTGATAATTGTTGATGCGATTGAGTAATTGAACGACAGGCGGGCAAACTGAACACAAAGGCTGTTCAGGGGGTCACAACGGATGATATATGCAGGATCTGCATTGATTTGTTTTCTAATGGTGGTGTTACTTGTCCCAATCTCACGCAGATTTGCTATTCAGTTTGGATTTGTCGATCGGCCTTCTGCCCGGAAAATCCATCGCGCTCCTGTGCCGTTAATGGGCGGAGCTGCGCTATATGCCGGAATTGTCATTACGTTATATATTTTTCAAGGCGCAACGCCCCTAAGTCTGACCATAAGTCTCGGTGGCCTTATGCTAATCATAATCGGATTGGCGGATGATGCTGCAAAGGCCGGCGGCAAAGAGTTTCCGGTATGGCCGAGGGTGCTCGTATACCTGGCTGCGGCTGTTATCCCATTATTATTTGGAATACGTATCGAAGGGCTGTCCAGCCTGAACGGAATGATTATTTTCCCCTACTGGCTAGCTATTGTCAGCTCGATTGTTTGGGTGTTTGCTCTGATCAATATGATTAATTTTATTGATGGCGTGGATGGCTTGGCATCGGGCGTATCGACGCTCTCTTCATTAACATTGTTTGTCGCTGCGCTGCTCAAGCATCAGTATCCAACGGCATTGCTTGCTGTTATCTTGGTAGGAGCTTGCGCTGCGTTTCTCATTTATAATTTTTACCCAGCACGAATCTTCATGGGAGATGCCGGTGCGGCGTTTCTGGGCTATGCGTTGGCAGTCACGGCAGTGGACGGCGCATTTAAGAGCGCTACGTTGGTTACGGTAGCTGTTCCGCTCCTGGCCTTAGGCGTACCTATTCTAGATACAGCGGTTGTTATGTTGCGCAGGCTTATCTCTGGCAAGGGACTGCATCGCGCGGACAAGCTGCATACCCATCATGTCTTAATGCGCTGGGGCCTCACTCAGATCCAAACGGTGTCATTTATCTACTTGGTCGCGGCGCTGTTCTCGTTGCTATCTATTCTCCTACTCCTTGCCTTAAGCTGAATTATGCGTCCTACTATGTTACAATATGGTTAAAAAGCGCTTACTTTGCGCCGATGGATAGGGGCAAATCCATGAGTGATGCAAAATGGATCTCGCAATTACAAGCTGTTCTGGATTGCTCGGTCCGAGAGCATCAGCTCTCTTTGCAGGATTGGACAATGTTGAGCGGCGAGCAGCATCGTAACTTGAATATACCGCTGAATCAAAAAAAGAATACGATTACAATTGGTGATTATATCAGCGGACATGAAGGTGTAACATGGTTTGCGCTCCATCATGATGCTGAGCGCGTAGAAGTATTGGAGATTGCACGCAAGCAGCTAAGCGATACGGAATTGGCTCTTATCGGCTGGGCGGTTACTCATTTGCTGGCGGGCCGAAGCAAAACATATGAAGGAATTCCGGAATCGGAACGATACGCCAGAGAGCTTGGAGCATGGATCGACGAGCAATTGGATGTAAGCGACCCGAAACTGCTGCTTCCGGATCGATTGGTTGCCCGAGGGAGACTGTTTACCTCAATGGTTCCTTTTCTTCTCGTATGTGAGCAAGCTGAAACGGGGCGTGCCAGCTATAACGAGTTGGAAAGGCTGCTTCGGACCTTTTTATCTGAGGATGTTCTTATTATTCCGCTCAAAGAGCAGGAATGGCTTATTCTCGGACCGGCATCGCTTATACATGATGCCCAATCCGGCGAGCGTGACGAGGAAGATGAAGAGTCTGTCGAAGAAAGCTTGTCTTCAATGGCACACGGTCTTCATGAAATGCTTTCAAGCGAGTGGATAGGCGAATGCCATTTGGCTGTATCACATCCAATATCACCGGCGAACTCCATCGTTAGCACGACAGCCATCTTAAGGGAAACAGTTCATCTGGGAAGAGCCTTTCATTTGGGGTCCAATATTCATTTGCCATGGCTGCTGCACTTGGAGCGGTTATTAAATACAATTCCAGAGGTTCATCGCATTAAGTTCGTGGAACAAGCGTTGAAGCGAACCGACGCTTTTCTTGACCCGGAAATATTGACGACGCTCGAAACCTTCTTCGCGCTGGACTGCAATGTGAGCGAAACCGCGAAGAAGCTTTACATCCATCGCAATACGCTTCTTTACCGGCTGGACAAGCTTAAACAGGAGACTGAACTGGATGTCCGGCAGTTCCGTGACGCCGTCCTTGTCAAAATTATTTTACTATTGTATAAAGTGACGAAAAGGGCGTAGTTTTTTTGTAAAGTATGTGCATAGTCATTTGGACAGCGCTGCGATAAGATAAGGGTAATGAAAGACAATCATTCGTTAGGGGGAAATACAAATGGCTGGTGTACGCTTAGAGCACGTTTACAAAAAATATGCGGGAACTGATCTCGCTTCGGTAAAAGATTTCAACCTTGACATTAAAGACAAGGAGTTCTTGGTTCTCGTTGGTCCATCGGGTTGCGGTAAATCCACAACGCTTCGTATGATCGCAGGCTTGGAAGAAATTTCCGAAGGTAAACTGTTCATTGGCGAGCGTCTTGTTAATGACGTTGCCCCTAAAGATCGTGACATCGCGATGGTATTCCAATCCTACGCCCTGTACCCGCACATGAACGTGTACCAAAACATGGCTTTTGGTCTTAAACTTCGTAAATTCAAAAAAGCGGAAATCGACAAACGTGTTCGTGAAGCCGCTAAAATTCTAGATATCGAGCATTTGCTTGACCGTAAACCTAAAGCATTGTCCGGTGGTCAACGTCAACGTGTTGCACTTGGCCGTGCAATCGTTCGTGAGCCGCAAGTATTCTTGATGGATGAGCCGCTCTCCAACTTGGATGCTAAACTTCGTGGTCAAATGCGCGCGGAAATTTCCAAACTCGCTAAACGTCTGGAAACGACTGTTATCTACGTAACGCATGACCAAATCGAAGCTATGACGATGGGTGACCGTATCGTCGTTATGAAAGACGGTATCATCCAACAAGCTGCTTCTCCTGAAGAATTGTACAACCACCCGGTTAACATCTTCGTAGCAGGCTTTATCGGAGCACCTTCGATGAACTTTATCACAGGTACGCTTGCTGAAGCTGGCGGTGCAGTTCGCTTCAAAGCAACAAATATTGATGTTCTTGTTCCAGACGGCAAAGCACAACAGCTTCGCGAAAAAGGTCTGATCGGCAAAGAAATCATCTTGGGTATCCGTCCTGAAGATCTGCACGAAGAGCCAGTATTCCACGAAGCTTCCCCGCAAACGATCGTGACTGCTCACGTTGAAGTTGCTGAGAACCTGGGTCACGAAATGTTCCTGTACCTGAACGGTCTGGGCAAAGATTCCGTTATCGCTCGTGTTGACGGCCGCTCTGGCGTTAAAGAAGGTACGAACGTGAAGCTAGCTCTGGACATGAACAAAGTTCATGTTTTCGATAAAGAGAGCGAACTGAACGTATTTGAAGCTTAAGATTAAGCATAGTAGCTGCTGCAAACAACCGCCCGGTCTAATCGGGCGGTTGTTTTTTGTTGTTAGCTATATTTGGCCGTTATGATGTCTCCTGTGAGACGTTGCTTTCAGTTCTTATTTCCTATAGGATGAATACAACTGGATATATTTGAAACACCTATTAACGCAGAGCAGACGCGATTTTGAGGAGGCCAAGCAGTGGCTAAGAAAGTAAAAGTGTCCGATCTGGTAAGCCAATTCCAACTTGAGATACTTGGCGGTGGAGATGGGCTGAAGCGGAGCATCACACTCGATGACTTGTCGCGTCCAGGACTCGAAATGGCCGGTTATTTCGATTACTATCCGAAGGAACGGGTTCAGATTCTCGGCAAGACGGAAATTACGTTCATGGATACGCTGAGCAAGCAGGAGCGCATTGACAGAATTGAACGGCTGTTTGATGAAGAGACGCCGTGTTTTATCATTACGCGCGGACTTGAAGCGCCATCGGAGCTGTTGGAGCAGTCGAATGCGCGCCAAATTCCGGTGCTTCGCAGCAATTCGGCAACGACGATCTTCCTTAGCCGGATTACGAACTTCCTTGAACGCAAGCTCGCTCCTTCCGCAACGATCCACGGCGTTCTTGTAGACGTCTACGGCGTGGGCATGTTGATTACAGGAGGCAGCGGCATCGGTAAGAGCGAGACCGCGCTTGAGCTGGTGAAGCGCAGCCACCGCCTGGTTGCGGACGATGCGGTTGAAATCCGCCAAACGTCAGACGGACAGCTGCACGGTACGGCGCCGGAATTAATTCGTCATTTATTGGAGATTCGCGGCTTGGGCATTATCAACGTTATGACGTTATTCGGAGCTGGAGCCGTTCGAAACAATAAGCGAATCAGCGTCGTTATCAAGCTCGAAAACTGGCAGGCGGATAAGCAGTATGACCGTCTCGGCTTAGATGAAGAAACAACCCGTATTATCGACACGGACGTCCCGATTGTAACGGTCCCGGTCCGTCCCGGCCGAAATTTGGCCGTCATTATTGAAGTGGCGGCCATGAATTTCAGGCTTAAACGGATGGGGTATAATGCAGCCCTTCAATTTACGAACAAACTGACGGAAACGATTGCGGAAGATTCGGATGATTTTGATTGAACTGCTTCATGAAATATGAAAAGTACCGTAAAGCATATAAGAGAGAAGGAGCCGTTGACGCATGTTTGATCTTCGTTTGAATCCGATTGCTTTTTCGCTTGGCCCCATTAGTGTGCATTGGTACGGCATTATTCTTGGAACTGCGGCGCTTGTCGGTTTGCTGCTGGCCGTTCGCGAAGGTAAACGTTTTGGTTTGTCGCCGGACTTTTTTATGGATTTGCTGCTGCTAGGGGTACCTTCGGCAATTATCGGAGCACGGATTTATTTTGTTTCGTTCAAATGGTACGAGTATAAGGATAATTTCTTGGACGTATTTAAAATTTGGAATGGCGGCATTGCCATTTATGGCGCGCTTGTCGGTGCGTTTGTGTGCGGCATTATTTATTTCCGATATAAAGGCTACAGTTTTTGGCGGATTGCCGATATCTGCGCTCCGTCCCTTATTGCAGGACAAATGATTGGCCGCTGGGGTAATTTCGTTAACCAAGAAGCTTACGGCGGACCGGTGGACGAAAGCTTCTTGCGCAATACACTCCATCTACCGAACTGGATCGTCAACCAGATGAACGTGGAAGGCGTATTCCACCATCCGACATTCCTATATGAATCGCTGTGGAACTTGGTAGGCCTTGTTATTCTGCTTGTTATTCGCCGCCGCCCATTCCTGCGCGCGGGGGAGCAGCTGTTTGCGTATTTCATCTGGTATTCCATTGGCCGATTCTATGTAGAAGGTTTGCGGACGGACAGCTTGGCATTCCAAGGTGCGGATTGGGCCGCTAAAGTGATGGATGCGATCTGGTCACCGATGACAGTCGTGTTCACGCACGGATACTTGAATCCGGCTGAGGGTAATATTCGCGTCTCCCAGCTGGTCTCTGTGCTGCTGGTCATTGCCGCTGTGGCGCTCATTATCATTCGCCGCCGAACGGGAGCTGCTTCCACACGTTACAGCGACCTGATCGTAAACTTCAAAACAGGGCTCCCTGCAGGAGCTGAAACGAAAAAGCACCAAGCTGCTTCGGCTGAGAAGAGCACGATTGAATAAACGATCCGGCCTTGGACTTGGGAGCCGGTAAAATAAAGGAGCAAGCTAAAGAGGATGACTGCAAAGATTAAGGCCATATTGTTTGATTTAGACGGTACGATTATGGACACGAACGAACTGATTATCCAATCGTTTCTTGACGCACTGAAAGGCATTGTGCCAGCTGATTTTAACCGCGAGCATATCATTCCCAGCATGGGTCTTCCGCTGTCGGCGCAGCTGCAGCTGTTCTCGGGACGCGAGCAGGTAGACGATCTGGTAGCAGCCTATCGGGAAGTCAATCTGAGGCTGCATGACGACTATGTTTCGGCTTTCCCGTACGTAAAGGAAGTGCTCGAAAGATTGCATGCAGCAGGCATCAAAATCGGAATCGTAACGACCAAAATTCGGTTAACGACAGAACGAGGCCTGCACTTTGTCGGATTGTATGAGTACGTGGAGCCTGATGCTATCGTGACGATCGACGACGTCGTCCAGCCCAAGCCGCATCCCGAGCCGGTTCAACGAGCGCTGGAGGCACTTGGTATAGCGCCTGGCGAGGCAATAATGGTCGGCGACAGCATTGTCGATATACAAGCCGCCGAGGCCGCCGGCACTGTCTCCGTTGGCGTAGCTTGGTCATTGAAAGGCGAAGCAAAGCTTAA
The DNA here is from genome assembly GCF_019431355.1 of Paenibacillus sp. R14(2021). Lineage (NCBI taxonomy): Bacteria > Bacillati > Bacillota > Bacilli > Caryophanales > Paenibacillaceae > Paenibacillus > Paenibacillus sp. R14(2021). The sequence continues at coordinate 4,274,577 of NZ_CP080269.1, forward strand.
GGAAAGCGGTGCGCGTCATATCATTCATGACATGCGCGAGTTGTACGCACTCGTGGGATTGGAGTAGAACTCCGTTGAGAAATGTGGAGCGTTATCCTGTGGAAGGGCCGAATGCGCTTTGGCAGGTCTACCGGACGGTAAGCCGCTTCAAGGCGGTGCGTAATTTTGTATTCATTCAGACGGCTCGCTACTGTCCGTCCCTGCCCGTAAAAAATTGGATTTACCGGCGGGTGCTCGGCATGAAGGTTGGCCGCCATTCTGCGTTTGCGCTGATGGTGATGGTGGATGTGTTCTTTCCAGAGAAAATTACCGTCGGCGATAACTCTATCATTGGATACAATACTACGATTCTTACACATGAATATTTGATTCGCGAATACCGGCTTGGCGCAGTGCAAATTGGCTCCAATGTCATGATTGGCGCGAATACAACGATTCTGCCAGGCGTTGTCATCGGTGACGGTGCTGTGATCGCTGCCGGTTCGGTCGTACATCGGGATGTTCAGCCCGGGGCCTTCGTCGGTGGAAATCCCATTCAAGAGATTCGCAAGGGGTAGGTGAACCTACATGAATCGCAAACTTACAGTAATGTCTCTTGTGTTTGTACTTGCGGTCATCTTGACAGGATGTTACGTCACCGGGATGAGATGGTCTTCGCATTCGTCTAAAAGCTCAGTAGTCACCGGGAACGGCGGAACGACCAGAAGAACGGCGGCTCCCGGGAAACAATCGCAGCATGGCGGTTACAGGAATACGCCGCTTGGCATCTATTATCGAAATCAAGTCATCGTCCTAATGTACCACGAAGTCGCGGTGAAGCCGATGGATGATAAGGCCCTTCCCCTAGAGAAGTTTAAGCAGCAGCTGCTGCTAATGAAGCAAAACAATTTTCACTGGATTACGATGGAGCAGTACAGACAGTTTATTTTGAAGGATGCGAAGGTGCCCGATAATGCAGTGCTGATGACGTTCGACGACGGTTATGAATCGTATTACACCGATACGTATCCGATGCTGAAGCAATTTCATGTGCCTGCGACGAATTTTCTTATTGTAAACACGATCGGAAATCCAAGGCATATCGGCATTCCTAAGCTGACCTGGGAGCAAGTGCAGCAGATGCACCGGGAAGGGTATGATTTCTATAACCATACCTTTGATTCGCACAGCTACGCTTCTCACGATGGTAAAGGCGGCAAACAGCTGCCTGAACTGGCTGCCCCGATGTTCATGAAAGACAAGAATCGCCGGGAAACGACAAGAGAGTATTTGGCACGGGTGACGGACGACCTGTCGAAGGCGGATGTGGTTCTATCAAAGAAGCTCGGCAATAAGGATCATGTGCTGGCTTTTCCTTACGGAGCCTACAATAAAGCGGTTCTTCGTATATGCCATATGCTTGGCATCGATGTCACGTTCACCGTTAAGAACGGTATTAACGGCTATGGACAGCGTAACGGCTACCGTGTGAATGCAGGTGGTCTTAGCGATCAACCGACAGTACTGATCGATCTGATGAAGAATGGTACCCGCACAAAATTACCGGGAAGCGAGTCTTCCCGGTTTTTTCTGCAGCTTAGCGTATTCAGCACAGCGATTCTGGGCATCGTCCTCATGAATTTGCTGCTAAAGGCTTGGGAGGACAAGCGTGGCGGTAGACGGTTGTTCCGGAAGCGATAGGAATAACGGCACGGCGCTGGGATGGATTCTGGGAACAGATAGATAAGCATTCGGCTGCTATATTGACGGAACAAATAGGTCGTGGTATCATTACGACTAATCTTTATTTTGGCAGTATGGTACTATGGTACCGCGTTAATAAACTAAAGCGTTGTGGGTGAGATAAATGTCTAAACCGAAGGTTTTCGAGAAACCGACCGGTGTTAAGGATTATTTGCCGCATGCGGTGACAAAGCTGAGACAAATCGAGAATCAAGTGCTTGCTTGTATGGCCTCCTGGGGCTATGAGCAAATTATGACGCCTACGATGGAGTATTACGATACGGTTGGCGTAGCGAGCTCGACTTCGGATCAGAAGCTGTTTAAGCTGCTCAACAGCCGTGGAACGACGCTTGTTCTTCGTTCCGATATGACGGCTCCAATCGCTCGGGTGGTTTCCTCCGTGCTGAAGGACGCTCAGTTTCCCATTCGCTTGTCCTACCATTCCAATGTATTCCGCGCCATTGAAGAGGAGGCGGGACGCGAGGCGGAGTTTTTTCAAACCGGCGTAGAGTTGGTAGGCGATGCTTCTCCCGAGGCGGATGCGGAAGTGGTCGCTCTCGCGATTGCCTCATTGAAGGCGGCAGGCGTGAAACGGTTCAAAATTGCGATCGGCCATGTTGGCTTCTTGAACGGCCTGTTCGAGGAAGCGCTGCCTGGGCGAAGAGACGCGCAGGAAGAATTGAAGGCTTATCTGTTGGGCCGGGACTTCGTCGGGTACCGAGAAGGCCTTCGTGCCTTGAAGCTGCCTGAGAAGGTGAACAACGAGCTTGAGGGCATCATTCGGCTGCGGGGCGGCTCGGAAATATGCAATCAAGCGCTGACGCTGAGTCTCGATAAGACGGCGCAGGATGCGATCCGCCATCTATGCGAGATGTGGGATGTGCTTGAAGCCTACGGAGTTCACGAGCATGTAATGATTGATCTCACCATGATCGGCGATTTCAAATATTATACGGGCATGACGTTTGAAGGTTATGCTGCTGATCTGGGTTTCCCGGTGGCAAGCGGCGGCCGTTACGATAATTTGTTAAAGCAATTTGGGCGTCCGGCACCGTCTACGGGCTTCGCGCTGAAGACGACGCGCATCTTGGAGCTGGTCGGCGCCGGAGGCAGTGAAGAGACAGCTGAGCGCGTATTGATCGGCTACGATGCGGAAGGCCGCACGGCTGCGTTGGATCAGGCTCGGCAGCTTCGCAAGGCAGGCGCCGCGGCAGTTGTCACGGCGAAGATGGATGCTTCCTCGCAGCAAGCCCTGTGGGAAGCAGCTGGAGCAGCCGGCAATGGAGCCAGCATCGTGTATAAAGGCGTAACGTTCACGAAGCTGCTGACGTTCTTCAGCGGCGAACGGGGAGGCAAGGAAGCATGAGCATTAAGGAAATGACTGCTGCCGGCGCGGCGAATTGCGAGCTGTTAAAGGTGGCGATGCCAAAAGGCCGGATCTATAAAGTGGCATCCAGGCTGTTTCGCGAAGCGGGCGTGCCGATTCCGAGCGACTTCGATGATACACGCAAGCTCATTATCGAGCTGCCGGAAGTGGGAATGTCATTCATCATGGCGAAGCCCGTTGACGTGCCAACCTATGTGGAGTACGGCGTAGCCGATATTGGTATCGTGGGCAAGGACGTCCTAATGGAAGAGAACAAAGACGTCTACGAGCTGCTGGATCTCGGCATCGCGAAGTGCCGGATGTCCGTAATCGGACTGCCGGACTGGAAGCCGGCCATTCACCCTCGCGTTGCAACGAAGTATCCAAGCGTTGCCTCGCAGTACTTCCGTGAGCAGGGGCAGCAGGTCGAGGTGATCAAGCTAAACGGTTCCATCGAGCTAGCGCCGCTCATTGGCCTGGCTGACCGTATTGTGGACATGGTGGAAACCGGGCAGACGCTGCGCGAGAACGGTTTGGTCGAGATGGAAACGATTTTCGGCATTACGAGCCGTTTGATCGCGAACCGCGTCAGCTATCGAATGAAGAACGGCGAAATTCAAAGCCTGTGCGATAAGCTGCAGCAAGTCATTACGGCACAAGCAAGCGTATAAGCAAAGGCGAGCTTGCGGCGGACTGGGACGGAGCTGCATTCGCTCGAAATTAGACCGCAGGCGGCGTTGCACAATATCTAGAACGTACGAAGACAAGCCTAGCCGACGGAAGAAGCTAGCGCGTGAAAGGAGCGAGGCGGCATGCGGAAGCTGCGAGCGGAACAGTTTGGATTAACGCGCAAGGTGGAATACGGTTCACCTGAGCAGAACGAAACGGCGAACCGGATCGTTGAGGCGGTTCGCACCGAGGGGGACGCCGCGCTGCTGCGGTACACGGAGCAGCTGGACCGGGTGATGCTGGACGCCGCATCGCTGCGTGTCACAGCGGAAGAAATTCAGGCGGCATATGATCGCGTGGATGTGGACTTCTTGTCGGCAATCCGGCAAGCGGCGCTGAATATACGGAGCTTCCACGAGAAGCAGCTGCGTCAGTCTTGGGTTGACGTGAAGCCTGACGGCACCATGCTGGGACAGCTGCTCCGACCCCTGAAGCGGGTCGGTGTCTATGTTCCGGGCGGTAAGGCGGCATATCCTTCCTCCGTGCTGATGAACGTGATACCGGCACAAGTGGCCGGCGTGCCTGAGATCGTGATGGTGACACCGCCGGCGACCGGAGGCAAGGCAGGCATCGATCCTTATATTCTGGTCGCTGCAGCGGAAGCCGGTGTCAAGGAGATGTACCGCGTCGGCGGCGCGCAAGCCGTTGCGGCTCTTGCGTACGGCACGGAAACGATTCCACCCGTGGACAAAATTTGCGGTCCCGGCAATATCTATGTCGCGCTGGCTAAGCGTGCAGTCTTCGGTGTCGTAGCGATCGACAGCATTGCAGGGCCGAGCGAGATCGTTGTGCTTGCCGATGAGACGGCCGATCCGGCTTATGTCGCGGCCGACCTGCTGTCGCAGGCGGAGCATGACGAGATGGCATCCGCGATCCTCGTCACGACCTCGGAGGCGCTCGGCGATGCCGTTGCTGCCGAAGTGGAGCTACAGCTGCGTGCGCTTCCGCGGGAAGGCACGGCTAGACAATCCATCGGCGGCTACGGCGCTATTCTGTTAGCGCAGTCGATGGAGGAAGCCATTGCGGCTGTCAACCGGATGGCGCCGGAGCACTTGGAGATTATGACGGCCGAGCCGATGGGGATTCTTGGCCGGATCGAGAACGCGGGCGCGATCTTCGTCGGCCCGTACAGTTCGGAGCCGGTGGGCGATTATTTCGCCGGGCCGAATCATATTTTGCCGACCAATGGCACAGCGAGGTTCTCGTCGCCCGTGAACGTCGACGACTTCCTGAAGAAGTCGAGCTTAATTTATTACAGCAAGGATGCGCTTATGGCAAACGGCGAGCAGATCATAACACTTGCCCGTCACGAAGGGCTGGAGGCGCATGCCAGGGCGATCGAAATTCGTTTGGAACGGGAACGGTAGGGATTGCTTCATCGCGCATGTAATGAAACTGCCGGTGTCCGTGCAGTCGTTTGATCACGATAGAAATGGAAAGAAGGATGTTTCATGACGGAGAACGCAATTCGCGCAGCTGAGGTGGCGCGCAAAACGAACGAAACGGACATTACGCTGGCGTTTGGCATTGACGGCACGGGCATTTCCAAGATCGAGACGGACGTGCCGTTCCTGAACCATATGCTGGATCTCTTCACGAAGCACGGCCAGTTTGATCTGACCGTGGAAGCGCGCGGCGACGTGGATATCGACGACCATCACACGGTGGAGGATATCGGCATCTGTCTGGGGCAGACCATTCGCGAGGCGCTCGGCGACAAACGCGGGATCAAGCGCTACGCGTCGGTATTCGTGCCGATGGACGAGGCGCTCGCGCAGGTTGTGATCGATCTGAGCAACCGTCCGCATTTCGAGTACCGTGCGCAGTATCCGTCCCATCAGGTCGGCAGCTTCTCCACGGAGCTTGTGCATGAGTTTCTTTGGAAGCTAGCGCTGGAAGCGCGAATGACGCTGCATGTCATCGTCCACTACGGCGTGAATACGCATCACATGATCGAAGCGGTATTCAAGGCGCTTGGCCGCGCGCTTGACGAAGCGACAAGCATTGACCCGCGCGTGCAAGGAGTGCCTTCGACGAAAGGAGTGCTGTAGATGATCGCGATCATCGATTACGGCATGGGCAACCTGCATAGCGTTAGCAAAGCGGTTGAGCGTCTGGGCTACGAGGCATTCGTAACGGCGGATGCGCAAGAAATTATGGAGGCGGATGGCGCCATTCTCCCCGGTGTCGGCGCATTCGGCGACGCGATGCAGAATCTGCAGAATACGGGGCTGGACGAAGTGACCCGCTATTACGCCGCATCAGGCAAGCCGCTGCTCGGCATTTGCCTTGGTATGCAGCTGCTCTTCAGCGAGAGCGAGGAGTATGGAACGCATAAGGGGCTGAACCTGCTGCCGGGTAAGGTGATTCGTTTCCAAGGCGATTTCAAAGTACCGCATATGGGCTGGAACAAACTCGGGTTTCACCAGAAGAGTCCGCTGTTCGTCGGGTTGGATCAAGGGCATGTGTACTTCGTTCACTCCTATCATGCAAAGCCGGAGCGGGCAAGCGACCTGCTTGCAACGACGGATTATAACGGACAAGTGACCGCGATCGTCGGAAGCGGCAACGTATACGGCATGCAGTTCCATCCGGAGAAGAGCGGCGATCTTGGCATGAGCCTGCTGTGCAACTTTCTGGCATTAACGGGAGCGCGTGAAGCAGTCCGCTGAACGCGCGCTGCTGCCTAAATTTAGAAGCATCAAAGCCATTAGAAGGAGGCGGCATTCCGAATGTTAGCCAAGCGGATTATTCCCTGTCTAGACGTAAAAGACGGACGCGTCGTCAAAGGCGTTAACTTCGTCAACTTGCGCGATGCCGGCGATCCCGTCGAGCTGGCGGCGATTTATGACAAAGAAGGCGCGGACGAGCTGGTGTTCCTGGACATTTCGGCTTCGGTCGAAGGAAGAGCCACGATGGTTGAGGTGGTCAAACGGACAGCTGGCGAAATTACGATTCCGTTCACGGTCGGCGGAGGTATTTCACACGTCGATGACATGAAGCGCCTGCTGCGTGCAGGGGCGGATAAGATCGGCATCAACACGGCGGCCGTAAAGAATCCCTCGCTCGTGAAGGATGGGGCAAGGAAGTTCGGCTCCCAATGCATCGTTGTGGCGATCGACGCGAAGTTCAATCCCGCATGGGGCGAATGGGAAGTGTTTACGCACGGCGGCCGGACGGCAACGGGCATGAGGGCGCTGGCCTGGGCCAAGGAAGCGGAGCAGCTCGGCGCAGGCGAAATTCTGCTGACGAGCATGGACGCGGACGGCACCAAGGACGGCTTCGACTTGAAGCTGACGCAGGCGGTGTCAGATGCCATCGGCGTTCCTGTTATCGCATCGGGCGGAGCGGGGAAGGTAGAGCATTTTCACGATGTATTCCTTCAGGGGCATGCGGACGCAGGGTTGGCGGCGACGATTTTTCACTATAAAGAAATGACGATCCGCGATGTGAAGGATGATTTGCGGCTGAAGGGAGTCGAGATTCGATGAGTGCAGGCAAGAGAATAGAAGCGGCGGCAGAGATCAAGTGGAATGAGGCGGGGCTGGTCCCGGCGATTGTCCAGGACGTGATCAGCAAGGAAGTGCTGATGATGGCCTACATGAACCAGGAGTCGTTTGAACGCTCGGTGGAAACAGGCGAGACCTGGTTCTGGAGCCGTTCGCGAGGGGAACTTTGGCATAAAGGAGCTACGAGCGGCCATACGCAGCGGATCGTGACGATGCATTATGACTGCGACGGGGACACGCTGCTTGTTCGCGTTGAACAGCATGGACCAGCTTGCCATACTGGCACCTACAGCTGCTTTACGGGTGAAGTGCAGGGCATTGCAGGCACGGAAGCCGATGCGAGCTCCTTCCAGCAATCCGCTGACCGCTTTGCCATGCTGAATCAGCTGGAGGCGACCATCGCACAGCGTTATGTCGAGCGTCCGGACGGCGCTTACACGACGTACCTGTTCGAGAAGGGCGTCGATAAAATTCTAAAGAAGGTCGGCGAAGAGACGGCTGAAGTCATCATCGCTGCCAAGAACAAGGACAATGACGAGCTCCGCTGCGAAACGAGCGACCTTCTCTTCCACTTGATGGTGCTGCTCCGCGAACGGGGCTTGTCGCTGGACGAAGTTATGGCTGAGCTGGACCGCCGTCACAATAAATCGAAGCAGTCTTCCTAGACAAGGTTAGCGAGACTGTCACTTCTAACCGAGCCTGCCTGTCAGCGCTCGGTTCTGACGCGTTATCGTCATGAAATGTTCAAACACTGGGGACAAACCGCGATAGATGCTGTAAGTCGCCGAGATTAGGCCGAATACGGGGATTAAGCGCCCTTAAACTTCAAGAAGCGTTTTTGAATTATTATTAATTCCATGTATAATGAAAGTTGTCGAAACAAACGGTAGTTTGCTAAGGGTGATTCTTGCTGCGTGCCGTGAGGCTTCGAAGGCTGTTTCACCTTGAGGTTGTAAATTTAGTGGTCTAATCGCTCAGGAGGGTATTATGTTGTTTAGCGACAAGCTGCGTATTTTCTCGGGTTCCTCGAATCCTAAATTGGCTGAACAGATCAGCGAAGAGCTCGGGCTGCCGCTCGGGAAGATTAAAGTGTCCCGTTTTAAAAGCGGCGAGATTTATGTTCATTATGAGGAAACCATTCGTAACTGCGACGTGTTCCTTGTACAGTCGTTCTCGCACCCCATCAACGATCATTTTGTCGAATTGCTTGTTATGATCGATGCGGCGAAGCGTGCTTCCGCTCGTACGGTTAACATCATTGTGCCTTATTACGGTTATGCGCGTCAGGAGCGTAAGGCTGCTCCGCGCGAACCGATTTCGGCTAAGATGCTTGCTGACGTGCTGACGACCGTTGGCGCGACGCGCGTGATTACGATCGATCTCCATGCACCGGCCATTCAAGGCTTCTTCAACATTCCGGTGGATCACCTGACAGGCCTTGACCTGATCAGCGACTACCTGAAGACGAAGAATATCAAGAATCCGATTGTCGTCTCTCCGGATGCCGGCCGTGCTTCAACAGCCGAGAAGCTGGCGAACTATCTGGATGCGCCGTTTGCCATCATGATTAAGAAACGTCCGGCGCATAATGAATCGATCATCACGCACGTTATCGGTGATGTCGAAGGACAGACGCCGATCATAATCGAGGACTTGATCGATACGGGCTCGACGATTGTCAACGTCGTAGAAGGCCTCAAAGAACGCGGGGCCGAGGACGTGTTTGTGTGTGCAACGCATCCACTCTTCTCAGGTCCTGCCCTGCAGCGATTGGACCATCCCAATATTAGAGAAGTCATCGTGACCGACTCGATCGCGCTGCCGGAAAAACGCTCCGATCGGTTTACGGTGTTGTCGGTTGCTCCGATTCTCGCGGAAACCACGCGGATCATTATCGAAGGCGGCTCGATCAGCACACTTTTCAAAAACGCCGGCATTTAAGGCGGGAAGAACGTAAACAGGCAGCCCTGTGTGCAGCATGACATTCAGAGTGAAGCAGCCCGCCGCGCCTCCAAAGCGCGGCGGAGTCGTTGCTTCTAGATGTCTGGCAGCATGACAGTAACAGCCGAATAAGGCCGTATCAACCGGCCAACAACCTAAATCGCGGGCTGATGCCCGCGATTTGCCACATATTCTTTCGTGTAAGGATAGGCCGCGCTATGGTATAATCGTAGAAACTTTGTACGGGGCTGGTCGTACTGACGTGCATAATTTCGATTGCACATTTAAGTACTGCTCGCCTGTGCAACCGAGGAGGTGCCTTGTGTTATGAAAGAAAAGAAAATTGCGGTAGCCAATCACAGCACGAAAATTATTCCGATAAAATGGGACGCAACGTTCTTCTTCGAGCGTGCGGTTCGCTCGATGGATCGTTATCATTATGACAAGGCACTGAAATACTTCCGGCGCGCGGCAGAATACGAGCCAGACAATCCCGTCAACCACTGCAATATGGCGGGGATTTTGTCGGAAATGGGGAATTACGAGGAATCCAACCGCATTCTCCAGTCGATTGTTGACGAGCTCGATCCTGAAATGACAGAATGTCACTTTTATATGGCGAACAACTATGCCAACATGGAAATGTATGAAGCGGCCGAGGATTCGCTTGTCCGCTACTTGGAGGAAGACGCCGAGGGGCAATTTCTCGAGGAAGCGGAAGAGATGATGGAGCTGCTCCACTTCGAATTGGAGCGTCCGACCAAGCTGGCTTTCATCAAAGCACGGGAAGGCTTCTTCGAGCATGACCGTGCCAGGACGATGCTGGAAGAAGGGAAGTTTGTCGAAGCTGTGCGACTGCTTGAGAGCATCGTAGAGAAGAACGGCGAATTTCTGGCGGCACGCAATAACCTGGCTCTCGCATACTATTACATGGGCATTTTCGATAAAGCGATGACGACGATCCAACAGGTGCTCGATATCGAACAAGGCAATTTGCACGCCCTGTGCAATCTGGCCATCTTCCATCAGCATGCAGGCGATCATGAGCAGCTGGCGCCGCTCGTCAAGCTGCTCTGCAAGACCGTTCCCTTTCACCAGGAGCATGTGTTTAAGCTGGCGACGACCATGGGTATTCTGGGAGAGCACGGCGAAGCCTATCGGCATTTCACGCGGCTCTTGAAGGACAATGCGCTTAAATCGGATCCTTGCCTCTATCACTACGCCGCTGTCGCGGCCTGCAATATGGGGCGTTACGAAGAAGCGAAGCGGCTGTGGCTGCAAGTGAGGAAGCTGGACGGTGAGTCGCATGTGCCTGGTTATTACTTGGAACAGCTGACGTTGATGGAGAATGGCCTGCATGCAGCGCCGACAAGCTATCATTATCATCTTCCATTCGAGGAACAATTCAAGCTGTGGGAGAAATCGACGGAATCGCTGCCGGATCATATGAAGCGGGATCCGCTTGTGCGCTCCTCCTTCTTCTGGGCGCTGCGCCACGGCGACCGGAATACGAAGCTGCAGGTGATACAAGCACTTGGCATGATTGCCGATAACGAAGTAAAGGATTCACTGCGGGACTTCATTATGGAGCCGCAGGAGGATGACTATCTCAAGCGGATCGCAATCTTCGTGCTCCGTTCTATCGGCGTGCACGAATCCCTGCGTGCTATGCTTGAGGGTAAAGAAACGGTCATCGAGCACAGCCGGATGCCTTCGCGTCTGCCGGTTTGGGAAGACAAGTGGCAGTCCGTCCTCGAAGCCGCACTCGTTCGGATGAACAAGCAGTACGACCTAGTGCAGCAGCATGATCTGCTTACGCTGTGGATTGAATTCTTGTCGCGGGTGTACCCGGACGTGCCGAAGCTTGGGAAAGTGGAGGGCTGGGCAGCCGCGCTTGAATATTTGACCGCCAAGATGCACCGGCGGGAGATCTCGTACCACGAGGTTGCGCAGAGATACGGCACCTCAATTGCAACTGTCAGTAAATGCGCGAAACGCATTGATGAAATATGCGGCATCAAAGAAAAAATGAGAATGATTCTCCCGGCACTTGCGGAGCACCGCGAGTAAGGCCAGGGTCATTGGCGAAGGAGGCCATACTTGTGTATAAAGCAATCATTATTGGAACAGGCCCTGCAGGACTGACTGCAGCAATTTACTTGGCTCGCGCCAACATGAACCCGCTCGTAATCGAAGGTCCGGAACCGGGCGGTCAATTGACGACGACGACCGAAGTTGAGAACTTCCCCGGTTTCCCTGAGGGCATTATGGGGCCGGATCTGATGGCCAACATGCGCAAGCAAGCGGAGCGCTTCGGCGCGGAATTCCGCACCGGCTGGGTGAATGAAGTGGATACGTCCAAGCGTCCATTCACGCTGAAGGTTGAAGGACAAGGTGAGCTTCAAGCGGAAACGCTGATCATTTCTACCGGTGCATCGGCCAAATACTTAGGTATTGCCGGCGAGCGGGAAAATGTAGGACGCGGCGTCAGCACATGCGCGACATGCGACGGCTTCTTCTTCCGCAGCAAAAAAATCATCGTTATCGGCGGCGGCGACTCGGCGATGGAAGAAGCAAACTTCCTGACGCGGTTTGCATCCGAGGTTGTGCTCGTTCATCGCCGTCCGGAGATGCGTGCTTCGAAGATTATGCAGGACCGCGCACGCGGCAACGCCAAGATCAGCTGGGCACTAGATCGCACGCCGCTTGAAGTCGTGGCGAATGGCATGGGCGTAACCGGTCTTAAAGTGAAGAACAATGAAACCGGCGAAGAAGAAATCATTGAAACGAACGGCGTCTTCGTTGCGATCGGCCACACGCCGAACACGAAATTCCTGAATGGGCAGCTGGATACCGACGAAACCGGTTATCTAGTTGTGAAGCCGGGAACTTCCGAGACCAACATTCCAGGGATCTTCGCTTGCGGCGATGTGCAGGATCATAAATACCGCCAAGCGATTACGGCAGCGGGCAGCGGCTGCATGGCAGCGCTGGATTGCGAGAAATTCATTGAAGGCCATGCTGTGCATGATTGGAGTCAATCGGTGTAAGTGCGGCTTGCTTAAGTTTGCTGCAAGAGAACGTTAATGACGCTGTCCGGACCTACGGACAGCGTCGCTTCATGTAAGCGAGAATGCCTTGAAACTACAGTGTTGACGGCGGTTTGAATCATCTTGACCAGTCGGTAGCGTTGGCTTATAGTTTTAGTTGGTACTGAAGTGACCATAGATCCCTATATTATAGAGGTGGCCCATTCATGTCTGAGAAAATCGTAGTTGGTGTTGATATCGGCGGTACTTCCATTAAGGTAGGTATTTGCAATATTGAAGGCGCGCTGCTGCATACGTACGAAGGACCGACCGAAGTCGAGAAAGGCTCCGATGCCGTATGTGACAATATTGCGGCCTATGCACGTCTCATCGTAGAGCAGTCCCCGTTTGAATGGGAGCAGGTTGAAGGCGTTGGTATTGGAATTGCCGGTTTCTTGGATATTCCCCGGGGATTCGTGCACAAATCGGTCAATTTGTTCTTCGAGAACGTGCCGCTTAAAGACATTCTTGAAGAGAAGCTAGCGAAGAAGGTATTGGTCAATAATGATGCAAACGTTGCTGCACTGGGCGAAGCTTGGGCAGGCGCAGGCCGCGGTATTGCGGATTGCGTATGCTACACGCTCGGAACAGGCGTTGGCGGCGGTGTAATTATAAACGGCAAAATCGTTGAAGGCTCCAAAGGCATGGCCGGTGAGCTCGGTCATATGGCCATCGTGCCGGATCTTGAAGCCATTCAATGCGGCTGCGGCAATTTGGGCTGCTTGGAGACGGTATCTTCCGCGACGGGCATTATCCGTATGGCAAAGGATGCCGTTGAGCGCGGGGATCGGACATCGCTCTCTTTCGTAGAGCATATCATGGCAAAAGACGTTATCGATGCGGCAAAAGCCGGGGACGAAGTGGCTGCGCGTATCGTGAACCGTGCGGCATTCTACTTGGGCAAATCCATGGCAACTGTTGCGGTTGTCCTGAACCCGCAGCGTTTCATTATCGGCGGCGGCGTGTCCAAGGCAGGAGAGTTCCTATTTGAGCAAATCCGCGAAGTATTCCGCAAAGCGACTCCTGCCATGGCGCAGGAAGGCGTTGAAATCGTACCGGCGATTCTGGGCAACGATGCAGGTGTTGTGGGCGCAGCAGGATTAATTATTCGCAGTTAGTCCATAGGTTTCATGGGGTAGGAGGAATAGACGATGGATGCGGGAACGGCAATGGCAAAGCTGGTCATCATTACAGGCATGTCCGGCGCGGGGAAGACGATTGCGGTGCAAAGCCTGGAAGATTTGGGCTTCTTCTGCGTCGATAACTTACCACCGGTACTTATTCCAAAGTTTGCAGAGCTGATCGAACAATCGAATGGCAAAATCGGCAAAGTAGCGCTCGTCATCGATCTGCGCGGGCGCGAGTTTTTCACGGCATTATCGGAATCGCTTAGCTACGTGAAGGAACACTATACTATCGGGTATGAGATTTTGTTTCTGGATGCGACCGACGGCGTACTTGTGCAGCGCTATAAGGAGAGCCGCCGGCTTCACCCGCTGGCACCGGAAGGACTTCCACTCGAGGGGATCAAGCTGGAACGCCGGCTGCTCGAGGATCTGAAGGGCTGGGCGACGCAAATTATCGATACCAGCAGCTTGAAGCCGGCCCAGCTGAAAGAGCGGATCATGTCCCGCTTTACGAATGCGGATTTTAATACGATTTCGGTGAATGTCACTTCCTTCGGATTCAAATACGGGATCCCTATTGATGCGGATTTGATTTATGACGTACGCTTTCTGCCGAATCCGCACTACATCGACCACCTGCGCCCCAATACAGGTCAGGACCCTGAAGTTTACGAGTATGTCATGAAATGGCCGGAAACGCAGGCCTTTCTCGTGAAGCTGCTGGATATGCTTCAGTTCTTGATTCCGTTGTACCGGAAGGAAGGCAAGAGCCAAGTCGTAATTGGGATCGGCTGTACCGGCGGCAAGCACCGTTCAGTCGCAATTGCGGAATATTTGGGACGGATGCTTGGCAGCAGTGATACGGAGCTCGTTCGCGTCAGTCATCGAGATTCAGATCGTGATCGGAGCTGAGGCGGGAGATGGCGGAACGGAGAAATGAACAGCAGCCTCGGATCGTCGTCATTGGCGGCGGTACAGGTCTGTCAGTCATGCTTCGAGGTTTGAAGGAGAAGCCGCTGGATATTACGGCTATCGTGACGGTAGCCGATGACGGCGGCAGCTCCGGCATTCTTAGAAGCGAGCTGCAAATGCCCCCACCGGGCGATATTCGAAGCGTGCTCATTGCGTTAGCCGATGTGGAGCCGCTGTTGTCTGATATGCTCAAGTACCGGTTTAATTCCGGTGCGGGGCTTGCGGGCCACAGTTTAGGCAATCTGATGCTGGCTGCGATGACCGATATTTCGGGCGACTTCGTCACGGGCGTTCGGATGCTAAGCAAAGTACTTGCCGTACGGGGACGCGTGCTTCCGGCGGCCGGCGAAGCAATCGTGCTTAAAGCGGAAACGGTGGATGGAACGATTATTACGGGCGAGTCCAGCATTCCGAAATCCGGCAAAGCGATCAAGCGGGTATTTATCGAACCGCCTGACGTCGAGCCGCTGGAGGAAGCGGTGGAAGCGATCAAGCAAGCGGATGCGATCCTGATTGGCCCGGGAAGCTTGTACACCAGCATTATTCCAAACTTACTCGTACCGAAACTGGCGCAAAGCATCGTGGAATCGAGCGCAGTCAAAATGTTCGTATGCAATGTCATGACGCAGCCCGGCGAGACGGATAACTACTCCGTCGGCGACCATTTGGCGGCCGTGCATGCCCATGTCGGACATCATCTGTTCGACTACGTCATTGTCAATGACGGTGAAATTCCGGAGCAGGTGCAGCAGAAATATGCGGAGATGGGAGCGAAAGCTGTTCATCTTGATTTGGAAGAGGTTAAGCAGCGCGGGTATGAAGTCATTGCAGACCGGCTCGTGTTGTTCCGCACCTATCTGAGGCATGACGCGGTCCGGCTAAGTCATCATATTTATCAGCTTGTGGAAAACTGGATGGAACGAAAGAGGTGAGACCAGATGTCTTTTGCGGGACAAACCAAAAAAGAATTGACGCTTGTCGAAGCGGATCCGTGCTGCGAATTAGCCGAGCTTTCTGCGCTTATTCGCATGAACGGCTCGGTCTCGCTGTCCAGCCGGAAGGTCATCCTTGATATATCGACGGAGAATGCCGCGATTGCAAGACGAATATACTCCCTTATCAAGAAGCAGTTTGCCGTGCATACGGAGCTGCTGGTACGCAAGAAGATGAGGCTGAAGAAGAACAACGTCTATATCGTACGGATTCCGACGAAAGTGCAAGAGATATTGAGCGATCTCAAAATCGTCTCGGAGGGTTTTGTATTCAATCAAGGCATCGACCGCGATATGATTCGCAAGTCATGCTGCAAACGCTCCTACTTGCGCGGTGCCTTCCTTGCGGGAGGTTCCGTCAATAATCCAGAGGGCTCGTCGTATCATTTGGAAATTGCGACGATGTATGAGGAGCACTGTCAAGCGCTTGTAGATCTGGCTAATAAGTTCGACTTGAACGCACGTTGCATCGAACGGAAGAAGGGATTCATCTTCTACATGAAAGAGGGCGAGAAAATTATCGAGCTCCTCAGCATCATCGGTGCGCATCAAGCGCTGTTTAAATTCGAGGATGTTCGAATCATGCGGGATATGCGCAACTCCGTCAACCGGATCGTCAACTGCGAAACCGCAAATTTGAATAAAACGATTGGAGCGGCTGTCCGCCAAATCGATAATATTAAGCTGCTGGAGCGGGAGGTCGGGCTTGATACGCTGCCCGATAAGCTTCGCGAGGTGGCGCATATACGGCTTTTGCACCCTGATTTGAATCTGACCGAGGTTGGCGAGATGCTCAAAGGGAAGGTTAGCAAGTCCGGCGTGAACCACCGGCTGCGCAAAATCGACGAACTTGCGGAAAAAATCAGGAACGGTTAAGCTAAGGCTAGTGCAGCAAGCAAAAAAGTGGTATAATAGTGATTAAAATGACGATCGCAAGCATGTAAGCAGGGTTGAATTAAGTATAGGGGGTAAGGTTTCCATGACAAGGCATCCGGTTGTCGTTCGACTGAAGACAGGTCTTCATGCAAGACCGGCCGCACTTTTTGTTCAGGAAGCGAACAAGTTTTCTTCCGAGGTCTTTGTAGAGAAAGACGATAAAAAAGTGAACGCAAAATCGATTATGGGGATTATGAGCCTTGCAATCAGTTCAGGTACTGAGGTAACGATTAGCGCGGAAGGTTCGGATGCCGACCAAGCTGTAACCGCTTTAGTCAATCTGGTCAGCAAGGAAGAGCTCGAGAACCAATAATACCGGTGCAGCGGTCTGTTTAAGCCGCTAGATCGATACGAGGAAACTCCCTAACGGGGGTTTTTTTCTGTTTATGCCGGCTCGCCCGCAACTTCGGGGATACAGGATGCGTCATAGTAGAAGAATGACTAATATTAACAAAAAGGGGCGAGTGATAATGATGGTGAAACCCAAGTGGCTGCTGGTACCGGTATTGGCGCTGGCTGTTGGAGCGGGAGCAATGTTCGGCGTGTCGGGGCATGGAAGCAGTGAGGTGTATGCAGTGGATAATAACGCTGTGCTTCAGAAGAGCACCATTACGGTAGCGGGTAGCGGCAAGATTCAGGCAGCGCCTGACGTAGCATATTTGACCGTAGCTGTCGAGACGCGGGCTGCCTCCGCGAAAGACGCGCAGTCGAAGAATGCTGCTCAGTTCGCGGGACTCACGAAGCTGCTCTACGATACGTACAAGGTGGCAGCAAAGGACGTGAAGACAACGGGCTTCTCCGTGCAGCCGGAATATGAATACAACAGCAAGGACGGCACGAGCAAGATCAAAGGCTATTTGGCAGTGCACAATATCCGCGTGACGACTCGGGACCTGGACGGCATTGGCAAGCTGCTGGATGATTTGTCCGCATCGGGCGCGAATCGGGTTGACGGCGTACAGTTTGATACAGAGAAGCAGGATCAATACGAGCTGCAAGCACTTGATAAAGCGATGGCGAATGCGAAAGCGAAGGCCGAAACACTGGCGAAGGCTGCAGGTAAGCAGGTGAAGGAAGTCATCAACATTTCGCAAAATAACGTCAACAGCGGTCCGATCTTCATCGGGCAGAATGCGATGGCAGCTGCTGACGATGCGGGAAAAGCAGCCGGCACGAGCGTGCAGGTAGGCGAGATCACCGTGTCGACCGACATAACCGTCGTTTACGAAATGCAATAGTGGAAATAAAAGAAGGCAGGTCACGCTCCCATTGGTAGCGTGACCTGCCTTTATTGTAATCAATGCCATTAGGCCAATGACTTGCGTTCCTCAACTGAAAGACCCCGCTGGATCATGGCTTGTTCAATCAAGGCGATAAACTCCTCGGAAAGGCGCATGGCTCTTGCTTCTTGATACACTTCAGTAAGATGAGTATCGCTAAGCGGACGCAGCAATAGAGACTTGTCTTGCATCGGTAAAAATAAATTATGCATATCATGCTCTGAAGAGGCAGGCTGAAAATTTGGTTCGAACGTGGGTGCGAATGGCGTGAGATGATTGCCTGAGTCGTTAGATCGAATGAAATTTCGCACGCTTGCGAATGGATTCGTAAGTTTCATGCGTGTGCAACTCCGTTTTATAGATTTCCAAAGCGTAGCCAAAGGGTCTGAGAGGTTAGGATCATTTAGTACATTTATATTAACATGGTTTTAATAAGCAGTCGTTAAGCATTCAGCCAGTTAAACGATTGTTGACAAAACCTAAAAAATGTGATTTACATGTAAAATTTACTTCGGTCAGCATCAAAAAAGCGTTAATCCCGTTAAGGATTAACGCTCTTTTTCATAAAGGCAATGAATCTTACAGTTTCTCGATCACTTTGTCGACCAGGCCGTAAGCAGCAGCCTCGGCAGCAGACATGAAATAGTCGCGGTCCGTGTCACGCTCGATTTTCTCAAGCGTTTGACCCGTGCGTTCAACCAGAATCCGGTTCAGCGTATCGCGGGTTTTGAGAATGTGCTTCGCGCGAATCTCAATGTCGCTGGCTTGACCTTGTGCGCCGCCAAGCGGTTGATGAATCATAACCTCGCTGTTAGGCAGCGCGTAACGTTTGCCTTTAGCGCCTGCTGCGAGCAGGAAAGCGCCCATCGAAGCGGCCATGCCGACGCAGATTGTTGAAACCTCAGGCTTAATGAAGTTCATTGTATCAAAAATAGCAAGGCCTGCCGAAACCGAACCGCCAGGGCTGTTAATGTAGAGCGAGATGTCTTTTTCCGGGTCATCGGCTGCAAGGAACAACAACTGCGCGATAATGGAGTTGGCGACCATATCGTTGACAGGCGTGCCAAGGAATACGATCCGATCCTTCAGCAAACGGGAGTAGATGTCGTAAGCGCGTTCGCCTCGGTTGCTTTGCTCAATAACCATGGGTACGAAATTCATCGTTTCCATTGTAAATCCCTCCTAAAGTGCAAGTTAATAAGTAATGGTGAGCCGTTTGTAAACCCATCATAACGGATAAACTTTGAAAAGTCAAAGAAGGTCAAATCACGGATTGGAGAGCCCGAAACGAGGTACAGCAGCGAGGTTACTTTACTACGGATTTGGAGATGCTGATTGTGGCGGCAGGAGGTCGGGATGCAAAAAAGGACCATCCGAGTGAACGGATGGTCCTTCATTATGTAAGAAGCTTTCAAGTTATTATGGCGCGCCCGCGAGGAATTGAACCTCGATCTCAGGCTCCGGAGGCCTACGTCATATCCATTGGACCACGGGCGCAAAGTGACAGCATGGATTATTATATGTGATTATAAGAAGAAACGCAAGCCTGTTTTGAAAATAAATGTTGAGTAAATTGTGACAGTAAACGGTTACTTAGAAGAAACGCATCTTGCTCCTGCCGAAGGTTTGAGTTACAATAGCTGTGGGACTTAAAAGGAGCATGCGGGACATTTTAAGTCCATCTCAATAGATCGACAATGCAGTTTTAATTGCAGCAGGAGTTGATGTTGAACAATGCAGTCTCTAATTGCTATACAGCAGCAGCTTCTGCCGGATTTGCTTGTCGTAATGAGGAAACGGTATCTCATTCTTCGCCAGGTGATGCTCTCGGATATGATCGGCCGGCGTTCATTGGCTGCATCGCTTGAGATGACGGAACGGGTGCTTCGAGCAGAGACGGACTTTCTGAAAGCACAGGAGCTTCTTATTATCGATGCCGCGGGTATGCGGATCAGCGAAGCTGGGAAGCGTCTATTAGAAGAGATGGAGCCGTTTTATAAGGCGATGTTCGGCTTATCGGAGCTCGAAGAGAAGATACGCAGGCATTTTGGCCTGCAGCAGGTCATGATCGTGTCGGGTGATGCGGATGAGTCAGCGGCAACGAAGCGGGAGCTTGGACGTGCGGGCTGCAGCGTACTGGGCAAAGTCATGAAGGACAATGATGTCATTGCCGTCACCGGCGGGTCGACGCTCGCTCAGGTGGCTAATCAATTGACCTCGCAGGTTCCGCTCAAGGGGAATCTGTTCGTCCCGGCAAGAGGCGGCCTTGGCGAAAGCGTGGACTATCAAGCCAACACGATCGTCTCTACCATGGCCAAGCGAACAGGCGCGCAGTACCGAATGCTTCACGTGCCTGATCATTTAGGCGAGGACGCGTACACGTCGCTGATGCAGGAGCCGAACGTGAGGGAGATTGTGGAAGTGATTCGCAAATCCCGCATCGTGATCCATGGGATCGGGGACGCTATCGTAATGGCTCGGAGAAGACGCGTGGATGCTACGGTAGTGGAAGCGATCAAAGCGGAAGGGGCGCTTGCAGAATCGTTTGGGTATTATTTTGACCGAAACGGGGCTGTCGTTCATAAGATGCTGACTGCCGGCTTACGGCTGGAGGACATTATGGACACCGAGGTCGTCATCGCGGTTGCGGGCGGCCGAAGCAAAGGAGAAGCCATCGCTGCTGTCATGCGATTCGGACACGACGATGTGCTTGTAACGGATGAAGCAGCGGCACTTGAGATCGCGGCAATTATTGATAAAGAACCAATGATGTGATCTTGACGGATTGGGGACGGCTGAACGGCTGCCGCCGATTCTCGTCTTGAGATAAATGAAATTATGTCTAGGAGGCAAACAAAATGGTAAAAGTTGGTATTAACGGATTTGGTCGTATCGGTCGTAACGTGTTCCGCGCAGCGCTGAACAACCCTAATGTAGAAGTGGTGGCTGTTAATGATTTGACAGACACGAATACACTGGCTCACCTGCTGAAATATGACACGACTCATGGTCAATTGGACGGTACGGTTGAAGCTAAAGAAGGCGCCCTGATCGTAAACGGCCGTGAAATCAAAGTTTTTGCTGAACGCAACCCTGAGAACCTTCCTTGGGCATCCGTAGGCGCTGAAATCGTTGTAGAATCCACTGGTATTTTCACAGCGAAAGAAAAAGCCGAGCTTCACTTGAAAGGCGGCGCGAAGAAAGTAATCATCTCCGCTCCAGCTTCCAACGAAGACATTACGATTGTAATGGGCGTTAACGAAGACAAATACGATGCAGCTGCTCACACCATTATCTCCAACGCATCTTGCACAACGAACTGCCTTGCGCCATTCGCGAAAGTTCTTAACGACAAATTCGGTATCACAAAAGGTATGATGACGACGATTCACTCGTACACGAACGATCAATCCGTGCTTGACGTTCCACATAAAGACCTGCGCCGTGCTCGCGCTGCCGCAGAAAACATCATTCCTTCTTCCACAGGCGCTGCAAAAGCGGTATCCCTTGTACTGCCTGAGCTGAAAGGCAAATTGAACGGTATGGCAATGCGCGTACCTACGCCTAACGTATCCGTAACCGACCTGGTTGCTGAACTGAAAGTAAACGTTACGGTTGAAGAAGTTAACGCAGCGCTGAAAGATGCAGCGAACACTTCCCTTAAAGGCATCTTGAACTACTCCGAAGAGCCGCTTGTATCGAGCGATTACAACCACGACCCTGCTTCTTCCACGATCGACGCTTTGTCGACAATGGTTGTTGAAGGCAACATGGTTAAAGTTATCTCTTGGTACGACAACGAGTGGGGCTACTCGAACCGCGTCGTTGACCTGGCTGCATATATCGCATCGAAAGGCCTGTAAGGCGATCCCCCTAAGTCCCCCTTATAAAGGGGGATTCCAAGGGTTCCCCTCTGGACACCCGATGTTTGGCGAAGGAGCTGCTTGATGCAGCTCCTTCGCGGTGGTTTACGGGGGCCCGCCATACGCCCTTTTTGTTCCGCCCTGCGGGGCTCCACGGGGCGTAAGCTCTCATTTTGGCGCTCCCTAGGGAAGGTCAAGAGATTCGAGGGTGGTCTCGCGGGAGCGGGATGGCCGCATCGGCGCTTCGCTGATGCTCGGAGGGGCGTATGGCGGTTCCCTGCTGGAACCTTTAAAGCATGGCTCCTGCGGCACCACAGGGCATGACGCCTGCAGCACCACAGGGCATGACGCCTGCGGCGTCACTACACATATACGACAAAGATAGATATCCGCGGACAGCGGGATGGATAGCTTGGAGAATTTGAATATACTTTGACCTTTTTTCCGCCTCGTGGCGGCTTGGGTACCCGGGAGGATTTCTGCTTATGAACAAGAAGAGTGTACGTGACGTTGAAGTCGCTGGTAAACGTGTATTTGTTCGTGTGGATTTTAACGTTCCAATGGAAAACGGTGCGATTACGGACGATACGCGGATCCGCGAGACGCTGCCTACCATCAAGTATCTGATCGAGAACGGCGCGAAAGTGATTTTGGCGAGCCACCTGGGCCGTCCGAAAGGTCAAGTCGTGGAGAGCATGCGTCTGACGCAAGCCGGCGTGCGCTTGTCCCAACTGCTTGATAAGCCTGTCGTGAAAACCGACGAAGCAATCGGCGATGCGGTGAAGGCTAAAGTTGCCGAGCTTCAAGCCGGCGACGTGCTGCTGCTTGAGAATGTTCGTTTCTATGAAGGCGAAGAGAAGAACGATCCGGAACTGGCGAAAGCTTTTGCCGAGCTGGCTGATCTGTTCGTTAACGATGCTTTCGGCGCCGCTCACCGCGCGCACGCATCGACAGAAGGCATTGCGCACTTCCTGCCAGCCGTATCCGGCTTGCTGATGGAGAAAGAGCTGGATGTCCTGGGCAAAGCGTTGTTGAACCCTGAGCGTCCGTTCACGGCGATCGTAGGCGGATCAAAGGTTAAGGACAAAATCGATGTCATCAACAAAATGATCGAAATCGCGGACAACATCATCATCGGCGGCGGCTTGTCCTACACGTTCTTCAAGGCGCAAGGCCATGAAATCGGTCAATCGCTGTGCGATAACTCTAAGTTAGACCTGGCGCTCGAATTCATCGAGAAGGCTAAAGCGCAAGGCAAGAACTTCTACCTGCCGGTCGATATCGTGATTTCGGATGATTTCAGCGCAAGCGCAAACACCAAAATCGTAGACGTTGACGGCATTCTGCCGGATTGGGAAGGCATCGACATCGGACCGAAGACGCGCGAGCTGTACGCGGATGTCATCAAAAACTCCAAACTCGTTGTGTGGAATGGACCGATGGGCGTGTTCGAAATCGAGCCGTTCTCGCACGGTACGCGCGCGGTAGCGCAAGCATGCGCGGATACGTCCGCGTATACCGTCATCGGCGGCGGCGACTCCGCTGCTGCAGCGGAGAAGTTCAACTTGGCTGATAAAATGGACCACATTTCCACAGGCGGCGGCGCTTCCTTGGAATTCATGGAAGGCAAGGCGCTTCCAGGCGTTGTTGCACTGAACGATAAGTAAGCTGAAGGAGCGATAAAGACGATGCGTAAACCAATTATTGCGGGTAACTGGAAAATGTTCAAAACGGTTTCCGAAGCGACGTCATTCTTTGCGGATGTAAAAGGCAAAGCCGAGGTTGCCGGTGTCGAGACCGTCATCTGTGCGCCGTATACAACACTGCCTGCGCTTGTCGAAGCTGCGAAGGGAACAACGATCGCCATTGGCGCGCAAAATGTTCACTTCGAAGACAACGGCGCTTACACGGGTGAAATCAGCGGCATCATGCTGAAGGATCTTGGTGTGAAATACGCCATTATCGGCCACTCCGAACGCCGCGCCTATTTCGCGGAGTCGGATGAGATCGTGAACAAGAAAGTTCACGCTGCCTTCAAGCACGGCTTGACGCCGATCGTCTGCGTAGGCGAGAAGCTCGAAGAGCGCGAAGCGGAACAAACGAAGAACGTGTGCCAAGTGCAGACAACGGCGGCGTTCCAAGGCCTGTCGGCTGGGCAAGCGGCTGAAGTGGTCGTAGCGTACGAGCCGATTTGGGCAATCGGAACAGGCAAATCCTCGACTTCCGCAGATGCAGAAGACGTTATCGCGTTCATTCGCGGCATTATTGCAGGTTTGTACGATGCAGCGACGGCGAATGCGGTTCGCATTCAATACGGCGGCAGCGTGAAGCCGAATAACGTCAGCGAATATATGGGTCAATCCAACATCGACGGCGCCTTGGTAGGCGGAGCGAGCCTTGAGCCTGCTTCCTTCATTCAGCTTGTCGAGGGGGCATCGTCAAGATGACTGCACCTGTAGCACTGATTATTTTGGACGGCTTCGGCCTTCGTAACGATGTAACGGGCAATGCGGTCGCGCAAGCGAACAAACCGAACTATGACCGTTACTGGTCGACTTATCCGCACACGACGCTCACGGCGAGCGGCGAGGCGGTAGGTTTGCCGGAAGGCCAAATGGGTAACTCTGAGGTAGGACACCTGAACATCGGCGCAGGCCGCATCGTGTATCAGGATCTGACTCGGATTAGCAAATCGATCCGCGACGGCGAATTTTTTGACAACGAGACGCTTATGGGTGCCATTCAACACGTGAAAGCAAACGGCAAGAAGCTGCATCTGTACGGGCTCCTATCGGACGGAGGCGTTCACAGCCATATCGCGCATTTGTTCGCGCTGCTCGATCTGGCGAAGAAGGCAGAGCTGACGGAAGTGTACATCCATGCATTCTTGGATGGCCGCGACGTTTCGCCTGACAGTGCGAAGGGTTACCTGGAGCAGCTGACGGCGAAGATTCAAGAGGTCGGCGTAGGTAAAATCGCGACCGTGCAAGGCCGCTATTATGCCATGGACCGCGACAAGCGCTGGGAGCGTACCGAGAAATCGTACCGCGCCATGGTGTACGGCGATGGCCCGCAATATACCGACCCAATCAAAGCGGTTACCGAATCGTACGAGAAGTCGGTATACGACGAATTCGTGATGCCGACGGTTATCGTCAAAGAAGACGGCAGCCCAGTGGGCGTCGTGGAATCGGAAGATGCGGTCATCTTCTTCAACTTCCGTCCTGACCGTGCCATTCAGCTGTCGCAAGTGTTTACGAACAGCGATTTCCGCGGCTTCGACCGCGGGCCGAAAGCACCGCAAAACCTGTATTTTGTCTGCCTCACGCTGTTCAGCGAAACGGTAGGCGGGTTTGTTGCGTATAAGCCGAAGAACTTGGATAACACGCTGGGCGAGGTGCTCGTGCAGAACAACAAGCGTCAGCTGCGTATTGCCGAGACCGAGAAATACCCGCATGTAACCTTCTTCTTCAGCGGCGGACGCGATCACGAGCTGCCGGGCGAGACGCGTATTCTCATTCCATCGCCAAAGGTCGCAACCTATGACCTGAAGCCGGAAATGAGTGCATACGAAGTTGCGGCTGCTGCTGTGAACGAAATTGAGAACGACCGTCAGGACGTCATCATCCTGAACTTCGCAAACCCTGACATGGTTGGTCACTCCGGTATGCTGGAGCCAACGATCAAGGCTGTCGAAGCAACGGATGCCTGTCTGGGCCAAGTTGTTGAAGCCGTTCTTGCCAAAGGCGGCGTCTGCTTGATTACGGCGGACCATGGCAATGCAGATATGGTCATTGATGAGAACGGCCGTCCATTCACGGCCCATACGACCAATCCGGTTCCGTTCATCGTAACCAAACAAGTGGGTCCGCTTCGCGAAGGCGGCATCCTGGCCGATATCGCGCCGACGATTCTGCATTTTGCAGGACTTAAGCAGCCGGAAGAAATGACCGGCCAGTCGCTTGTCCAAGGCGAAGAGATCAAGTAAAATCTATACGATAATGTTCCGGCCTGGCTGTGCCGCTTCCGCGGTGCACCCGGTCGATACCAAACGATAACTTATGAAGGAGTGTTTCGAACATGTCTATCATTACTGACGTTTATGCACGCGAAGTGCTGGATTCCCGCGGTAACCCTACGGTAGAAGTTGAAGTTATGCTGGAGTCCGGCGGCAAAGGCCGCGCAATCGTGCCATCCGGCGCATCCACAGGTGCTTACGAGGCGGTTGAGCTTCGTGACGGCGACAAATCCCGTTACCTCGGCAAAGGCGTTCTGAAAGCCGTTGAGAACGTAAATACGATCATCGCACCGGAAATCATCGGCTTGGACGCGCTTGACCAAGTGCTGATCGACCGCAAAATGATTCAACTGGACGGCACGCACAACAAAGGCAACCTGGGTGCAAACGCGATTCTTGCGGTATCCATGGCAACTGCACGCGCTGCTGCTGATGCGCTTGATGTACCGCTTTACACATACCTGGGCGGATTCAACGCCAAGACGCTTCCAGTTCCAATGATGAACATCGTAAACGGCGGCGAGCATGCCGACAACAACATCGACGTTCAAGAGTTCATGGTACTGCCAGTCGGCGCTGAGAGCTTTAAAGAAGCGCTTCGTATCGGCGCAGAAATCTTCCACAACCTGAAATCGGTTCTGAAAGACAAAGGCCTGAACACAGCTGTTGGCGACGAAGGCGGTTTCGCACCGAACCTGGGCTCCAACGAAGAAGCCATTACAACGATCATCTCCGCAATCGAGCGCGCAGGTTACAAGCCGGGCGTTGACGTATTCCTCGGCATGGACGTAGCTTCCACGGAGTTCTACAAAGACGGCAAATACCACCTCGAAGGCGAAGGTCGTTCCTTCACTTCCGCTGAATTCGTTGACCTGCTTGCTTCGTGGGCAGACAAATATCCGATCATCACAATCGAAGACGGCTGTTCCGAAGATGATTGGGAAGGTTGGAAATTGCTCACTGACAAATTGGGCGGCAAAGTACAGCTCGTTGGCGATGACTTGTTCGTAACGAACACAGAGCGCCTGTCTGACGGTATCGACAAGGGTGTAGGTAACTCTATCCTCGTTAAAGTTAACCAAATCGGCTCGCTGACGGAAACATTCGATGCGATCGAAATGGCAAAACGCGCAGGCTATACAGCTGTAATCTCCCACCGTTCCGGTGAGTCCGAAGACAGCACGATCGCTGACATCGCTGTAGCGACAAATGCTGGCCAAATCAAAACAGGCGCTCCGTCCCGTACGGACCGCGTTGCAAAATACAACCAATTGCTTCGCATCGAAGACCAATTGGGCTCCACGGCACAATACGCCGGCAAAAGCGCGTTTTACAACTTGAAAAACTTTAAAAAATAACAACCCTCCGGCGAGGTAGGTTCGCCCGGGACGTTGGTTATAATTAGGGGAGAGACGCAGGGCGCAAGGGCCTGCTGCTCTCCTCTTTTTATTGGGGCGTGCAGGAGCGGATTAAACTCGTATACGAGGTGGATATCGTGGCAAAACCAGTGGTGGGCTTACAGTTGTACACGCTTCGCGATCAGACGGAGAAGGACTTTCGGGGTACAATACGCAAAGTGGCGGAAATGGGCTATAAAGCCGTGGAGTTCGCGGGCTATTTCAATACGCCTGCGGAGGAACTGAAGGCGCTGCTGGACGAGCTTGGCTTGGAAGCGCCATCCGCGCATGTAGCGCTGAATTTCGGTGAACCGGACAAGATCAAGAAGGATCTTGCGAAGCAAATCGAATATGCCAAGGAGCTTGGGCTCAAGTATATCGTGACGCCATGGGCACCGCTGCCGGAGAATCCGACGGAAGAGGATGTTTCGAAGCTGGCTGTGATCCTGGAGGCTGCAGGCAAGCAGGTGAAGGAAGCCGGCCTCATCTATGGCTACCATAATCATGATTTTGAATTCAAGCAGGTAAACAGCAAGCCGATTATCGATATGCTGCTGGAGATGGTTTCGGAAGAATTTATGGTTGCGGAATTTGATTTAGGCTGGGTGCATATGGGCGGACAGAGTCCGGTCGATTACGTGAGGCGGTATGCCGGCCGCGTGCCCCTGGTGCATTTTAAGGATTTTGGTCAAGGCCGCAGCGACACGGAAGTCGGCAATGGCGTCGTAGACCTGAAGAGCGTCTTTGCCGTTGCGGAGCAGGCGGGCATTCAGTATTTCATCGTGGAGCAGGAAGAATTCGAGCGCTCCTCGCTGGAAAGCGCGAAGACCAGCTTAGCTTTCTTCTGCGATAACGGGATGCTGTGAGACTCGGTATGAGTCCTTCAGCATCTTGACGCGCCTGCATGCAACGTAGACGGTGATCTCTAATCTAAGAAAAGATCTAGCGGTTATTCCCTGCGCATGAATGCGCACCAAGCCTTTTTGAGTAACGGCATTAAATAAATCGGCTGCTGCTGTGAATTTGCCCGGTGGCAGCAGGATAAAATCTGCTAGCTTGTATTCGCTGGGGGCCTATGCTACAATAAGAATGCTGTTTCTAGGTCTTGTCCCCTCTATTGACAAGGCAGCGGCAAACGACAAATTTGCTCCTTGTGCAGGAGGTGGAACGATGGCTATTACGTTTAAAATTATACTTATTATTTTCGCGCTTGCTTTGATCTGCGTGGTTCTGCTTCAAAAAGGGAAAAGCGCTGGACTTTCTGGTGCAATCTCCGGCGGTGCCGAGCATCTGTTTGGTAAAACGAAAGCGCGCGGCTTGGATCTGTTTCTGCAGCGTCTAACCGTTGCGGCAGCAGCAGGCTTCTTTATTTCGGCGCTGATTGTTGCTTACTTGGTTAAAGTTTAATGATAAGAACGAAAGCGGGCTTAAGGCCCGCTTTTTTTGTTGCATATTACGCTTGGAAGATGTTTACAGGGTAATGACGAAAGGGTAAATTTGTGATTTAACCGGGCTGACGCGGATGGTAGCGTGTCCTTTCGTGTATACTATATAGTATATGGCAATCTATTAACCGACTGCTGCAAAAAATCAAGCAAGACGGCATCGCGGTATTATTATGAGGTGAAGAATTATGGTAACAGAGCAGCAGCTGCTTGAATATATGCGCGAGCAAACGTACAAGCCGATGACGTATCAAGAGTTGGATAAGCAGTTTGGCGGCGCGGGCAACGCGGAATCGTTCCGCTCGTTTCTCGTTCTGCTGAATGAGCTGGAGAATGAGGGGAAGATCGTACGGAACGCAAATGACCGGTATGGTCTGCCCGAACGGATGCATCTGGTGCGCGGACGCGTTCAAGCGCATGCGAAGGGATTTGCTTTCCTCATTCCTGAGGACAAGGGACATGGCGACGTGTACATCGGCGCCAATGATCTGAAGAGCGCCATGAACGGCGATATCGTGCTCGTCCGAATTACGTCGCGCAGCGCGGCGGGCGGCCGGATGGAGGGCGAGGTTGTCCGCATCGTGGAGCGGGCGGTCACGCAAATCGTTGGTACGTTTCAGAACCACGAGTCATACGGCTTCGTGCTGCCGGATGATAAACGCATCAATCGGGATATTTTCATCCCGCAGGGCGGATTTCGCGGTGCGGTTACAGGCCAGAAGGTCGTAGCCCGCATCGTTTCCTACCCTGAAGGGCGTGCTGCCGCGGAAGGCGAGATTATTGAAGTGCTCGGACATAAGGACGATCCGGGCATCGATATTCTCTCTATTATTCGCAAGCATCAGCTGCCGGAGAGCTTCCCGGATGAAGTGATGGCGGAAGCCGAGGCTGCGCCCGACTCCATAACGGAGGACGAAATCGTGCGGCAGGGACGCCGCGATTTGCGCGGCAAGGTGATCGTCACCATCGATGGCGAGGATGCCAAAGACCTTGACGATGCAGTTAACATCGAGCGATTGGAGAACGGCAACTACGTGCTTGGCGTCCATATTGCGGACGTCGGCTATTACGTGCCGGAGAATTCTGCCCTTGATCAAGAGGCGTATCGCCGCGGTTGCAGCGTTTATCTCGTTGATCGGGTTATCCCGATGCTGCCGCACCGCTTGTCGAACGGGATTTGCTCGCTGAATCCACAAGTGGACCGTCTGACGATGTCCTGCGAAATGGAGTTTGACGCGACGACGCTCAAGCGGGTGCGTCATGATGTATTTACGAGCGTCATTCGGACGAAAGAACGGATGACCTATACGAACGTACGCAAAATCCTCCAGAACGAGGATGAGGAAGTGACGGCGCGTTACGCCGAGCTGGTGGATACGTTCAAGCTGATGGAGGAGCTGGCGATGCGTCTTCGCGGTATGCGCATGAAGCGCGGCGCGATCGATTTCGACTTCGTGGAAGCCAAAGTCATCGTAGACAGCGACGGCAAAGCGGTCGATATCGTTAAACGCGAGCGCTCCATTGCGGAATCCATTATTGAAGAGTTCATGCTTGCGGCCAATGAAACGGTGGCAGAGCATTTCTACTGGCTGAAGGTGCCGTTCTTATACCGGACGCATGATAATCCGGATCAAGAAAAGCTGCTGCATTTCGTGCAGTTTGCGGCGAATTTCGGTTATACGATCAAGGGTAAAGGCGGCAGCGTCATTCATCCGCGTGCCTTGCAGACGCTGCTTGAGGATGTGCGCGGCTCCAAGGAGCAGACGGTTATCTCGACGGTGATGCTGCGTTCCATGAAGCAGGCCAAATACGATGCGGAGAGCCTGGGGCATTTTGGTCTGGCGGCGGAGTTCTATTCGCACTTTACCTCGCCGATTCGGCGGTATCCGGATCTGGTCATCCACCGCGTGATGCGGGAGGTATTGGAGAACGGCGGCACATTGTCGGATCCGCGCCAAGAGGCATTGGCCGCGCGGATGCCGGACATCGCGCAGCAATCTTCCGAGCGGGAGCGCGTGGCCGTCGATGCTGAGCGCGATACGGAGAAGTTGAAGAAATGCGAGTTCATGTTGGATAAGGTCGGCGAGGAATTCGAAGGCATCATCAGCAGCGTAACGAGCTTTGGTATCTTCGTGGAGCTGCCGAATACGGTCGAGGGGCTGATTCGTCTGAGCGACCTCTCGGACGATTACTACCACTTCCACGAGCAGCATATGCTGCTCATCGGCGAACGTACGTCGAAGACGTTCCGGATCGGCGATGAAGTGCGCATCCGCGTAGCGCGGGTGAACATGGATGAGCATACGATCGATTTCGAGATGCTCGAGAACTTGAATGCGGACAGCGCAGACGCCGCGCGGGAGCTGGGGCTTGGCAGCCGCAGCGGATCATCGCGCAGCGGCGGTCGGGGCGGCCGAGGCGGAGCAGGCCGCGACGGCGGCTCCGCGCAGCGGAGTGCCGTGCGCGAGCCGCGCGGGGGCGCTTCGCGCGGCGAGGGCCGCGGCGGTCGGGGCGCAGCCGGCCGCGACAGCAGCGGTCCGCGGGGACGCGGGCCGCGCAGCGGCGAAGGTGCCGGCGGCGCAGCTGCGGCGGAGCGGCGCGGTGGCCGCCGGCGGGGCAGCCGCGACGAGCACGGCGGCCAGCCGGCCAGCGGCACAGCAGGCGGAGCGGCGCCAGCGCCAAGCGCGCGCGACCAGCGCGCCTGGAAGCCCGAAGACGATTATAATTTGAATCGTCTGATCGGTAACGAAAGCGGCGGCGAGGCAGGTGCTACGCCGCTAGCAAACGGCGGCGGCGAACGTCCGCGCAAAGCCATCCGCAAGGATATGTGGGGCTTGCCGGTTCATAATGCCGGCTCTCTGAAGGACTACGGTGAAGATCCGGATGATGCATACCGTTCGCGCAATGGCCGCAGCGGCGGAGGCGGTCGAGGCCGCTCAGGCGGCGGGGATCGCGGGTTTGGCGGCGGAAGCCGAAGCGGCAGCAAGCCCTCGGGCACAGGTCGCGGAGGTGCTTCGCGCCAAGCCCAAGGTTCTGGCGGCAGCGGTGACGCGGCTGGCGGCAATGCTGGTCAGAGCGGCGGCGGTACAGGCTCGCGCCGCAAGAAGAAGTCCAGCAGCCCGGACAACGGCCAGCAGCTCCAAGCAGCGCCTAGCGGCAGCGCAGGATCCGCCAGCGGCAGCTCGCGTCCGCGCAAGAAGAAGAGCAGTGGCGGAGCCAATAACGCCACGGCAGTCTTCGTCCGCAAGAAACGCAAGTAGGATGCGGTTTTCGAGAGCTTTTCCAAATCTTGATTTCACTACGCAAAGTTGTTACAATGGACTTCTAGCTGCGGTTAGAAGTCCTTTTTTTTGCTTGGCTGCAGGCAAGAAGGACGGGCCGTAGCGGATGAACGACAATGGGAGAGGTGAACGGCATGGCGAAGAAGAGCGAAGGCAAACAGCTCGCGCAGAATAAGAAGGCTTCCCATGACTATTTCATCGAGGATACCTTTGAAGCGGGCATAGTATTGATGGGGAGCGAGATCAAGTCGCTGCGGATGGGTAAGGCGAATATCAGTGATGCATTCGCAACGATCCGAAACGGCGAGATTTTTATCCACAACATGCATATCAGCTACTTCGAGCAAGGGAACCGTAGCAATCCCATGGACCCGACAAGGGCCCGCAAATTGCTGCTTCACAAGTCGCAGATTCATAAGCTGCTTGGTTTGTCCAAGCAAGAGGGCTATGCCATCGTTCCGCTTAAGATCTACGTGAAGAACGGTTACGCAAAACTGCTGATCGGACTTGGCAAAGGGAAGAAGCAGTACGACAAGCGCGAAACGGCCGCGAAGAAGGACGCACAACGCGACATTCAGCGCGCGCTGCGCGAGAAGCAGAAGGTTGCCCGCTAATTAGCGGTGCTAATGGAAACGATGGAGAACGCCGCCATGACTTCCAGCAAGACATTGACTTATTCCTGCTGCACCTGTGGTATACTAAGTGAGCAACAGGAACGAAAGATTGTTTGACATGCTCTTGAAGCGATGAACGACCGGCTTGCCGGGCTTCATCTAGTCGTCGGAGCGTCTGACCTGCTAAACGGCGAGCAAGGTACCGTTTATGCGATATTGGGGGCGTTTATGGATTCGACGGGGATAGTTCGAGCATGGGTTGCGGGTAGTGGGGAGCGTCCGCTTCATCAACGCTAAAGCCTATTAAACGGCAAACAACAACAACAACTCGCTTTCGCAGCTTAATAACCTGTGACGCGGCTTCTACCTTCCATCGCCCATGTGGCAGGATAGGGGCTAACCTTTAGTGGGATACGCTGATTGGTCTCCGCCTGGGGTCGATTAGAAGAAGATAATCAGGCTGACCCAACGCGTAGTCGGTTACGGGACGACGCTCGGGTGACATCAATACCGTGACTACACCCGTAGAAGCCTGTGTGGCGTTGTCTTCGGACAGGGGTTCAAATCCCCTCGCCTCCACCATGAAGAAAGCCGACCGCATGAGGTCGGCTTTTTTGTGTGGTTCCGAGATGAATGAGGGATTTACGATTTGATTTGGCCGCGAATTTCTCCATTTGGATTTTTTATGGTGTGTACATTAGCATATGCGTTGCCGCTTTCGATTTGAAGAACTAGATCACGAATCGTCTTTCCGCTTAGAGGGCCGACTAAATCATTTTGAGTCAGGGTTCCCCGAATAACTCCTCGTTTTACGGAAATGCCAAATTTCGAGGGCCCGCATAGAAAGGCTACTACGGGACCGTTTTCGCCTCTTCGCCCAAGATGAATATGGGCTTGGGTTACTTTCTTTATATTTTGAATAACTAACCGAAAAAATAACTTATCACCAGCACTGTTAAGCCGAAAAACAGCATTTCCTGTAGAATTTGTCCTTACAGGAGGTACTTCGTTTCTTCCTTTTAAGCTTGCCTTAAACGTTTTGATATCCCTCACCCCTCTTTTCATTAATAAGGTATATTATTCAGTGAGGAACGGTGAGGTTTGTACATCTGTCTTAACGCTTGGAGATTCTTCATGTGAATGAAGATGGAGTTTAAAGGGTGACATCAATACCGTGACTACACCCGTAGAAGCCTGTGTGGCGTTGTCTTCGGACAGGGGTTCAAATCCCCTCGCCTCCACCATGAAAGCCCCGTCCTCATGAGGACGGGGCTTTCTTTAAACCATAAGTTTGCCGTCGCGGCAAACATTTGCTTTAATTGTTTTTTACGTTTATGGATTCGATAGTAGCTGGGAGCGTCCGCTTCATCAACGCCAAAGCCTATTAAACGGCAAACATCAACAAAACTACGCTTTAGTAGCTTAATAACCTGTTAGCGTGCTCCTACCTAATATCGCCCATGTGACTAGACTAGGGGCTAACAGATAGTGGGATACACGGTTCGGTCTCCGCCTGTCACAAGGGACTCTGAGCGAGATTGAGATAGGAAGGGCCAAGCCGTTGTTTGAAGTGCTGGTGAATCTTGCTAACTTTTTAATCGATTTAAACTGGCTAGTTATCGATCGAAATGCCAAATTGTATCATGGCCTAGCTAGTGAGCAAGATCTAATCGAAAATTATCGTCACCTTCAAGATATCACACAAGAAGAGGTTATTGATTTTATTAACTTTAAGTATGGAGAGCATAATTTATTCAGTGTAAGAAGCACCATTTTGGTGCTTTTTTTTGTACGCGGGAAGATTGGATAACGGAAGTCTAGAACGGTTATTCAAGCCCATGGTTGCTGTTTTACGTAATTTAAAAGCAAGAATTTTACACAGTAAATAATAATGTCGTAATTTACAATATTACATGAAATTTTTAACGCAACACGCGATCTACTTTCGAGTTTAGTTAATGTTTCATAGATAAAGTTGAGAAAAGGATGATTTGTAGAAAGCAATCATTTATTCAAAATAAGAGGAGAGACATGATGAGAAGGTTTATTAGAAACAAAAGATTGTCGTCGATGATGCTGGCACTCGCGATGGTACTGAATGTATCAAGCATTGGCGCTTTGACGGCCAATGCAGATGCAGATCCGACGCTGGGCGAAGCAAACGTCCTGAAGAGCGAGAATATTTCCTCGGGCGTCAGCTTTACCTCGGAGGAATACAATAACTACTATAAACCGAACAATCGAGTCGTCGTTAACCGTCTGAATATTAATCCAGCTGACTCGAATACGAGGATCATCACCGCCAAGGCGTACGATACCATCAGCGCCGTGGAAACGGTCGGCGATCAGGCAAACCGGGAAATTTTGAAAGGCAATCAAGTCATTGCCGGAATCGACGGCGATTTTTACGATATCGATCCTGCATCCGGAAATCCACTTGGGTTAATGATGAAGGACGGCGAGCTGATTATCAGCCAGGCACCAGACGAAAATGCAACTAATTATCGCACCAGCTTTTATATGGATAACGCGAATAAGCCGGGAATTAACCAAGTTCATGCTGAAGGTAAAATCTCGGCTGCGGGGGCCGTCTACGACGTAAACCTGCTTAACCGAAACCAAAAGATTACGAACGGTTTGGTCATCCACACGAGCAAAATTACGAAAACACGAAAAATGACGCATAACTACGCTGCCGACAGGGACAAATCCGCTTTCGCGTTGATCCGCGTGGGCAACAAATTCGACGGCGTTCATCCGGGGCAAACTTACACGGGTACCGTCGTTAATGTAACGTCCACGGAAGGCTTCGATATTCCCGACGACTCCGTCGTTCTGGAAGGCGTAGGCACATCGAAATCGATCGTCGAGGCGTTGCAGACTAACGCCGAGGTTAGCTTTAAATACGATTTGTACGCAGGCAAAGATGCGAACAACATCGATATTATGAACAACGATATCGTGACGTCGATCACCTTTAACACTTGGCTTGTACGTGACGGCATAGCGCTGTCGACCGGAGATACGGCTCCTAACGCCCATACGGCATTGGGCATGAAGGCCGACGGAAGCTTAATCGCGGTTACCGTGGACAAACCAAGTTCTAGTTATACCGGCAGCATTGGAACAAGTCTTGACGATCTTGCGAAATATTTGCAAGACGCGGGAGCCATCAACGCGCTTAATCTGGACGGCGGCGGTTCAACGGAGATGATCGCACGCCCGGCCGGCAGCGATCGTCCGGTAACCGTAAGCCATCCTAGCGATGTCAATGGATCCAGACTCGTTTCCAGCTCACTGCTATTCGTTAGCACGGCAACGAAAGGGGCAACGGTCGGCAACGTAGTCGTCGATAAGAACATTACGCTTTATAACGGATCGAAATACGACTTCTCCTATCGGTTGGCGGACGAATACGGCAATCCGATCTCCAGCGGCAACGGTCCCGCAACGTGGGCATCGACGGTCGGAAGCATCAACCAGAGCGGCCATTTTATTGCGGATTCCGGAGCCGGAGCGGGAGAAGTATCGGCAACGATAGACGGCGTGACGGGAAGCGCGAAGGTAACGGTCGTGGATACCGTGGCTACCCTTGCTTTAGCGAGCACCAACGTGGTTATGAACAATAACGCGAAAAAGCAGTTCGGACTTGTCGCTACCGATGCAACCGGGGGGCAGGTTTACATCGACCCGTCCGTGGCAACGTGGAGTCTTTCCGGCAGTATCGGTACCGTGAACGAGAGCGGTTTGGTCACTTCCAACGATAGTAACGGCACGGCAACGCTTACGGTAACGGTTGCAGGTAAGACGTTAACAACACAAGTCACGGTCGGTATCAAAGAGCAGGTCATCGACAATTTCGAGACGTACCCGATCGAAGGTTACCATCTAAGCGGAATCGGTTTTGGTAGTGTTTCTCAATATGCGGGAAGCGCAGGAACAAGCACGTACTTGAGCATCTCGACGGCGGTTAAGCATTCGGGAAGCAATAGCTTTAAATTCGATTATGACCTTAGCAAGTGGACAAACAAAAATTCGAACGGAACGCTGAACTGGATCCCGCACTGGTATAAGGGCGCGAAATGGCCCGATTCTCTTGCGGATCAAATGCTTTCCACGTATAAGACCGATGTTTATCCGAAAAAATTCGGAATTTGGGTATACGGGGACGGCAAGGCTCCTTGGTTAAGGGCGATATTTAGAGATTCATCCGGCGGCGCGGATAAAACGCTCGACCTGACAACGGAAACGGACGACATCAACTGGGTTGGTTGGAAATATCTAGAGGTCCCTGTCCCTGACGGCTGGAAGCTGCCGATTACGCTTAACTATGTGTACATGGTTGAGACGACGAAATCGAAGCCGGCCTATTCCGGTACGGTCTATTTCGATGATATGAAATATATTTATACGGACGATGTAACGGATACTAGCGGTCCGGAGTTTACGGACACAAGTCCTTCGTCGGATGGCTTGTTCAGCGATACCCTTGATTTCTCGACAACGATTACCGATAGTCTCTCCGGGGTAGACGTGAACAAAATAACGGTAAAAATCAATGACGTGGATTATAAGGATTACACGTACGATAAAGTCACGGGTCGCCTCAGCTTCAAGCTGGAAAATCTAACCCAAGGGGATTACAGCGTATTCATAGACGCCTACGACAAAGCGTTAACCCCCAACGAATCCGTTCCCTATATCGACAAAACGTACCATGTGGATTTGACTCCGGACGAGGAAGCTCCGACGATGACGGACGTAACGCCTACGAAGGACGTCAAAGTTAAAATCCCTACGCCGAGGATCACGTTCAAGCTATTGGACAGCAAATCGCAAGTGGATCCGGCGAGCATTTCCGTTCGGATGAATAATATCGAGATGCCTGTTTATTACGACGCCGACACGGGTTGGGGATATGCCGAACCGACAAGCGACTTGGCGAATGGCGAGTATAGCCTAAGAATCAATGCTCGGGATAAAGCCGGGAACGCCATGCCGACTTATAAGGATCAATTGTCTCTGGCCTCGATCTCGCAACCGCAAGATGGAGATAACTTCAAAATCTCGCTTATTCCGGATACGCAAGGCAACGCGTTTACCGATAAATTGTTCGCTAAGGTTGCAGCGGATGATTCTTCGTTAGTCCTGCACATGGGCGACATCGTGGATGACGGATCGCAGAAGCAGTATGACGACGCTTCGAATTTCGTCAACAAGTATTTCGGGGACCCTGGGTCTAAGCCGTTCTTCGTATTGGCGGGTAATCATGAAGCGTTCCAGAACACCTTGGATATCTACTATAAGAAATTCGGTTCTCCGACGATGCATTTCGACTATGGGGATACGCTGATCATCATGTTGAACTCGGCATACATCCAAAGTCTTACCTTATCGGATTCTACCCAATTCCATTGGTTGGAAGAAGTCTTGAAGAAGAATACGAAGAAAAACATTATCGTTCTTGACCATGTGATTACGCGCGACGCATTCGGCACCAAGCATGAAATGGATCCGAAGGACGCCGCGAGATACGAGTCTATTCTGAGCGATTATAAGCTCGAGCATCCGGACACGGATATCTACAGCATTTTCGGACATTTGCATTCTCTTCAAAATTGGGAAGTCGGCGGAGTCAAATACATCATTACGGGTAACGGTGCCGACAAGACGTACCTCCCGCATAGCGATGGAGATTTGCTCGGCACCGGCAAGATGACGGTTTCGGGCGGCAAGATGAAGTACACCTTCGACCCTCTCTTGACGAAGGTTTATATTCATAACGACGCGATTATCTCGGGCAAAATGAACACTGTAATCGGATCCCAAGTCCAAATGGATTTGTTCGGGGACTTCAGAGAGTATCCTGCTAATTACTTGACTCAAATCAATAACCGCAAATTGGTTGGGATTGACTGGAAATCCAGCAATGAAGACGTAGCTTCGGTGGATGAAAATGGAGTTGTAACTTCAAAGTCTTCCGGTACGGCAATCATTACGTCAACATCTGGAGGAAAGAGCAACTCTATTTCGGTCGAGACGGTTAAGCCGGCGGACGTCAAGCCGGTCAAGCTCGATTTGTCCGTTCCTGCGGAACCTGAAGTCGGGGGTACGTTCATCCCGACGATTAAAGCGACCAACGCTTACGGCGCGGTTTACGCCCTTGACGCGAAGGACGTTACCTACAGCTTCAAGAACGGAAAGGCACACATGCAAGATGATGGAGTTATCATCGCAGATGCCGAAGGCGACGAAGAAATTACGGTTACGTTTAGCGGTTTGAAGGCGACGGCCATCACGAAAATCGTTGCTAAGCCGACTACGCCTTCCGGTCCGATCGTGATCGCGCCTCCGACTAAACCGGACGTCGATCTTACCAAGGACAGCGTCGTGAAATCCGACGTCTTCGCGGAACTCGCGAAAGACAAGAACGCGACGATGACGTTCGTGGGCAACGGCTACAAATGGAAAGTCAATGGCTCGGACATCACGAATCCTAACGCTGACGTAGACTTGGGCGTTAACATCACAAATCAAGCTCCCGCAGGGAAAATTTCGACCCCAGTTCAAGTCAATAAAAAGAAGGTCGTTCTGGGCTTTTCTCTCAACCAAAACGGAGCTCTTCCGGGGAAGATGACGCTTGAAATCCCGACGAGCAAAGAACAAGCGGGCAAAAAGCTGTTCTTCTACGCGGTAAATTCCGCCGATCAAGCTCCTGTACTCGTATCCGAGCTTACCGTGTACGAAAACGGAAACGTAGCGGTTCCTTTCGCTTCCTCGACGTCGGCCGAATACATGCTAACGACGCAAAAGATCTTGGATTTCAAAGACGCCGACGTTCACTGGGCGAAAGCGGACATCTATTATCTGGTGGGTAAGGACATTATCGGCGGCGTTAACGACAGCCAGTTCTTGCCGAATAACGCGATCACGCGCGGCGAATTCGTCAAGTTGATCGCCAGAGCCGCCGGAGCGGACGTGTCCGCCTTCACGAACAGCTCGTTCGCCGACGTCAAGCAAGGCGACTGGTACTCGCCTTACGTAGAATGGGCAAAGAAGAATAACATTGTGCTTGGGGTTAAGCCGAATGCCTTTGCTCCTAACGAGAAAATTTCAAGGGAACAAATGGCGGTTATCCTCGTAAGACTGTCCGACTTGCTCGGATACACCTTGGAGGACAGTGCGCCGCCGGTTCATTTCAAGGACGAAGCCAACATTTCCGCCTACGCGCGCGAAGCTGTGAAAAAGGCGCAGCAAGCCGAGATTATAAGCGGCATGCCGGGTAATCAGTTCTCGCCAGCAAAGAGCGCAACTAGAGGAGAAGCGGCCAAGATGCTAGCGACTTTGCTCAAAGCCATGGAAAAGAAAAATCAATAAAGTCGTTGCAAGTTCATGCGATGATTAAACAAAACGATCGCTTTCCGGCATTTTGGATGCCGGGGAGTGATCGTTTTTGGCTTTTACAAATCGACTAATCTATGGAGTATTCGTTCAGATGAGGCAAGTATGTGGTTTTGCTTTGTATTTCAGCTTATCCATGGAGTGCTCTATGAAATGGGCTGCATGCCCTCACGGTCAAGCTGCAACATCCCTCTTCGTAAATACGAGGTAAGAGACCAGATTAAAGAATATGAAGTATACGCTCAATACAGTAACGGAAAAAGTAAGGGTCATCCCTTCTTGAAATGGGTGGCTTGATAAATAGGGGGTCAGATCGATATTCGCAAACAAAATGTACTTGCTCCAGACATAGGGTCGGAGGAATTCCGTAGCGATATTACCCGCAAACATAGCAAAGAGGGAGAACCCTATGGCCATCACACTGCTGCGAAACGCGGTTGAAATCATGAAGGCAATTGTAACAAACATAATCGTCGATACCCCTTTAAACAAGTACGTTTGCAACAGGTTCGCAACCATGTTCTGTTCCATAACATCTCCGTCAGCATTTACACCTAACAACGGCAAGTTGATGTGCCCAAATCCAAACAGCGTTCCGTTGATCAAGATAGATACGATAAACAGGATGATCAGGAGCGTGATCCCGAACAGAATCATGGACACATATTTAGACAGAAGAATTTTTAGCCGGCTGTTTGGTCGTATCAGCAGCAGCTTAATCGTGCCGGAGGAGAATTCACCCGCCATGCTGTCCCCTGCGACAATAACGGTAAATAGCGTAATCAATAGCACAAAGTTCGTTGATACATGGATCCCCATCCACATCGTGCCCTCGGCCGGCCGAATATCGTGCTCAAGCTGATAATCGTATATGGCGACCGTCTCTTCATCTAAACTTCGACTTTCCTTGTTCAGGTCCGGCTTTTGCAGAGCTTGCAGTCGGGATTGTTTCTTCGCGGCAACATGCTCCTGCCAAGTACCGCTCTGCGCATCATTACTGTAGTCATACCATACCGAGAAGTTCACAAAGCCAAGAATAACGATCATCACTCCGATCATGATCCACGTCCGGATCCGGCGGTACAGCTTCATATTTTCGTTCAACAACAGACTAACCAATTCGTCCGCCTCCAGTTATCTCTAAAAATCGATCCTCCAAGGATTGACGTTGTGCTTGAACACCGTAGATTCTGACATCTAATCTCATCAGATCCATCAGGATATCTGGAATCCGCTCCTTCTCAGCCATAAACTGCAGCCCTTCAGGAAGAGCCTTTACTTCCTTCACATACTCAATCGCCTTCATTGCATTTAGTGCGCGTTCGACCGGCTTTGCCTCAATGGCGTAGGTTTGCATCTGGTCTGCCGTCTGAACAAACTCATGAATCGGTTTCACATCGACCAGCTTGCCCTGTTGGAGAATGGCAACTCGATCGCACATCAGCTCCATCTCGGACAATAAATGGCTGGAGACAATAACGGTAATGCCTTCCGTGCGGGTCAACAGGCGTAAATAATCGCGAAGCTCGCGAATGCCTGCCGGATCAAGCCCATTGGTCGGCTCGTCCAGAATGAGCAGTGACGGACGATGCAGCAGCGCCTGCGCTACGCCCAATCGCTGACGCATCCCCAGAGAATACTTCTTAACCTTGTCACGGATCCGATTGTCCAGCTTAACGAGGTTGACTACCTCATCGATGCGTTCCTTGGTCACGCCAGGCACCATCCTCGCGTAATGAACGAGATTATGGTAGCCGCTCAAATACTTGTACATTTCCGGATTTTCCACGATGGCTCCGACATGACGGATCGC
Source organism: Paenibacillus sp. R14(2021) (assembly GCF_019431355.1). Taxonomy (NCBI): domain Bacteria; kingdom Bacillati; phylum Bacillota; class Bacilli; order Caryophanales; family Paenibacillaceae; genus Paenibacillus; species Paenibacillus sp. R14(2021). The sequence goes on from NZ_CP080269.1 coordinate 4,316,072, forward strand.
TTGCTCGAACTCGCTTTTAATATTTTTCCCTTTGATGAAGATTTCGCCTTCGGTAATGGACATTAAGCCAACCATCATGCGAATGGTGGTCGTCTTGCCGGCACCGTTGGGCCCCAGAAATCCGAAAATTTCGCCCTGCGGAACATCGAACGTTAGGTTATCAATGACCGTGGAACGGCCGATTCGTTTTGTTACTTGACGCAAGCTGATGACAGGTTCATTGCTCATGATAGACCTCCTTCTATATGGTGATGTCTGAAGCTTGTGAGTACTTCACTGATTAATTAGATTCTAATACAATGTTTATTGTTTTACAATAAATTTTTGTTATATAAAGATGTATTATTGTTGTTAGTAGGTGCCTATTCAGGCGCTGTTGACTTTATAGAGCTAGACAATTAACCTCATAATTATTGTCCAGTTTCCTGCTGGTGGGAGCGAGCACTCTCGGGTCCCACTATTTTTTCTTTACAACCATTCTCCTTCATATATGAAGAAACAAATCGGTATCTGAACTCATGAATACCTCACCTTGCAAAGGGGAATTGTAATTGTTGTAAACGGGGGAAAAAACTAGATGTTGTAGCAACCAAAATATTTTTATTGGAGGATATTATGTCAAAAGGAACAGCGAGAAGGTATGCCAAATTTGGTGCATTTTTTCTGTCGTTAGCGCTTGTGTCAGCCCTTATTACAGCTTTCACAACAAACAAGAACCAGAATAATGATGCACCCGCAAACAGGGCTTATTCTGATAAGGAACTCGTCAAAACAGTTCCAGGATTCAAAAACGGATACAAAATAGTAAATGGAATTAAGCTTCACTATGTTGAAGGGGGTAAGGGTGAACCGCTATTCCTTCTTCCAGGCTGGCCGCAAACATGGTATGCGTATCACAAAATTATGCCGGAACTAGCAAAGAAATATCATGTTTATGTCGTTGAATATCGTGGAATGGGCAGCTCTGACAAGCCTGCATCAGGCTATGACAAGAAAACAATGGCGTCGGATGTCTATGCCTTGGTCAAAGAGCTAGGCTATTCGAAAGTTAATATGGCAGGACATGACATTGGGGCATTTGTTGCTTATGCTTACGCAGCCAATTACCCTCAAGCTACGACAAAACTAGCTGTGTTGGATGTTGTTCATCCATCTGAACGCTATCTGGAACTCCCTCTCTTGCCGCCGCCGGGGGTGTACGATACAAGCGTTAAAGACCATCCTATTTACCCTTGGTGGTTTGGACTGAATTCTGTTCCAGAATTGCCTGAGAAATTGCTGCAAGGGAATGGAATGCGTATTTATCAAGATTGGCTCTTTGACTATTTGGCCTATGGCAACAAGCCTCCTATGACCAAAGAGGTCAAAGAAGCCTACTATGCGGCATATTCAAGTGCTGAAGCCATTCGCGCAAGCAACGGGTGGTATAAAACATTCAGGCAAGATATTGAAGATTTCAAAACTTATCCAAAATTATCAATGCCAGTTCTCGGTATTGCAGGTTTTGATTCCACTTTCCGTAATCTTGATGCACATTTGCGTCAATATGCGACTGATGTAAAAACGGTGAAATTAGAAGGAGCAGGACACTGGATCGCAGAGCAGAAACCGCAGGAAACCATTCAACTATTTAATGAGTTTTTCCAGTAAAGCGAATTGTAATTTTGCGTAGCCGCGTTTCGCCTCCGCCATGTAAAACCACATCCGAATGAGGATGTGGTTTTTGGCTTTTGCTGGCTTGTAATCGGAGAATGACCTCAAGCTTCATAGACTTTCGGCGCAGAACCAAATTGTCTAATACTGCCATGCCCTTCAATTACGAGCTGGGTTAGGGTACAATTTATATATGGGTTGACTTGTAAAGGAGTTTTGGAATGGATTTGGATTTGGAAAAAGAGATGCTGCAGCTGAACGTGAACAATGCGATCAAAGGAACAGTCGTGACGAGTTTAAAGGGTATCCTTGCACGGCTGACAAAAGATCGGTTGAATTTCATTGCTGCAAATTGCGCGCTTGCGGGACGCTCCAAGCTGAAGAAGCAGGAGCTCGCGGATGCGCTTTACGAGCGAATTACGAATGCAGTTCAAGTACGGTCGACTTTCCTTACGGCCGAGACGCAGGAGTGGGAGTTTGTGAACCGGCTTCTCCAAGCTCCGTATATTCAGGATAATGCTGTATTTGCCGATGCCTACTTGTTTTTGATGGATAAAGGCTTGGTGTTCAGCTTCCTGGAACAGGACAAGCTGTTCTTTGTCATGCCGGAGGAAGTCAAGGCTGCGTACAAGCAGCTGGATCAGAAATCGTTCCGTGAAGAACGCGGTGTAAGCCAGCTGGTGCTGCGATATACAGAAGCAGCGGCTAATCTGTACGGTATCTGCCCTGTGCAGAAGCTTATTGAGATTATCAACGATCAGAATGGCAGCAGCTTGACGGAGGAGCAGTTCAATCGGATCCGCCTATCCGTCACGGATAAGGTGCTGACCTGGGATGTTCAGCGCGGGTTTCTATTTAGCGATGGCTTAGATGGAGAAAGCCTGGACGACTACGAGGCGTTCTTAGAGAGCGTAAAGGACAAGCCGTACTACATTCCGCCTAAGGAAGAGCTGCTGCGGTATGCGGAGATCGATTATTTCGAGATGACGCCTCAGCTCGAGGCATTGAAGGGCTATATCATGCAGCAGTTGGGCAAAGGAGAGCGGTTAGCTGAAGCGATCGTGGATGATATCCAGCTTGTATGCTCGATGGAAGAGCCGCTTAGCGTCATCATGGAAGAGTTTGAGAACCGCAAGATTCGCTTGAGCAAGAAGCAGCTGCAAGATATTATGCCGCTCATTATTAATGTGAACAACACGACGAGAATGTGGTCCAATCGCGGCTTTACGCCTGCTGAGCTAAGGCCGGCGCCGAGTCCGAGTACGAATACTGGCAACGTCGTTCAATTCCCGTCGGCATCCTCGAAAATCGGTAGAAACGAACCGTGCCCATGCGGGAGCGGGAAAAAGCACAAAAAGTGCTGCCTGTAGCAGCGGACCGAATAGTTGATCGTCTCTGCCAACGATAAAACCCGACCGCATGAGGTCGGGTTTTTGCTTTTCCTTGATTTTTCTTTCTCCGCTCCGATTAGAAATCCAATATCCATGTAATTGAGAATTCGTCATCATCCGAATAAGCAGCAATCGCAAGGTTTTTAATCACACTAAATATATGCATTGACGCTATCGCGGGACATTAACTATACTTGCAAGGTAGTTCTATTATTTTCCAAATAGGCGGGGTTAGATGAGAAACGGAAGAGTAAAGAGAAGCGTTAAGCAAGGGCTGCTTATTGCTGCATGCGCATTATCCGTATGGACTGTAACGGCAGGTACGACCAGTGCGAAGGCTGACGCCAACACAGCTTCGATCGCCATGAAGTGGAAGCAGTCGATTGGGCCTTTCATCCCGACGACCCCCGTTAAGGGTCAGAATGGCCAACTTTACATGACAGGCTTGAGCGCCCCGTATCTGGATGGCCGGAGCGACAACCTGACCGCATGGAATGAAGATGGCAGCCGGCTGTGGACGGTCCCTTTGGAGGACGCGTTATTTCCTCCGACTATCGGAAACGACGGCACGCTGTATGCTGCAGACGGAGGATTGCTGGCCATCGATGCTGAACGAGGAACACTAAAATGGGAGTTTTCCTTGCCGGGCATCCGCTTGTCAGGACAGCCCGTGCTGCATGAAGGCAACCTTTATGTGACGGACCTTGAGGGGGGAAGGCTATATGTGATCGATGCCCAAGGCCATAGGCTATGGGACGTGACAATTGCGAAGCCTTCTAACCGGCTGTCGCCGATTGCTTTAGATGCAGATGGGAATTCCTATGTCGTGAGCACGGACCTGACCATGGATGACATTCAGCCGGGTTCGGGCGCTGTACCTCCCGTTCCGCCAATGTTCCATTCGATCCTTCATGCCTTCGACAAGGAAGGCGCGCCTCTCTGGCAATTGAAGCTGGACGGTCTGGAGCCGATAAATGAAGCGCCGTCGATTACACCGGACAATGATATTATTGTCGGCAAGAATTCATTATTCGTCGTCTCGCGGGAAGGTAAGCTGAAATGGAGCTCGTCGCTGCATATGGTATCGAGCCCAAGCGATTTAACGATATGGAATCGTTCGATTTATTACACGTACTATGACACTGTCCACGTGCTGAGCTTTGCGGGGCGAGAGCAGCAGTCCTTCCGTGCAGGCGGGAACGTACAGGGACGATTACTGATATCTCCCAGAAACGGTGCTGCTTATGGCTGGCTGGAAAAGGGCGAGCTTGGTGCTTGGAGCATGACCGGGACCCAGCGGCTTTTGTATAAGCCATCGTCTTCGGGGAGAGTCGTTACGAAAGCGTCGGTTATTGCGGATGAAGCGGGTATGCTCTATACCGGATATGCGGCTGTTCAGAAGGACGGGACAACGGAAGGATTCATCATAGCATTCGAGGAGCGGATGTCCGATAAGGCTGCAAGCAGCGCAGACATTGCCATTTATTTGGACCAGGACAAACTGGCACTGCAAGCGAAGCCGGAACAATTTCAAGGCAGATTATTTGTGCCGATGCGCGAGATTTTCACCGGTCTAGGGGCAACGTTGAACTATGATGCACGAACGAAGATCATCCAGGCTGCGAAAGGCAAGACGCGTTTGACCTACAAAATTGGGGAGCTCCGTGCGGACATTAACGGCCGGACAGTCCAATTAGATGTGCCAGGAAAGGTGATCGGCAGCCGAACGCTGGTGCCGCTGCGCTTCGTTAGCGAAGCATTCGGTTATGCCGTCATCTGGGATGCACCGTCGAATGCGATCAAGATTGTCACGCAAAGCCAGTGAGGCGACTTGGGAGTCTTAGAGGTGAAAAATTTGCATTTGAACATGAAAAAAACCGATTAATTGAAGCAGGACGTATCAATTTAGCCCAAGATGTAAAATACGTAAGTTGTATGATAGTGGTGCAGGGTATTATCGTATGAAATTGATGGGCACCCAAGTCATTTGGTATATCAGAAGCGACAGTAATATCAGTAATTATGGAAGTCTATCAATTATCGCTTTGATTCAAGCGGGAGGTTAGTTCATGAATGAAGGTAGAGGCAGCATCATATTTCGTAGAGTAGGAATAACTGTACTAGTCATAGTGGGTCTGACTCTCGCGGCAGGCGCAGGAGCCTACGCCGCAACGAAAATGACCTTGATAGTAGATGGTCAGAAGTCGAATGCAGAACCTGTATCAAAAAAAGGTGTTACCTACGTATCTCTACGTGCTGTCGCCGAGATGTTCGGTGCAAACGTCAGCTACAATTCCTCATCGCATTCGGTCGTTGTTACTAGCAAATCAATAAAGCCTCCACTCGGCGATGACGGCAATGAAGTTGTGGGTTCGGTTAATGGCGTGTTCATTATGAAAAACCAGCTGTATGAGGCAATGGCTGCAGCTGGCGGGGAGCAAATGATGAACAACCTGATTCAAGAAGAGCTTGTTAAGCAAGAGGCACAAAAGAAAGGGATTGTTATCACCGACAAAGAGGTGGACGCGGAAATCACGAAAATCAAGAAGCGGTTCCCGTCTGAAGCAGATTTTGAAGCAGCTTTGCAGCAATCGGGCATAACACTTGAAGATTTGAAGAAACAGATCCCGATGCAGCTTCGCATTTTCAAACTCTTGGAGCCGCGCGTGAAAGTGACTGACGAAGAAGTTAAAAAATATTTCGAGCAAAATAAAGAAACCTTCGGTCAGCCTGAGCAGGTGAGAGCTTCGCATATTTTGGTTTCGACGAAAGTAGAAGCTGACGATATTATGAAGCAGCTAAAGGCAGGTGCGGATTTTGCGAAGCTGGCGAAAGAAAGATCAATTGATGTGGGCAGTAAGAATGCCGGCGGCGACCTTGGTTTCTTCGGCAAGGGGGAAATGGTCCCTGAGTTTGAGAAAGCAGCGTTCTCTCTTAAAGTCGGCGAACTGAGTGAACCGATAAAGACGGAGTATGGCTACCACATCATTAAAGTGACAGGTCACAAGGAAGCGAAAATAGCGACCCTTGAAGAGAAGAAAGCAGAAATCCGGGACCTGATTCTTCAACAGAAGGTTACTGAGCTTTCTGCTGCGTGGCTGGAAGAATTGAAGTCCAAGGCTCAAATTACAAATACGCTTAAAGTAAAGTAAGTAACAAAGACGTTATCGCGCGAATTCATCACCATTCCGTTAATTGTGGTTTAGCACATGCTTCGCCTCCACTATCACGAACCACATCCGCATAAGGATGTGGTTTTTCCTTTTCCTCCCCAATAGGAAGGATAAACGCGACACATAGCGAATATTGTTCCATGCTGTTATGAAGTGGTGGAGGTGCGCGGCATTCGCTCTATAAAGTCTGCCAGAACGGTTCAGAGGAAGATAAGCTTCTTGCAAATGCTGCGTAATCAATTTGGTTTTTCTTCGCTCCGCAAACGAATTATGGTGTTTCTGACCGTTGGCTTAGTGGGATGCGCCATCTTAATGGCATCGGTCTCCTACAATGCGATCTACACGATGCAGCACGATAAAATCAAGACCTCGATGGCGTTTGATCTGTACCAGCAAACGACAAAGCTCAATCAAATGTACAATAACCTGCTTCAGGTTACACAGCAGATGACGCCGGAGGGCACGGTGGGGAACCTGATGGAGTCCTATATCTCTGCCAAGGACGCCTATAGTCAGCGGCTTCTCTCTCGCGATATTGCTTACAATATTGGATTAATTACGTTTTCGAACCCGGCTATGGAGCTGGTGATGTATTATCATACCGCAAGCGCACAGGCTTCTTATTCGAATTTACCGCTGCGCGGAGACTTCACGCTGCCATCTTTGCCGGATGTCGCCGGTATGGGGGAGCTGAAATACCAGTCCCCGCATAAATCGTTATGCCGATTCAGCGATGATCAGGTGGTGTCGGTGACGCGGGAAGTTAAATTTTCGGACGGAACGCAGCTGGTCGTTTATGTCGAAGCTAAGTCCGACATTTCCTCAGATATGAATTCGCTTACAGAGAGCTTAAACATGCCCTATGCGCTTGTTTTCACCGATACGGCGGGCTTGGTGACCTATAGCAGCAATTCTTCGGCTTTCGCTGCCGGCCAACGACTCGAGCTAAGCGGGCAATCGGGCGTGACGGACGGTTATGTTTGGAACCGAATGACAGGCGATTACGGCTACGGCATCACGCTGCTTCTTCCCGTCTCCTACTACAATCACGAGCTCTATACATGGAAGAACCATATGTATTGGATTCTCGCCATTGCCCTCCTGATGATGTTTATGCTCACGCTGCTCTTGAGGCGGCTCATTAACGGGCCATTTCTATTGATTGAGCGGGAAATGAGGACGTTTGGCAAGGGATACATGGGCACCAGCCAATATCGTACGGGGATCGATGAGTTTGACCGGATATTCGATCAGTTCAATATTATGAAACGGCAAATTCAGCAGCTGATTTTGGATGTGGAGCAGAAGGAAAAGCGCCGGCATCAGCTGGAGATCGAGAAGCTTGCCTACCAGATCAACCCGCATTTTCTGATGAATACACTCAATTCGGTACGCTGGCTGGCGGTTATGCATAAGCAGGCGGAGATTGAGAAATTCGTATCGTCATTAATTATTTTACTTAACTATAATTTGGGCAAATCAGAGGAAACGTCTACCTTCAGGTCGGAAATAGAGGTCATGCGAACGTATCTGGAGCTGCAGCAGATGCGGCATGATTTTGAGGTGCAGCTGGACGTGAAGGAAGGGGCCTATCTGGATAGCCCGGTCGCGAGGTTCATTCTGCAGCCCATCGTGGAGAATGCCGTCTGTCACGGTCTTGACGATAACGGCAAGCTGGAAATACGCATTTCTTCGGATGAAACGGCGCAGATGGTGCGCATCATCATCCGCGACGATGGCAAAGGGCTGAGTCACGAGACGCTGGCCTTGCTGCAGCGCGACACGCCGGACCAGCAGCAGACGGGATGGGGAATCGGGCTTCGTTATGTTCGATCCATGCTGGAATCATTTTATGGCCATAAAGCCCGTATGGGTATAGAGAGCACGCCGAATCAAGGCACAACGGTTACGTTAGACCTTCCTTTTCTTCAGCATCGAAAGGAGAGAACGATTTGATTCGCGTATTAATTGTTGACGATGACAAGCTTGCGCGCAAAGGCTTGATCTCGATTATGCCCTGGTCGAGCCACGATATGATTGTTGTTGGAGAAGCGGCGAACGGCGCGAAGGCGCTCGAGTTTATGGAAAGGCATGAGGTGGATCTCATGTTCGTGGATCTCTCGATGCCCGTCATGTCGGGAATGGAGCTGCTTCAAGTCACGAGACAACGTTTTCCGAGGCTGCGCTCCGTTATCTTATCGTTTCACGAAGAGTTTGAGAATGTGCAGACGGCTTATCGCATGGGGGTTCTCGATTATATATCCAAGGTGCGGCTGGAATCCGAGGATGACGAGCAAATATTGAAACGAATCCAGCAGCAGATGACTGGCGAAATGCCGCATCGTAGTGCAGCCAAGACTCCTGCGTCAGCGCCGGCTTCTCCTGCCCCCGAGCCGAATATCCGCTCACAGGAGGAAGAAGAGTGGTTAAGGCTGGAGCAAGAGTGGCGCGCTCACTACTGGCTGTATAATGAATCGGTCTTCCAGCGCTTATGCAAACAAACCGTAGAAGCTAAGGTTTCCTTTCGCCGTCTGGAAGGGCTGTTTATGCGCGTGCTTTCGCAAATGGAGACGGTGATCGCCCTGGATGCCGAGCTCCGGTCAGATGCAGATAACGTTCGATCGGCGGTTGAATGGCTGCGCGATTACAGGAAACGCGTGTATACGCAGGTTGCGGCATCCACCGATTTCACCAATACGACGACAAGTATTCTAAAGGCGGTATTGTTCATTCGCGAGCAGGCTTCGAATACGCTGCATGCCGAGGAAGTCGCTGATCATGTGCACATGAGCCGAAGCTATTTTAGCCAATGCTTTAAGAAGCTGACAGGTTCGACGTTTAATGATTACTTAAGGCAAGAGCGGATGAGAGCCGCCGAGCGTCTGCTTTGCGAGACCAATCAGTCGATCGCATGGGTGGCTCATGCTGTCGGGTACAATGATTCCAAGTATTTCTCTCAGCTCTTCTATGAACAGACCCGTCTCTTGCCCTCCGAATTCCGTGCCCAATTCCATAAGGGGGATGAATGATTGCAGCCGATCGAACAAATATCTACCTTCACCCCATATTCACCGCAAAACACGGCACATCCGTCTGACTTTTTTTGTCCGCTTCCCATGTACAATGAGAAGGCAGGAAACCAAGGGGAGGGTTAAGATGAAAAAGAATGTCGCAACGCTGCTTTCCGTCGTATTGCTTGGTCTAAGTTTGACAGCATGTTCTTCTAACAATAATTCATCGAATAATGTGAAAGCGTCTTCAAATTCAGGATCGAACGCCACAACCCCGGCACTATCGGGAGATGATCTGGCTTTCTCCAAATTTCCGAAGCCTGTCGATGTTCACATCGGCATGGTGGTGGATCCGACGGACAAAACGCTGCCGGAAGGCGACAGCGTAGGCAACAACCCGTACACGCGTTATCTCAAGGACAAGTACAACATCAACGTAATTGTCGATTGGACCGCGGCTACCGGTAACGATTTCAAGCAGAAGGTCAGCTTGACGATCGCATCGGGCAAGCTGCCTGACGGTATGGTCGTCGACGACCGTTCCTTCATGACCAAAGCGGCCAGCTCGGGCTTGTTGTACGATATCACCGATATTTTCAATCAATATCAATCCTCGCAGGTGAAGGACATTATGGCGAGCACCGACGGCCGTGCGTTGGAGAATGCCAGCTACAAAGGTAAAATGGTCGCGCTTCCAAACATTACGGTGGATACCGACGGCGTTCACGTCCTATGGATTCGCAAGGATTGGCTGGATAAGTTGAAGCTGCCTGTACCGAAGACGGTGTCGGATATCGAGAAGACGGCGAGAGCGTTTATTGATAACAAGCTTGGCGGGGACAAAACGATCGGTATCGCCGGTCCTTCCAAAAACTCGTTCCCTTATTCGACCTTCCTCGTTTCCTCCAACAATATGGGAGGCTTTGATCCGATTTTTGGCGCAGAGGATGCATACCCGGGCTACTGGCTCGACAATGGCGACGGATCGGTATCGTACGGAACGACGTCGGACAATACGAAGAAAACGTTGGCTTTGCTCGCTGACTGGTACAAGAAAGGACTTATTGACCCAGAGGTGGGCACCCGTGACAACGTAGGGGATCCGATCAATGCGAATCAAACGGGGATTTTCTTCGGTCCATGGTGGAATGGCGGCTACGGCAACGGGGACTCCTTCAAGAACGATCCGACTGCGAACTGGCAGGCCTATCCGGTCTATTCCGACGATAACAAGTGGAATTCGCATATGAAGACAACTGGCAGCACCTACACCGTTATTAGCAAGAACGCTAAGCCGGATGTCGTCAAGGCCATCATGATTATGAATAACGCGCTTGTGCGCGATGAAGCGACCTTTGATTTGTCGGTTAATGTGGGCTGGTATCCGCTTCGCAACGTTATGGCCGCGGCCAACGAGACGGAATACGAGTATACGGAGCTTCTGAAAGTCTTGAAGGGCGAGACCAAGCCTGAGGATTACAATAAGCCGAACAGCTTATACAAGCTGATGTATGCAGATGCGAAAAAGGTGAAGGACGTCGTTAAACCTCCATACGACGAATTGAATGTCGGCAACTTCAGCACGGCTAACTTCGGCGACTTCCAGCGCCTATATTCACTCCTGATTGGCGATCGTCCGTTCACGACGATTCCAATTGATAAGAAGGTCTTCAGCGTCACCTACAACCAGACCGCGACCATGGAGACGAAATGGGCGAACCTGAAGAAGATGGAGGATGAGACCGTTATGAAAATCATCCTGGGTCAAGCGCCGATCGACTCCTTCGACCAATTCGTGAAGGACTGGAAATCGCAAGGCGGAGATGAGATCACGGCGGAAGTCGCAGAACTCTTGAAGAAGTAATCAGGCAGAAGCTTGCGGAAGGCACTGGCAGTTTCGGTGCTTTTCGCAAGCTTTACTATCCTGCTAGGGAGAGGGAGGTTAGCCGTAATGAGAAAATTGGGCCATCAGAAGCATTATTATTTGATGCTGCTGCCGGGTATGGTCTGGCTTGTGATGTTCAGTATTGTGCCTATGTTCGGAATTCTGATGGCATTTCAGAATTATAATCCAGGAACGGGACTGTTCAAGTCCGAGTGGGTCGGGCTGGAAAACTTCAAGTATATGTTTCAGCTGAATGACAGCAAGACGGTTATCATCAATACCTTTATCATCGCTGTCGGCAAAATCGTGTTTAATTTGATCGTGCCGCTCATATTTGCCATTCTGCTCAACGAGCTTCGCAGCTTGCGCTACAAGAAGCTGGTACAGACCGTTGTATACCTGCCGCACTTTCTGTCGTGGGTTATTATGTCGACGATTGTAATCGGAATTTTCGGCTATTATGGCGTTGTGAATACGGTTATTGGTATGTTTGGCTTCGATCCCAAACTATTTATGGCGGATGCCGGTATATTCCGGCAATTGATTATCGGCAGCGACGTGTGGAAGGAGTTCGGCTATAACGCAATTATCTATCTTGCGGCGCTGACAGGCATCAATCTTAATCTGTATGAGGCGGCCGCCATTGACGGCGCTAACCGCTGGCAGCTGATCAGGCACGTCACGATGCCTGCGCTGACAACTACGGTTGTTTTGCTTGGCGTCTTGAGTCTAGGCAACGTGCTGAACGCCGGATTCGACCAAGTGTATAACCTGTATAACCCGCTTGTGTATTCAACCGGAGATATTTTGGATACATGGGTATACCGGCTGGGCTTGCAAAATCTTCAGTTCTCGCTGGCGACGGCTGCTGGGTTGTTCAAGTCGGTCATTAGCTTTGTGCTGATTTTCATATCCTATCGTCTGGCGTATCGCTATGCCGATTACACGGTATTCTGAAGGAGGACGCTGCATTGGTCAGAAATACAACGTTAGGCTCACGGACGTTTGAAATTGCCAATATCATCGTCCTCGGCCTCCTGCTTATTAGCTGTATCTACCCGCTGTGGTACACGTTCTGTGTATCGATCTCCGACAAGTCCGCCGCTAATGCAGGCTTGGTTACCATTTATCCCATCGGCTTCTCCCTGACGCCGTATAAGGAAATTATCAACGACAGCTTATTCTTTAACGCGTTCTGGATTTCCATCCAGCGCACCGTGCTCGGCACATCATTCTCCTTGCTGATGACGGTATTAATGGCTTACCCGCTGGCAAGGCCTAAGAAAGATTTCAAAATGCGCAATACGTTCATGTGGATCCTTGTCTTCTGTATGCTGTTTAACGGGGGATTGATCCCGTGGTACCTCACCATTCAAAACTATCATCTGATCAATACGATCTGGGCGTTAGTGCTCGGCGGAGGCGTACCGGTATTCGACGTGATCCTGATCATGAACTTCTTCCGCAATCTGCCGAAGGAGCTGAATGAGGCGGCAGTAGTCGACGGTGCCGGTCCTTGGTCGATCTTGTTCCGGGTGTATATCCCATGTTCCATCCCGGTGCTTGCTGCAGTGGCGTTGTTCCTTAGCGTATATCACTGGAACGAGTTCTTTAACGGATTGGTGCTGATGAACACAGCGGATAAATATCCGCTCCAAACCTATATCCAGCAGCTTGTCGTCAACATTCCGGTCGGAACCAGTCTGACTCCCGAACAATATAAGAAGCTGTCGGAGCTGTCTAACCGGACACTGAATTCGGCCAAGGTGTTTATCGCAATGGTGCCGATGCTGATGGTATACCCTTTTCTGCAAAGGTACTTCGTATCCGGCATTATGCTGGGTGCCGTGAAGGAGTAAGGGGCATGAATTAACCCAACCGAACGAGGTTGGGTTTTTGTGTGGGCAAAATAAGCGAGTCGTCCCAGTAGAAATGATGTCTACTGACCTGCGCGAGCATTGGCGGGGGCCGGTTAGCACGAATGCAAAGCGGCCAACCATCTGGTATCCTAGTCCATACAGCCTCTTATTATTGTTAACAACAGCCTAGATGTATGCAGAAAGGTTTAGAAAGGAGTTCGGTGAATGGAGACTTTTGAGTTGAAGTTAAATAAATATGCTGAATTGGTCGTCAAGGTTGGGGTGAATATTCAAGTCGGGCAAGTGCTTATCGTACATGCCCCGATCGAAACGGCTGAACTTACCCGATTAATTGTGGCGAAAGCTTATGAGGCAGGAGCCAAATTTGTCATTGTGGAGTGGGACGATGATGCGGTCACTCGTGCCCGATATGAGAAGGCCTCGGATGATTCCTTCGATTATTATCCGCAATGGCTGGCCGATAGCATGGTCCATTTTGCCGAAGAGGGCGGGGCGATCCTGCATATCAAAGTACCCAATCCGGACCTGTTCCAAGGTATCGATTCTTCCAAAGTATCGGCGGCGGTCAAGTCTGCGGCTATCGCGCGAAAGGAATATTCGACGTATACGCGCAATAGCAAAATCAGCTGGTCGCTGATCAAAGCCCCAACTCGCGCATGGGCGAACAAAGTGTTTGCCGACCTTCCGGAGGAACAGCGCGTGGATGCGATGTGGGAAGCGATATTCGCAATGGTACGCGTGAACACGGACGATCCTCAAGCTGCTTGGCGCGAGCATATTAATCATTTGAAGAAGAGCCAAGATCAACTGAATGCCAAACGTTACAAGAGTCTCCGTTATCGTGCGCCGGGAACGGATCTGCGAGTGGAGCTGCCTGAAGGCCATATTTGGCGCGGCGGCGGCGGCGAGAATGAGAAGGGCATCTATTTTGTCGCAAACATGCCGACGGAAGAGGTGTACACCATGCCGCATCGTGCCGGCGTGAACGGAACAGTAAGAAGTACATTTCCGCTCAATTTGAACGGTAGACTTGTCGAGGGGATCACGTTTACGTTCAAGGACGGCAAAGTGACTGCGTATGATGCCGATTCGGGTCGTGAACATTTAACATCGCTGCTCGAAACGGACGAAGGTGCAGCTTATCTCGGCGAGATCGCATTAGTGCCGCATGATTCCCCGATATCGAATTTAAACAGAGTATTCTATAATACGGGCATCGACGAGAATGCTTCCTGTCATTTTGCGCTTGGAAGTGCTTATCCCGTAAATATAGAAGATGGAACAAAGCTTTCCAGTGAAGAACTTCTGGCGCGGGGTGCGAATGTAAGTCTGACGCACGTCGACTTTATGGTCGGCTGCGCGACGCTCGATATTGACGGAGAACTGCCTGATGGGACAATCGAGCCTGTTTTCCGACAAGGGAATTGGGCGTACTAATTAGCGGCAAAAGGAGAAATTCACATGCAACCGAAAGTGTATATGGCAGGATTTGAAGTGTTTCAGACCGATGCGGTAGAGACGGGTGTTCGAATGAAACAGCTGTGCAAGGACTACGGCTTTGAGGGGATCTTTCCGCTTGATAAGGACATTACGCCGCAGCCTGATCCGCTCGAGACCGCGAAATTGATCTTCGATGGAAACGTGAAGCTGGTCCAGAAAGCGGATATTATCATTGCCAATTTGAATCCTTTTCGGGGCAAGGAGCCTGACTCGGGGACTGTCTTCGAATGCGGGCTCGGCTATGGATTGGGTAAGAAGCTGTATGGCTTCCTCTCGGACAATCGAGCAATGGCAGAGAAGCTTCTCCCGGAGACGCAAGCTGCAACCGGTCTTTATGAGGACGGCATGCGCGTGGAGAACTTCGGTCTCCCCGTGAACGTGATGCTTTCGATCCCTATAACGATCGTTGAAGGTACGCTCGAAGACGCGCTTAAGCAAGCGCGGGAGGACTTGCTGCAAACGCGATGATGGTATGGATGAACCAATCTATAAGGGATGCTGCTGAAAGTGCAATAATAAGCTTTGCTGACAACCGCCATACAGGGCTATAATGAAGCCAGTTGGCTAGTTTATAATCCTTATAAATTAAGAATTAAAGTTAGGGGAAAATCAGCAATGTCTGCAGTTCGAAAGTACGACCGCATTAGGTTAGTTTTGTTGTTAGGCGCTTTCTCGGCACTTGGCCCGCTTACGATTGATATGTATTTGCCGTCATTTCCGGCTATAGCCGCTAGCTTCGGAACCGAAGCTTCAGTCGTTCAGCTTAGTTTGACGGCATGCCTCATCGGCTTAGCGCTAGGCCAAATTATTATGGGACCGTTAAGCGACGTTCATGGAAGACGGAAACCTATTATTATTTCGATGTTGCTCTATTTGGCCGCTTCGTTTGCCTGCGCGATCGCCCCGAACATCTATTGGTTTATAGCTGCGCGGTTTATTCAAGGATTCGCCGCCTCTGCGGGAATCGTCATATCGAGAGCCATTGTACGCGATATGTACAGCGGACCGGAGTTGACGAAATTTTTCTCGATGCTCGTACTCGTTAATAATTTGTTCCCGATGATTGCACCGATGGCGGGCAGCGGCGTGATCTCCTTTACGACATGGGTTGGCGTCTTCGTCGTACTGGGTTTTGTCGGCTTGCTGCTCGTTATATTGGCTACGATGAATTTAAAGGAGACCTTGCGTGCCGAGAATCGGGTATCCGGCAACTTCGGAGAACTATTTACCGGCATTAAGGGACTGTTTAAGGACCGGCAGTTTATAGGCTTCGCGCTTGCGCAAGGCATTATGATCGGCGGCGTATTCGCCTATGTATCAGGGACGCCGTTCATCTACCAAAATATTTACGGAGCTTCCCCGCAGCTGTTTGCGCTGTTGTTCGCATCCAATGGGATAAGCTTAATCATCGGTTCGCAAGCCGTTGGACGCTTCAGCAAGTCGTTCTCGGAACGCCGTTTTGTCGTCCTTGGTTTGCTGATATCTTGCATGGCAAGCTTTGCGGCTTTGCTCGTTATTCTCATGCACGGTCCATTACTAGCATTAGTTATTCCGTTGTTCTTCTTCGTAGCGTCCATTGGCATGACGTCAACGGCGGCATTTGTTCTGGCGATTGGATCCCAAGGTCAGAGAGCGGGAAGCGCATCGGCACTGCTTGGCTTGCTGCCATTCGTCCTGGGAGCATGCACTTCTCCATTAGTAGGCATTGCCGGGGAGAATTCCGCGGTTCCAATGGGGGTCATCATTTTGTCGACAAGTCTGCTTGCGCTTCTCTCTTACTTCAGTCTCGCGCAGCAGAAGCAAATGAAACTTGCGCATAACAATGCTGCAGCCAAGGTATCTCAATAATGGTCGGTGCAGCAGGCCTTCGTTCATCCCTTTTTGGAGGATGGCCATGTTAATGCATGAACCTGGATGCAGCTGTTTAGGAAACGTA